>NZ_WTLH01000128.1 GCF_011421595.1 Streptomyces sp. YIM 98790 | reverse complement strand
GGGCGGCGCGGGGGGCCGAGGCGGCCGGCCGCCGTCCGCCGCCTCGGCCGGGACCTCGGTGCCGGCCGGGGGCGTCGTCGTGGGACGCTGCACGGGCGGGGCAGGCGCCCACGGGCCGGGAGGGCCGTAGGGCGGTGTGCCGTACGGGTCCTGGCCGTGCAGCGGCTCCGCGCTGCTGTTCCCCTCATCCATGGCAGCCCCCATCGTCTCCGCAGGCCCCGTTCCCGGCAATGGCGTCTTACGGCATGGGATTCAACCAAATACCCGCGGCCGGCTTCACCGAGGGCTGCCGGCGCGCACCGGAGCCGTCTCCTGCGGTGCCGTATCCCCCGTCGCGCCGCCCGCCGCGCTGAGCACCGCGGGCCCGCCGGTCGTCACCGGTCCGGGGGCCGTGGAGGCCGCCGCGGAGCGCTGGTCGGCCAGCAGCGCGGCCAGTTCCGGATCCATCGCCAGGCCGGCGAACACCGCCGCCGTCTGCCCGGTGATCACTCCGGTGCCGTAGCGGTCCGAGGCCGCGACGGGGAGAACACCGCTCTCCTCCGGTTCCGGTGCGCCCCGGGAGTGCCTCACCTCGCGGTCGGCCGCCCGCTCGTCACGGGAGACCGTGCGCACCGCCGAGGCGGAGGTGCCCGCCGGGCTCGCGCTGGCGCTGCTCGCCGCACCCCCCGCGCTGCCGCCGGCGCTGCCGGCCACATGGGTGGTGGGGGCTCCGGCCGAGGTGAGCGCGCCGCCGAGCGCCACCGCGGCCAGCGAGAACGCCCCGGCCGCCGCGAAGGCCAGCCGCTGTCCGCGCCCTGCGCGCACGGCCGCCGCCTCACCGCCGACCGGCATGCCCGTGCGGTGGACCGGGAAGCCGCGCTCCGGCTTCAGGCTCGGCGGGGTCAGCAGCGACCTGCCCCGTCCCCCGGGCAGCGCGGCGCCGTCCGGGGGGAGGCCCGCGCCGTCCCGGTCACCGCCGGCACCGGTCCCGCCGCCGCGCCCGGCATCGGCGAGGCCGAGCGCGGGCAGGCCCTGGAGCCGCGCCATCAGCGCCGCGGGCGGCGGGGGCAGCGCGCTGTCGGCGAACACGCTCTTGAGCCGCCGCTGCGCGTCCGCCTCCGCCTTGCATCCGGGGCAGGTGGCCAGATGGGCCAGCGCCCGCTCCCGGTGGTCGTCCGACAGTTCGCCGTCGATCAGTGCGGCGAGACTGTCGCCGAGATGGTCCTCGCTCGTCACTCGGTATCGCCTTCCTCAGCACGCGCGGCCGGCACCCCGGCCAGTGCGGGCAGTTCCTCCCCGGCGCGGCCGGCCCGGCCGCGGCCGCGCGGCGAACGGTGCCGCAGCGCCTTGCGCAGATGCGACCGGCCGCGGTGGATGCGGCTGCGGACCGTGCCCAGCTTCACCCCGAGGGTGGCCGCGATCTCCTCGTAGCTCAGGCCCTCGATGTCGCACAGCACCACCGCCGCCCGGAAGTCCGGCGCCAGGGTGTCCAGCGCCTGCTGGACATCGGCGTCGAAGTGGGTGTCGTTGAAGTGCTGCTGCGGTGAGGGCTCGCTGCTGGGCAGCCGGTCGGCGGCGTCGTCGCCCAGCGCGTCGAACCGGATGCGCTGCTTGCGGCGCACCGAGTCCAGGAACAGGTTGGTGGTGATGCGGTGCAGCCACCCCTCGAAGGTGCCGGGGGTGTAGGTGGACAACGAACGGAAGACGCGGACGAAGACCTCCTGGGTGAGGTCCTCGGCGTCGTGCTGGTTGCCGGTGAGCCGGTAGGCCAGCCGGTAGACCCGGCCGCTGTGCGTGCTGACGATCTCCTCCCAGGTGGGCGGAGTCCACGCCTGGCCGCCTTCTCCTCCCGCGCCGTTCTCGCGAAATGCGGCGGTGGCCGGCGAAGCGGCGGCGGAAGAGACGGAAGCGTCTGCGGCTGCGGCGCGGTCAGCATTGTCGGTCACGGATTTCGGCCCGCCGGAAGTCCACGGGAAGCGTTTCTTCGCCGCTCGGCCTTCGGACGCAGCCGCACCTCCCCTGTCGGACTCGGTGGTGTCGAGTGGAGTCCCTACCATAGCCACCTCGCCCGTCAACTCCGGATAAGTATTTCCGCCCGGCTTTTGGCCGCTCACCTGCCGTTCCGGTCTCCGGCGGGCAGCCGCCCGGGCATCCGCCGGGGGCCCGCGCGAGTGCTGCCGCGCCCGGTCCTTCGTGAGGGGTCAACGCATGGTCCGCGCGCTCGGTTCCCGAAGGGAGTCGCTACAGTCAAAGCGCGTGCACACGGGGACGGGAGAGGGACATCACCGGCAATCGGCAGACAAGCTGGGCGTTCGCCGAGGCGTACGGCGCACCTGCCGCCGATACCGCCGAGGGCGCTGTGCTGCGCTGGTCCCGGGAGCGCGCCCGGGAGGCCGGGCTGCGCGCCGTCTCCCCCGGCTGCGGCGACGCGCTGCGGCTGCTGGCGGCCACCGCCCATGCCAAGGCGGTGGTGGAGATCGGCACCGGAACGGGTGTCTCCGGCCTCTATCTGCTGCGCGGCATGCGCCCGGACGGGGTGCTGACGACAGTCGATGTCGAACCGGAGTGGCAGCAGCTGGCCCGCCAGGCGTTCCGCTCGGCGGGCTTTGCCGCGAACCGGGCCCGGTTCATCCCGGGCAGCGCCCTGGACGTGCTGCCGCGGCTGGCGGACGGCGGCTACGACATGGTCTTCTGCGACGGCGACCGCACGGAGTACGGCGCCTACCTGGCGGAATCGCTGCGGCTGCTGCGGCCGGGCGGGGTGGTCTGCTTCGCCGGGATGTTCGCCGGCGGGCGCACCGTGGATTCCGCGGCCCCGCCCACGGAGGTGCTCAGGCTGCGGGAGCTGCTGCGCGGCATACGGGAGAACGAGGAGCTGGTGCTGGCGCTGCTGCCGGTGGGGGACGGCCTGCTGTGCGCGGTGCGCCGCTCCTGAGTTCCGGTCCCCCGGGCCGCGGCGGCCGGCCGGCCGCGCGCCCGCCCCGCCCGGGGAGGCCCGGGAACGCCGTCAGCGCTGCTCCGGGGGCCGGGCGGCGTCCGGGGCAGCGCTGACGGATCACGGTTCAGGGCGGTGGCTGCGGATCAGCCGCTCACCTTCTGCAACTCCTGGTCGAGCTGTGCGGCCTCCTCCGGGCTCAGCTCGACGACGAGCCGTCCGCCGCCTTCGAGCGGAACGCGCATGATGATGCCCCGCCCCTCCTTGGTGACCTCGAGCGGGCCATCGCCCGTCCGCGGCTTCATGGCCGCCATGCTCGTTCCCCTTCCTGAAACCAGCTCATCGCGGCCGACAAACCCGACAACGCCGTCGGCGCAGCCGTCATCGGCCTCGAACAGATTGCTTCCCGGCCATTATCCCGCATGCGGCGACGTGATGACCAACATCGGGGGTATCCCTTCGGCAACGTGCCCCCGCAAACCCGCTCAATTCGGGGAGCACACGCGATACGGACGCGATGCGAGCCGGATACCGTCCTTCCGGCAACTGTTCCGCACTCCCGTTGGGCACTCATCACAGAACGGCATGCCGGGGTTTCGGCGGCGGTTTCCGGTAGTCCATGCTGAGCGGCATGTCGGACACTGTGCGCTACGAAGTCACCGAGAGTCTTGCCACCATCACGCTGAATCGGCCGGACGCGATGAATGCCCTCGATGTACGGACCAAGGATGCGCTGCGGGACGCCCTGCACCGCGCCGCCGACGATCCGGAGGTCCGGGCGGTGCTGCTCACCGGTGCCGGGCGCGCCTTCTGCGTCGGCCAGGATCTCAAGGAACACATCACCCACCTGGCGGAACGTTCCGCCGGAGGGGCCGGGGCCGAGAGCGGCGGGACGGGCGGCGGGACGGGCGGCAGCGCGCTCGGCACCGTGGCCGAGCACTACAACCCGATCACCCGGGCCATCGCGGGCATGCCGAAACCGGTGGTGGCGGCGGTGAACGGCGCAGCGGCCGGAGCCGGCATGGGATTCGCGCTGGCCGCCGACTACCGGGTGGTCTCCGAGCGGGCGAAGTTCACCACGGCGTTCGCCGGGGTCGCGCTGTCCACCGACTCCGGGCTGGCCTGGACGCTTCCCCGGTTCGTCGGCCCGGGCCGCGCCGCCGACCTGCTGCTCTTCCCGCGCACCATCGACGCCCGGGAGGCGGAGCGGCTGGGCATCGCGCAGCGGGTGGTGCCGGAGGACGAGCTCGCGGAGACGGCCGCCGCGGTGGCCCGCCGGCTGGCGGCCGGGCCGACCCTGGCCTATGCCGCGATCAAGCAGGCACTGGACTTCGCCGTCTCGCACACCCTGGAGGAGACCCTGGAGCTGGAGGCGGAGCTGCAGATCCGGGCCGGTGCCTCGGAGGACCACCGCGCGGCGGTCGCCGCCTTCGTCGCCAAGGAGGAACCCGTCTTCCGCGGCCGGTGAGCGGTCCGGTGGGCCGGCACCNCGCGGCCGGTGAGCGGTCCGGTGGGCCGGCACCGGCCGGTGGCCGGTGGCCGGTGGCCGGTGGCCGGTGGCCGGCTCCGGGGTCAGTCCTCCTCGGGGCCGGCGGGCTGGTGACGCAGGGCCAGCGCCTGGGCACCGGCCAGCGCGGATTCCAGCTCGGAGATCCGCGAGTCGCGCTCGGCGAGCTCGGCGGCCAGCCGGTCCAGCACGTCGTCCACCTCGGCCATCCGGTAGCCGCGCACGGCGACCGGGAAGCGCACCGCGACCACGTCCGCCGGATGCACCGGACGGTCGGGCGGCAGCGGGTCGTCGAGCCGGTCCGGCTCGGCGTCCGGCAGCCCGCCCTCGGCCGGTGCTCCGCTGCCGTCACCACTGCCCAGCACCGCGAGCGTGACTCCGGCGACCACCGCCACCATCGCGACCATCAGGTACAGAAAAAGCATCGAATTCTCCCTGGGGACCCTTCTCGGCCCGTCCCGGCCGTCGCCGCCCTGCCCCGGATGATGCCCGCCCCGGAGCCGGAGCGCCACACCCCGGCGCCCCGTGGCCGCCGCGGACCCGCCGGGACGTCTCCCGGCGCGCCCCGGACCGGCACGTATTCTCGCAGCATGCTGCGACTGGGAAAACGGACCTTCGCGCCGGACGAGCCGGTCATCATGGCCATCGTCAACCGGACCCCGGATTCCTTCTACGACCAGGGGGCCACCTTCCGGGACGAGCCGGCCCTGGCCCGGGTCGAGCAGGTGATCGCCGAGGGCGCGGCCATCGTGGACATCGGCGGGGTGAAGGCCGGCCCCGGCGAGGAGGTGGACGCCGCCGAGGAGATCCGCCGGACCGCCGGCTTCGTCGCCGAGGTGCGGCGCCGCCACCCCTCCGTGGTGATCAGCGTGGACACCTGGCGGCACGAGGTGGGCGAGGCGGTCTGCGGGGCGGGCGCCGATCTGCTCAACGACGCCTGGGGCGGCGCCGATCCGGAGCTGGCCGCGGTGGCCGCCCGGCACGGGGCGGGCCTGGTGTGCACCCACACCGGCGGTGCCGCGCCGCGCACCCGGCCGCACCGGGTGGCCTATCCGGATGTGATGGCGGACGTGGTGCGCACCGTGACCGCGCTGGCCGAACGTGCCGTGTCGCTGGGGGTGCGGCGGGACGCGGTCCTGGTCGACCCCGGCCACGACTTCGGCAAGAACACCCGGCATTCGCTGGAGGCCACCCGGCGGCTGCCGGAGCTGGCCGCCACCGGCTGGCCGGTGCTGGTCTCGCTCTCCAACAAGGACTTCATCGGCGAGACGCTCGGTCTGCCGGTGAAGGAGCGGCTGCTGGGCACACTGGCCACCACCGCGGTCTCGTCCTGGCTGGGCGCGCAGGTGTTCCGGGTGCACGAGGTGGCCGAGACCCGGCAGGTGCTGGAGATGACGGCGGCCATCGCCGGCCGCCGTCAGCCCCGGCTGTCCCGCCGCGGCCTGGCCTGACCCGGCCCGGCCCCCCGTCCGGCGACTACGGACCGGCGGGTGCCGGTCAGCGGGCCGCCCGTCAGCGGGTGCCCTTGGTGACCAGTTCGACGGCCTGGTCCACGTCGTCGGTGACCTGGAAAAGCAGTTCGTCGCGCGGCGAGGCCTTGCCCTGGCCGATCATCGTGTGCTTGAGCCAGTCCACCAGGCCGCCCCAGTAGTCGCTGCCCACCAGCACGATCGGGAACCGGGTGACCTTGCGGGTCTGCACCAGGGTCAGCGCCTCGAACAGCTCGTCCATGGTCCCCATTCCTCCGGGCAGCACCATGAATCCCTGCGCATATTTCACAAACATCGTCTTGCGCACGAAGAAATAGCGGAAGTTCATTCCGATATTGACGTACTCGTTGAGGCCCTGCTCAAAGGGAAGCTCGATGCCCAGGCCCACCGAGACGCCGCCGGCCTCACTGGCGCCGCGATTCGCCGCCTCCATGGCCCCGGGACCGCCGCCGGTGATCACCGCGAAACCGGCCTCCACCAGAGCCCGGCCGATCCGGACCCCGAGTTCGTACTCGGCGGTGCCGGGCGCGGTGCGGGCGGAGCCGAAGACGCTGATCGCCGGGCCGAGCTCGGCGAGCGCCCCGAAGCCCTCCACGAACTCCGCCTGGATGCGCAGCACCCGCCACGGGTCCTGGTGCAGCCAGTCGGAGGGGCCGCGGGTGTCCAGCAGCCGCTGGTCGGCGGTGCCCGGCACCACCTGCTCGCGGCGGCGCACCACCGGTCCCAGGTACTGCTCGGTGCGGTCCTGGTCGGTCCAGCGGGCGGCTCCCCCGGCACTGTTCATGCTGCACTCCTTCATGTCCCTGCGGCGCCCGGTGCGTCCGGCGCGTTCGTTCCGTGCAGGGTACGTGGCACGGACCACGGCCGCAGGAAGTCCAGGTGTCGGGGCGGTTCCGGCCGCGTCCCGGGCCGGGGCCGTGCCGTACCGCCGGGACCGGGACCGGGTCAGGGGGCGGTCAGCCAGGCGCGCAGCCGCTCCTCGCAGTGGCGCACGGTGGCCGCGGCCACCCGTTCGTCCCGCTTGTGGGCGAGATTGGGGTCACCGGGGCCGTAGTTGACGGCCGGGATGCCCAGCGCGCTGAACCGGGCCACATCGGTCCAGCCGTACTTGGGCCTCGGCTGCCCGCCGACCGCCGCCATGAACGCCCGCGCCGCCGGATGGCCCAGCCCGGGGAGTGCGCCCGGCGAGGAGTCGTCGACCGTGAACTCGGCGACGCCGCAGTCCGCGAAGACCTCGCGGACGTGCTCGGCGGCCTGCTGCTCGTCCCGGTCGGGGGCGAAGCGGTAGTTCACCGTGACCACGCAGGCGTCCGGGATGACGTTGCCCGCCACGCCGCCCTCGATGCGCACCGCGTTCAGGCCCTCCCGGTACTCCAGGCCGTCGATCACCGGGCGGCGAGGCCGGTAGGCGGCCAGCCGGGCGAGCACCGGTGCGGCGGCGTGGACGGCGTTCTCGCCCGTCCAGGAGCGGGCCGAGTGGGCGCGGGTGCCGGCCAGCCGGAGCAGCATCCGCAAGGTGCCCTGGCAGCCGCCCTCCACCTCGCCGTTGCTGGGCTCCAGCACCACGGCGAAGTCCCCGGCCAGCCACTCGGGCCGCTCGGCGGCGAGCCGGCGCAGCCCGTTCTTCTCCGCCTCCACCTCCTCGTTGTCGTAGAAGACGAAGGTGAGGTCGCGGTTGGGCTCGGGGACGGTGGCGGCGATGCGGAGCTGGACGGCCACCCCGGACTTCATGTCGCTGGTGCCGCACCCCCACAGCACGCCGTCCGCGTCCAGCCGGGAGGGCAGGTTGCCGGCGACCGGCACGGTGTCCAGGTGCCCGGCGAGGACCACCCGCTCGGGCCGGCCCAGCGAGGTGCGGGCCACCACGCTGTTGCCCAGCCGCTCCACGCGCAGATGCCCGGGGGCGCGCAGGGCCTCGGCCACGGCGTCGGCCAGCGGCTCCTCGGTGCCGCTGACCGAGGGAATGTCCACGAGCTGCGCGGTGAGCGCGGCGGCGTCGGCGGTCAGGTCGAGCACGGGAGCGGGCCGGGACACGGACCGCAGGGCGGGGGCGGGGGCAGGGGCGGGCGGGGAGGACTCCATGCCCGCGAGCGTACTCGGCCGTCCCGGCCGCGCGTCCCGGCCCCGGGTCCCGCCCCGGGCCGGGTGCTTCCACGGGGCGCTCCGGCGGGGTGCCCGGGCAGAGCGGGCAGAGCGGCAGGGCGGCCCGGCAGGCTCCGGAGCGCCCCGGGCGGGCCGGCGGGGTGCCGGAACGGGCGGGGTGGCATGGGGTGGCGCAACTCGCTCACCGGCGGTGACGTCCTGGTCCCGGCCGCACCGGCCTCGCCGAACCCGTGGCGCACACCGGCTCCCGGCCGCCCCGGGGGCTCCATTACGGTAGGGCCGTGCCCGAGCCGACTCCCCCGCCCGCAGCAGCCCGCAGCAGCCGCGCCGGCCGCGTCCTCGCCCGCGCCGCGGCGGTCGTGGTGGTACTGACCGGCCTGGTGGTCTACGGGGCGGTGCACTGGGAGACCGGGGTGGGACGCCCGCAGTGCACGGTGGCCGACGAGGCCGGCGGCGGCAGCTACCGGCTCCAGCCGGAGCAGGCGGCCAACGCCGCGACCATCGGCGCGGTGGGCAGCGCGCGCGGCCTGCCGGAGCGGGCGGTGACGATAGCGCTGGCCACCGCCATGCAGGAGTCCAGCCTGCGCAACCTCGACTACGGCGACCGGGATTCGCTCGGCCTGTTCCAGCAGCGGCCGTCCATGGGCTGGGGCACGGCGGAGGAGATCATGGACCCGGTGTACTCCTCCTCCCGCTTCTACGAGGAGCTGGAACTGGTTCCCGGCTATCTGGACATGCCGCTCACGGTGGCCGCCCAGACCGTGCAGCGCAGCGCCTTCCCCGACGAGTACGCCAAGCACGAGACCCGGGCGGCGCTGCTGGCCGCCGCGCTCACCGGGCGTGCGCCCGCGGCCCTGAGCTGCAGCACGGGCGGCAGCCCGGCGAAGCCGGGGGACACCGCGGAGATCACCGCGCGGATGACCCGGGAGTTCGGGGCGTCGGTGGTGCCCGCGGCGGCCGGGACGGAGATCACCGTGGATCTGCCGGCCGGGGAGGCGCGGCAGCGGGGCTGGGAGCTGGCGCACTGGGCGGTGGCGCACGCGGCCGAGCTGGGCATCGCGCGGATCTCCTTCGAGGACCGGGTCTGGGAGGCGTCGCGCTCGGCGGAGGGGTGGCGGCCGTCCGGCGAGCCGCGTCCCGGACTGCTGCTGTCCGTAGCCGGGTGACGGCCGGTCAGCCGTCCCGGTCCCGGCCGGTGTGCGCGGCCGTCCGCGCCGCCGGAGGCATGCCCGCCGCACCGGCAACACGTTCGACCACCGGGAATTCATCCCCGTTTCCGCACGCCTTGGCGAAAGACACCTGTGCGGGAATTCCCTCGCCAGGGTTGCCAATGTGCACACAGACCCGATAATCCGGCCACATTGCCAATCCTTTACCTTGGCCGCCGCAACCAAGAGCCGGTCTGCCGCGATAGGCACGGCGTCTGATCGAGTTATCGCCGGTCCGACACCGCACGACACACGACACATCCGAAGAGCATCTTCTCCGTCAAAGGAGCATCATGTCCCACCCCCTCAAGCGCCGTATGGCCAAGGCCGCGCTCGTGTTCGCCGCGGGAGCCGCCCCGGTGGTCGGCGCGGCCGGTGCCGCCAATGCCGCGGCGCTGCCGGAGGCCACCGACCTGAGCGGAGTGACCGACCTCGACGCCACCTCGGCCGCCGAGTCCCTGGACGCCGCCACCCAGAGCACCACGCAGATGGTCGGCGCGGCGGGCGGCGAGATCGTCGCCTCCGGCGTCCCGGCCGCCGGCCGGACCGTGGGCTCCACCCTGCGGACCGCGGCTCCCGCGGCACAGAACGCCTCCGACGATCTGGCCGGCAGCGCCTCGGAGCTGGTCGGCGAGGCCGCCGACACGCTCGGCGGCACCGACCTGCCCACCGACGCCCTGTCCGATGTCACCGGCGGGCTGACCTCCGGCGGCGGCAACGCCCCGATGCTCGGCGGCCTGCCGCTCGGCTGAGCACTCCGCACCGCAGCAGGGGCCGGCCCCGGGGGACCTCCCACCCCCGGGGTCCTGTGCGTTGCGCACGCCCACGCCTCCGCCCACGTCCGCGCCCGCAGCCCCGGCGGGCCGGGGCGGCCGGCCGCCGGCGTCGGCGGGAGCGGTCAGGAAAGCCTGCGGACGGCCTCGGCGACGCGTTCGTCGGTGGCGGTGAAGGCGACCCGCACGAAACGCTCCCCCGCCGGTCCGTAGAACTCGCCCGGGGCGACCAGCACACCCAGCTTGCTCAGATCGGCCACCGTGTCCCAGCCCGGCTCGCCGCGGGTCGCCCACAGGTACAGCGACGCCTCGCTGTGCTCGACCCGGAAACCCCGCGCCTGAAGGGCGGTGCGCAGCGCCGACCGCCGGGCCGCGTACCGGGCCCGCTGCTCCGCCACATGCGCGTCGTCGCCCAGCGCCGCCGTCATCGCCTCCTGGACCGGCGCCGGCAGCATCATCCCGCCGTGCCGGCGCACCGTGAGCAGCTCGCCCAGCACGGCCGCGTCGCCCACCGCGAACGCCGCCCGGTAGCCCGCCAGGTTGGAGCGCTTGGAGAGCGAGTGCAGGGCGATCACCCCGGACGGGTCGCCCCCGCAGACCTGTGGATGCAGCGCCGAGACCGGCTCGGTGCCCTCCCAGCCCAGCTCCAGATAGCACTCGTCGCTGACCACCAGGACGCCGTGCCGCCGCGCCCAGGCCACGGCCGCGCGCAGTTCACCGGCGTCCAGCACCCGGCCGGTCGGGTTGGACGGGGAGTTGAGCCAGAGCAGCCGCAGCCCGGCCGGGTCCAGCCCGGCCGGGTCGTCGTACGGCACCGGCTCGCAGCCCGCCAGCCGGGCGCCGACCTCGTACGTCGGATACGCCAGCCGGGGGAAGGCCACCCGGTCGCCCGCGCCCAGCCCCAGCTGGGTCGGCAGCCAGGCCACGAACTCCTTGGAGCCGATGACCGGCAGCACATTGCCGTGCTCCAGCCCGTGCGCGCCCAGCCGCCGCCCGCTCCACCCCACGATGGCGTCGCGCAGTGCGGACGTGCCCCAGACCGCCGGGTAGCCGGGGCGGTCGGCGGCCCCCGCCAGCGCCCGCCGGACCACCTCCGGCACCGGATCGACCGGAGTGCCGACCGAGAGATCCACGATCCCGCCGGGACAGGCGGCGGCCGCCGCCTTGTACGGCTCCAGCCGGTCCCAGGGGAAGACCGGCAGACGGGACAGGGCGGAGCGCGGGCGCGCGGACTGGCTCACAGAGGGCTCACTTCGCTGAACGGGTCCGCACGGCGGTGCGGGACCGGGCGGACGGCCCGGCCGGCCCGGGGCGGACGGCGGCGCACGGCGCGGCCGCGCGCCCCGGGCCGGTGGCCGGGGCGGACGGGGTCAGTCCTCCTCGCGGGGCGCCACCGCCAGCACGACCGGGTGGTCGCGGTCGATCAGGCCCAGCTTGCTGGCGCCGCCCGGCGAGCCGAGCTCGTCGAAGAACTCGACGTTGGCCTTGTAGTAGTCCTTCCACTCCTCCGGGACGTCGTCCTCGTAGAAGATCGCCTCGACGGGGCAGACCGGCTCGCACGCCCCGCAGTCCACGCACTCGTCCGGGTGGATGTAGAGCGCACGGTTGCCCTCGTAGATGCAGTCGACGGGGCACTCCTCGATGCATGCCTTGTCCTTGATGTCGACACAAGGCTCCGCGATGACGTAGGTCACGCTGTCGTTCCTCCTTGGTAGGGCGGCGGACCGGCGGTACCGCCTTGCAGAGCGCGCGGGAGCGCGGCGTCGTCGATGCTGGCCCCTAGTATCGCGGTTCCGGCAGCGGGTACGAACACGAGGGGCGATCAAGGCGGTGGAGTTCACCACAGGCGTACGCCTGGAAATCCGCATCAGCGGTTCTGACGTGGGCAAACGGGTGTCCGTGCGGGCCTTGGCCCGGCCTCGCGGGGCGGTCGGGGAAGGGCCGTTGTTCACCGACACGGTCGGCGTTCTCACATCGTGGACGGACGGTGTGCTGTGCGTCACCCGCCGGGACGGGGTGACCGTCCGCATCCCGGAATCCGCGCTGGCGGCCGGCAAGGTGGTGCCCCCGGTCCCCGCGCGCCGGCGCGGCATGCCCTCCGCCACCGTCCGGGAGCTCACCCGGGTGGCCGCGCGCGGCTGGCCGGCACCGGACAGCGAGCGGCTCGGCGGCTGGCTGTGCCGGGCCGCCCGCGGCTGGACCCGGCGCGCCAACGCGGCCTTCCCGCTCGGCGAGCCCGGTGAGCTCGGCTCCCCCGGGGCCGTCGAACGGGTCCGCGCCTGGTACGCGGAGCGCGGACTGCCCGCCCAGCTTCGGGTGGCCACCGGAGCGGCCGGGACACACGAGCGGCTGGCCGCCGGGCTCGGCCGGCACGGCTGGACCGCGCACGCGCACACCGCGCTGCTGGCGGGCGCGCTGGCACCCCTGGCGGACCGCGAGCCGGACACCCGGGTGCGGCTGGAGCGGGAGCCGGGCGAGGACTGGCTGCGCGGCTGGCCGAGAGCGCTGCAGGAGCCGGAGACCGCGCGCCGGGTGCTCGCCGCCGGTCCGTCGGTGTGGTTCGCCGTCGTTCCGGCGGCCGCCCCGGGGAGCGGCCCGGCGGCGGTGGGGCGCTGTGTGGTGGACGGCCGCTGGGCGGGCTTCGCCGCGATAGCGGTGGCGCCGGAGCGGCGGCGGGAGGGGCTGGCCACGGCGGTGATGGCGGAACTGGCCCGGGCCGCCCTGGCGGAGGGCGCGAGCGCCGCCTGGCTGGAGGTGGAGACCGACAACGCCCCGGCCCGGGATCTGTACCGGGGTCTCGGTCTCGCCGAGCACCACCACTACCACTACCTGCGGGCGCCGCAGCCCTGAAACGGACGCGCGGGAGGGGGCTGCCGGCCGGCAGCCCCCTCCCGCGTCCCCGCCGCGCCCGGGTGCGCGGTGTACACCGTGCGCTGCACGCCGAGCGGAGTGCGGCTTGTCCGGGGCTTATCCGGGGTTGGTCTCGATGACGGCCACCCGCTTGTCCGGGTCGGTCTCGCGCAGCGCCTGCCGCAGCAGACCGGCGATCTCCTCCGGGGTGGGCGGCGTCCGGCTGCCGTCTCCCCGGCTGATCAGCACCTGGTCGAAGGTGCTGCCGTAGAGCCTGGCCAGTGCCTCGGTGTCGTAGACGTCCACCAGTTCGCCGTCCACCGCCGTCATGCCGATGAACTGGTGGATCGAGTTCTGCGGGCTGAAGTCGATGAAGGGCACGCCGGTCTCGGTGGTGACCCGTACCAGGCCGGACATGGCCGGCTCGGCGAACTCCGCCATGGCGGCGTCCACCTCGGCGTCGGTGATCTCCGGCTCCACCTGGGTGGTGGCCAGCTCCACCGGCTCGGTCTCGCCGGTCCGGGCGCGGAGCCGGAACGCCTGCTGCACGGCGGGGGCCGCCGAGGCCGCGTCCACGGACACCCCGGGCCGGCCGTAGTGCGCGTGCGCGCCCTCGCTGTCGAAGGTGATGGAGCCGTCCTCCGGCTCGGTGCCGCCGTACTGCGCGGCGATGTCCTCCAGCGCGGCGTTGAGCTTCTCCTCGTCGACCGCGAACACCGGCTCCACCTCACGGGTGGAGTCCAGCAGCGAGCCGATCACGGTGACCGGGTTGTAGTCGTCGGTACCGGCCGCCCGCACGGTGGCCTGGGTGTCGATGGTCAGCCCGGCCACGCTGGGCAGCAGTTCCACCTCCTGGCCGTCTATCACCAGGATCAGCGGTGCGTTGGCGGGCCGGTCGAGGGCGGCGGCGAGCTTGTTGACCGCCTCCTCGGTGGTGCTGCCGCCGATGTCGTGGCCCAGCACGGTGGTGCCCTTGGGCACGTCGTGCTGGTTGAGCAGCAGTCCGGCGCCGTAGGCCAGCACGCCCGCCCCGACGAGGGTGACCAGCGCCATGGTGAGCAGCGCCTTGCCGCGGCCCTTGCGGCGCGGGGGCTCCGGCGCGGCGGGCCCGTCGTGGTCGTCGTACTCCCCGGGCGGTGCCGGGGTCCGCTCGCGCGGGACGGCCGGTGGCGGGGTGGGTCCGGGCGGCGGCACGGCCGGGCCGCCGCCGGGGGCGCCGCCCGGGCCGAACGGGCTGGGCAGCTGCGGCAGCGCTCCGGTCTCGGGCTGTTCCCGCACCGGGCCGCGGACCGGGCCGGGTTCGGTGCGCAGCGGGGTGCCCAGCTCCATGGTGGTGGCGCTGGGCGGCTCGGCCTGCCCGGCCATGGGCCGCGGCAGCTCGCCGGAGCCGGTCCGGGAGGCGCCGGGGGGCGGTGGCAGCGGCATGTCGCCGGACTGCGGCCCGGTGGTGGGACCGGCCGGGCCGCCGGGGGCGGTGCGGCCGCGCACCGGGAGTTCGGGGAGCGGCTCCGCACGGCCGTACGCCTCTCCCGGATACCCCTCGGCGCCGTACGCAGGGGTGCCGTGCGCAGGCGTGCCGTACGCGGGCGTGCCGTACGCCGGGGTGCCGTGCGCGGGCGTGCCGTATCCGGCGGGACCGGGACCGGGACCGGGACCGGGACCGGGACCGGGACCGGGACCGGCCGCGCCGTCGTCGTTCCGGGGAGCACCGTCCAGCGGGCCGCCCTGCGCGGGGATGCCGTATCCCGGAGGGTCGCCGGGCGACGGACGGGGAGGGGTGCCGCCGTGCCCGGCCGATGCCGAGGGCACCCCCGCCGGGGGGGTGCCGCCGGGACCGCCGTTGACGGGCTTGCGCGGCTCGAACCAGGAACTCGTCTTCTTGCCGTTCTCCTGGCCGTTGCGGCTGTCCGCCGCGATGCCGCCGCCGGCCGCGCCGGGGCCGGGCAGGGGCGGCAGGCCGCCCCCGGCGGTGGCCGGACCGGTGCCGGCAGCGGACTCGGAGGCCGGCGGCCGCTCGCCCGCGGCCGGATCGGCGGACCCTGTCTCCCCGCGGACCGGCTCGCGCACCACCACGGGCGGGATGGGCCGGGAACCGGGAATGCTGATCTTGACCCGCGTGGTCAGTGTGGTCTCGGTCTTCTTCTCGTCCGGCCCCCCGGCCGCGCCCGGTCCCCCGGCCGCCCCCGGAGCGGCGGGCTCGCCGTACGGCTCCGGCCCCCGTCCGGAGGACGGGCTGTCTGTTTCACGACTCAAGGCAGATCTCCCGATTGGCTCCACCGGCCGACCCCGAATCCGGCGCCGGGTCGGACGGCGAGCCCACCATACTTCGGCACACGGCACCGGTAGTCCGGGGCCGCCGGATTGGCAGCACAGTTCGAACGGTTCTCGAACGGTTCCGTGACCGGTCGGGCACATCGGGTACGAGACGCTCTTCCGGCACGGTCAGCGCGACTTGGCGGCGCCGGCTGCCGGCCGCCCGTACCTCCCGCGGCCGGAGGGCACGGGGGAGGAGAACATCGGCCGGTCGGTCGGGGCCAGCATCGCGCACAGCACCGCCGTCATCATGCCACCGAACAGGAAGAGATAGCTCGCCGCGCCGGCGGCGAAGAGGAAATCGCCCTGCGGGCGCGGCACGTTGAGCACCATCACGGTGACCGCCCAGCTACCGGCCGGCACGGCCGCGCCCGCCTTGGTGCGCATGACCAGCGCTCCGCCCAGGAACAGCGCGGCGGCACCGCCCAGGGCCAGCAGCAGTCCGAACGGGAACCAGCCCGCCTGCACCAGCGTGCCGGCCGTGGCGACCAGCGCGCCGAGCACCGCCAGCAGCAGATGGGCCGCCAGCCGCCCCACCGTCATCCCGTTCACCGGGCGCCTCCTTCACCGTCCGCGGGGTCCAGCCCGTCGAAGGGGTCCCCGGCTCCCTCCGGGAGCGGGGTTCCCCGGCCCAGCCGGTAGAACTCCGTCTCCCACACCGGCTGTACCAGCCCGTTGGAGAGCGCGAACACCGGCCCGGTGCCGTCCGCCACGGGTTCGCCGAGCTCGATCTGGGTGGCGTGGGCCCGCATGGCGGCGGCCTTGGCCCGGCGCGCCCGCGCGTCGCCGGTCACCGCCAGCACCACCAGGCCGTCGTCCACCACACCCGGGATGTCGGCGAGGCCGGCCACGCCCCGGAAGCGGCCCGGCCCGGCCGCACGCAGCGCCGCCAGGGCGGCTTCGGCCGCGGTGCGGGGCACGCAGTTCCACAGGATGCGCTCGATCCGGTGCCCCTCGGCGGCGGCCAGTTCGGCGCCGCGCATGGCCACCCGGTGCGCCTGGATGTGATCCGGGTGGCCGTAGCCGCCCGTCGGGTCGTAGGTGATGAGCACCCGGGGCCGCACCTGGAGAACGGTCTCCGCGAGCTGCCCGGCCGCGGTGTCGAGGTCGGCCTGCCAGAAGGCGCCGGGGCGCCGGTTCTGCGGGGCCCCCATCATGCCGGAATCGCGCCAGCGTCCCGGCCCGCCGAGGAAGCGGTGGTCGGTGACGCCGAGTTCCGCCATGGCGGCGGCCAGCTCGCGCTCCCGGTACGGGCCGAGGGTGTCGTCCCGGTCGGGGGCGAGCCGGGCCAGGGCGGGCGGGATGACCTCGCCCTCCTCTCCGCGGGTGCAGGTCACCAGGGTGACGGGCACGCCGCGCGCCACGCACACCGCCATGGTCAGCCCATTGGTGATGGACTCGTCGTCGGGATGTGCGTGCACCAGCAGCAGGCCGGAAGCGCGGGTACTCATGGCCCGAGCTTACGGCCGCCGCGCGGCGCGGCCCGTCCGCCCCCGCCGCTCCGGCCGCTCCGGCCGCTCAGAAGGAGAAGCCGCTGATCACGTCGGCCACGCTCGCGGTCAGATCGTTGATGGTGGGTGCCAGGTTGGAGCTCGCCAGGAAGAAGCCGAACAACGCGCACACCGTGGCGTGGGCGGCCTTCAGCCCTGACTTCCTGACCAGCAGCACGACGATGATCGCCAGCAGCAACACCGCGGATACGGAGAAGGCCACGGCGGTTTACCTCCATCAGGGCACGGGCGGACAACAACGATCGGCGTCTGGAGCGGCTCGGTGGAACAGGGCGTTACGGAGCTATCACTGTCCTACCCACCGGGCGCAACGGATCATAACTGCGGGTGAGACATCACACGTCGGTGCACGGGTGCAGAGTGCAGGCGCACACTCCGCCCGCCGCCGGATACGCCCCTGACCATCCCGGTGAGGCCGTTAACACGGCGGCAACAGGCCGGACCTGGTTCCGATATGCGGACTCCCCACACTGAGGCCGTACGGCCGTGCGGGTGCCGTGGACCGGGGCGGGACGGCCCCCCAGACCCCTGGGGGTCCCGGCGGCACGCCGGAGATCAGCCGTCCCGCCCCGGTCTCTGCCCGTGCCCCCGCCCGGCGCCCGGCCCGGCGGGCCGCGCGTTCAGCCGTGCGCCACGTGCTCCTTCTCCTCGGCGAAGTGGCAGGCCGAGTCGTGCACCACCGGTCCCTCGGCATCCTGGAAGGCCACCGGCACGGCCAGCGGCGGATCGATCTCGGCGCACTTGCGCTGCGCCTTCCAGCAGCGGGTGCGGAAGCGGCAGCCGGAGGGCGGGGCGGCCGGGGAGGGCACGTCGCCGTGCAGGATGATCCGCTCCCGGTGCTCCCTGGCCTCGGGGTCGGGCACCGGCACCGCGGAGAGCAGCGCCTGGGTGTAGGGGTGCGTGGGGTGGTCGTAGATCTCCTGATGGCTGCCGGTCTCCACGATCCGGCCCAGATACATCACCGCCACCCGGTCGGAGATGTGGCGGACGACCGACAGGTCGTGCGCGATAAATACGTAGGAGAGCCCGAACTCGTCCTGCAGGCGTTCCATCAGGTTGATGACCTGGGCCTGCACGGATACGTCGAGTGCGGAGACGGGCTCGTCGCAGATGATGATCTCGGGGTTGAGCGCCAGCCCGCGGGCGATGCCGATGCGCTGCCGCTGCCCGCCGGAGAACTGGTGCGGGTAGCGGTTGATGTGCTCGGGGTTGAGGCCGACGACGTCGAG
>NZ_WTLH01000127.1 GCF_011421595.1 Streptomyces sp. YIM 98790 | reverse complement strand
CGCGACCTCGAAGAAGCCTCCGACGCGGGCATGCAGAACAAGAAGTGGTGGCAGAAGGCCGTCGACTGGGTCGTCGACAACTGGGACACCATCGTCAACGTCTGCAAGATCATCGTCGCCGTCCTGGGCATCGTGGTGATGATCATCGGCGGTCCGCTCGCCTGGGTGGTGCTCGCCGCCGCCCTGATCGTCCTCGCCGACACACTGATCAAATACGCCAACGGCAAGGCGTCACTCTGGGATGTCGCCTTCGCAGCGCTGGACTGCATTCCCGGGTTCAAGGGCCTGACCACCGCCGCCGGACTCCTCAAAGGCGCCAAAGGGCTGATGTCGGCGGCCAAGACCGGCATCAAGGGCTACGCCTCCAACCTGAGGAACTTGCGCACCATGTTCCAGGGCGAGGGCATCAAGGGCGCGCTCAAGTGCCTGATCGGTGACCCGATCGACATCGCCACCGGCGAGATGACACTGCGCAACACCGATGTGGAACTCCCGGGGGTCCTGCCCCTGCTGATCGAACGCGAACACCTGTCGGACTACCGGCACGGGCACTGGTTCGGCCGCTCCTGGACCTCCACCTTCGACCAGCGCCTGGTCCTGGCCGATGACGAGGTCGCCCTCTACACCGATGACGGGATGCGGCTGCACTACCCCGTGCCGATCCCCGACCCGGATCCGCAGGCCGCGGTGCTTCCGGTCGAGGGTCCGCGATGGCCGCTGTCCTGGGACGGCACCCCCGGTGGCGCCATGACCATCCACCAGCCCGAGACCGGCCGCACCCTGCACTTCGTCCCCGTCCCGGGCCGCTCCAACGGCGATCTGCCCCTGGCCGCGATCACCGACCGCAACTCCAACCGCATCGACTTCCACTACAACGACGCCGGAGAACCCACCGAAGTGGTGCACTCCGGGGGGTACCGGATCGGGGTGGCCGTCTACGACGACCGCGTCACCTCCCTGCGGCTGCTCTCCGACCCGGCCGAGCCGGTCCTGAGGGCCTATGACTACGACGACGCCGGCAACCTGGCCAAGGTCTACAACTCCTCCGGACTGCCGCTGCTCTTCGAGTACGACACCGACCACCGGATGGTCCGCTGGGAGGACCGCAACGGCACCTGGTACCGCTACGCATACGACCCGGCGGGCCGGTGCGTCTTCACCACCGGCACCGAGCGGGTCCTGGAGTACCGCTACACCTACGAGCCGGAGCACAACCGCACCACCGCCACGGACAGCCTCGGCCACGCCACCGTCTACCAGATGAACGACCGCTTCCAGCTCATCGCGGTCACCGATCCCCTGGGTCACACCAGTCGCCGGGAGTGGGACCCGTACCACCGCCTCCTCTCCGAGACGGACCCCCTGGGCCGCCGCACGGAGTACGAGTACGACGAGAACGGCAATCTCACTCTGCTGACGCGCCCGGACGGCAGTGTGATCCGCGCCGAACACAACGAGTCCGGGCTGCCGACACAGATCACCCAGCCCGACGGCACGGTGTGGTCCTTCGGCTACGACAGCGCCGGGAACCGCACGACGGTCCTGGACCCGGCAGGCAACCGCAGCAGCTACGCCTACGAGCCCAACGGAGCCCTCTCGCGCGTCACCACTCCCCTCGGGAATCAGGCCCTGATCCGCTGCAACGCGGCGGGACTGCCGATCGAGGCGACAGATCCGCTCGGTGCCGTGACGGTGGTGGACCGGGATGCCTTCGGCCGTCCGGTCCGGATCACCGATTCCCTCGGCCACGCCACCACCTGCGCCTGGACCACCGAGGGCAGACTGGCCCGCCGCACCGATCCCCAGGGGGCGGTCGAGACCTTCGAGTGGGACCCGGAAGGCAATCTCCTCACCCACGTCGATGAGAGCGGCGGGGTGACGTCGTACACGTACGGGCCATTCGACCTCCCACTCACCCACACCGGCCCGGACGGTGTCACCCACACCTTCGCCCGCGACACCGCGCTCAACCTCGTCCAGGTGACCAACCCCCTCGGGCACACCTGGACATACACCTACGACCCCGTCGGCCGTCTCATCCGGGAGTCGGACTTCGACGGCCGCGCCACCACCTACCTGCGGGACGCCGCGGGCCAGCTCACCTCACGGACCAACGCGGCAGGCCAGACCGTCGCCTACACCTACAACGCCCTCGGACAGCTCGCCGGGAAGACGACCTCGGACGGCGACACCACCAGCTACACCTATGACCCGATGGGCCGCGTCGTCCATGCCACCAGTCCCGGTGTGGTCCTCACCCGCAGCTACGACATGCTCGGCAATCTCGTCACGGAGACGGTGAACGGCCGCACCCTCAGCTTCTCCCACGATCCGCTGGGGCAGCTCACCCGCCGTAGGACCCCCGGCGGCCACACCAGCGTGTGGGAACATGATCCTGCGGGCCGCGTCGCATCGCTCACCACCGACGACCATGTCCTCACCTTCACCCGTGATGCCACCGGCCAGGAGATCCGCAGGGACATATCAGACACCCTTGCCCTCACTCAGCGCTGGGACCCCGCCGGCCGCCTCACCCATCAAGCACTCACCAGCATCGGGCCGGCCTCGCGGACAGTCACCGCCCGCAGCTACACCTACCGCCCCGACTGGGCGCTCACCGGCCTCACCGACCACCACTCCGGCACCCACACGTTCTCCCTCGACGCCGGCGGACGGGTGATCTCGGCCGTCACCCCTTACGGTGCCGAGAAGTACACCTATGACCCCGTGGGCAACCAGTCCACCGGTCACTGGCCCGCCGCGGCGCAGGACGCCGTCGGGGACCGCTCCTACACCGGCACCCTGCTCACCCGTGCCGGTTCCGTCCACTACGCGCACGACCCGGCCGGCCGCGTGACTCTTCGCCGTCGCACCCGTCTCTCGCGCAAGCCGGACACGTGGCGATACATCTGGAACGCCCAGGACCAGCTCATCCGGACCGTCACCCCCGACGGAACCGTCTGGACCTACACCTACGACCCGTTCGGCCGCCGCGTCAGCAAACAACGCCACGCCGACGATGGCGAAGCCGTCGAGCAGACCACCTTCGTATGGCACGACACCACACTGGTCGAGCAGACCACCACGGCACCGGACTCCTCCGGAGCGGTCACCCTGACCTGGAACCATGACGGCCTTCACCCCCTCGCCCAGACGGAGCGCACCCTGGGCGAGGACCAGAACGAGACCGACCGTCGCTTCTACGCCATCGTCACCGATCTCGTGGGCACCCCCACCCACCTCAGCACCGACAGCGGGGAGATCGTCTGGCGCCAGCACACCACCGTGTGGGGGAACCCCACCCACCGGGAGGCCACCACTCACACTCCGCTGCGCTTCCCGGGTCAGTACGCCGACGACGAAACCGGCTGGCACTACAACTACTTCCGCCACTACGACCCCGCCACGGGCCGGTACAGCACGCTCGATCCTCTCGGGCTCGCTCCCGCACCCAACCCCCAGACGTACGTACACAACCCGCACACCTGGGTCGATCCGTTCGGTCTCGCCGGACACGCGAACCGGACCAACTACATGAACCCCGGGGAGACCTTCGCGGACTACCACCGGAATGCGCCCCGGTTGGACGGTTACCACGACGTCGTCATTCACGGAACGCCGAACTCCGTCACGCCCGGCGGGACATCGCGCCACTGGGACCACCGCGAACTGGCGAACCGGCTGAGAAGGGACCCGACCTACGGCGGCGGGGATATCCGGCTGGTCGCCTGCTCCACTGGGTCACCCAACGGGTCCTTCGCGCAGGATCTCGCGAACCAGCTCGGGGTCAACGTTCTCGCCCCGCACGACAAGGTGTGGATCTGGGACAACGGAGCCATGAGGGTCGGCGACAGTGCCCGCTCGGCGGCACGCACCTCTCCGAGCGACGGCTGGTCACTCTTCGCTCCGGGCGGAGGCCGGAGAGGATAATCTGCCGCGCGCAACGACCAGAACGAGCGGGCCCGGGGTCCGAAGAGGAGGAGAACCACTCAATGATCCACTATGTCGGATTCTTCCAGGAGCTTGAGCATGGCGACCCGGACGGTGGATCACTTGTCGAAAGCGTAGGAAAAGGAGATGAGAACGTACAGGAATTGATGGCCGATTACCTCAGCGGCGGCTATGTGATCGCCACCACCGGGCAGTCGGCGGTGGACATCCTGGATGACCGACGTCCAAGGTCGGGGACCGTGGACGTGCGGACGGACGGCGTATGGGTGTGGTCAGGAGACCTCGCCTACTACGTGCGCAAGTACAACGTGGCTCTTCCGGCGGAACTCATCGCCCGAGCACGCGACCACGGCTGGGAATGCCCTGCGCCGGGCGAAGAGGAGCTCGCCCGCGTCCGTAACGACATGCTGCCACCCGTGTGACACCACCCGCAGTACGGGCGCCTTCGGTCACCGGCGTGGTCACCGGCTCCTGCGCCCGGGAGGAGCCCTCCCGACGCGGCACGCACACCAGTAGCCTGGCCGACATGACGACCCGGATGACTCTCCGTGCCCGCACGCTCGCTGGCGCCCTGGCGGCGGCGGCCCTCCGCGCGGAAGGCTGCTCCTCCGCCGGTGACGAGGAGTCGGGTGACGACGAGATCGCGGGTGCCGAGCCCGCTTCCCCGGCCGAGAACGACGCCACGGGTGGAGATCAGGAGGGAGAGGGGACGGCAGAGGCGGACACCGCTGCTCTGGAACAGCTCTACCAGGACTACTGGGCGGCGTTGATCGCCCTGGAGAACGGCGAGGATCTCGACCCGGCCCTGTTCGAGGGGATTGCCACGCCAGGCGTGACGGAGGAACAGATCTCGCGGGTGCAGCCCATGAAGGACGACGGCATCCGGCGGGTGGGCGAACCGGTCATCGACGAGATCACCGTGGAACTCGCCCCCGACGGCTCCGCGCGCATCCAGTCCTGTGCCGGCCCCGAGGGCTGGACGGCAGTACGGAACGGCGAGGAGGTGCCCATCCAGTCCGCGGGCCGCTCCCCCCGGGTCGTGCTCGCCGAACGCGCCTCCGGCACCTGGCTGATCAGTGAGGAACGGCCCTCCGAGGAGGCCACGATCACATGCTGAGGGGGACTGTGTGATGCCGGAGCGGCGGAGGTGGGCGGCGGGCGGCGTGGCGGCGGTGCTGACCGCCGCTCTGCTGGCCGTGGGCGGGCAGCAGCAGGCTGCCGCCGCATCCTGCGACGACGACGAGAAGATCCTGGTGGACCTGGGCGGCGGCAATGTCGAGTATCAGTGCCCGGTCACCGAGCCCGGGACGGACGGTTCCAGCGGCAGCGAAGGCTCCGGCGGCGACGGCGGCGCGGGAACCGGCGGCCCGTCGTGCGACCTGTCCGCCGTGGAGAACAAGGGCCGCCAGGACGCCTCCACCTCCCGCTTCCGCGAGGGCGAGAACGCCTGCTTCATCAACTTCCCCTCCAGCGTCTACCCCGACCCCGGGGACTGGCCTCCGGGACAGCCCACCGAGGACTCCGTCCACACCTACAAGGCCTGCTACGCCCCGGACGGCACCCGGGTCTCCGGCGACTGGGGCTGGTTCGTGCCGGACACCCCCTCACTCGGCACACTGGCCCGGCAGGCATACGGTCAGCTCCGGCTGCCCTCCTTCACCCTGGCGTTCAGTCCGCCGGGCAGGACCGTCGTACTCATGGACACCTGGTGGTGGGCGGAGGGGCCGTCGAACGAGCCGGTCCCCGGCACTCCGGCCGCCAGCGTGGTGGCCATCGCCGAGCCCGACCGCCTGGAAGTCGATCCCGGCGGCGGCCGACGGGTGGCAGCGGCATAAGGAAGGCGGGCGCGGGACATGGACAGCCGGGCGTGGGATGAGCGGTATGCGGCGGCGGAGCTGGTGTGGGGGCGGGAGCCGAACCGCTGGGTGGCCGGGGAGACCGGGGAGCTGCCGCCGGGGCGGGCGCTGGACCTGGCGGCCGGCGAGGGGCGCAACGCCGTCTGGCTGGCCGGGCGCGGGTGGCGGGTGACCGCCGTGGACTTCTCGGCCGTGGCCCTGGAGCGCGGGCGCGAGCTGGTGGCCGCCGGTGCGCCGGAGGCGGCGGAGCGCATCCGCTGGGTGCGGGCCGATGTGACCGATCCCTCGGCGTGGGCGGACTGGGAGCGGCGCGGCGGGTTCGGGCTGGTGCTGATCAGCTACCTGCATCTGCCGGCCGGGCCGCGCCGGGACGTCTGGCGGCGGGCGGCCGGGGCGACCGCGCCCGGTGGCACCCTGCTGGTCGTCGGCCATGACGCCACGAATATCGCCGAGGGCACCGGCGGTCCGCAGGACCCGGAGGTGCTGTACTCCCCCGACGAGGTCGTTTCCGTGGCGGTCTCCGCCGGCCTGCGGACCGTCCGCGCGGAGCGCGTGCGCCGCCCGGTGGAGGGCGCGCAGCGGGATGCCGTGGACGCCCTGGTCCGCCTGCACCGGCCCGCCACCGGCCGGGGCTGACCCGGCCCGCACCCTGCCGAGCGGTTGATACCGGTTTGTCCGGGTACGTGAATCCGGCACGGACCATGCGACGGGAAGCGGCCGGGAACCGGCACCGCACGGCCCGCGGGAAGGAGGACACCGGTGAGTTCGCGTTACCGCAACACCGGAAGGCCGGGGACGGCCCGCCACGGACGCGGCCGGCGTGCGGCCCGCGGCGGGCAGCTGGCCGGGCTGGTGGCCGCGTGGCTGGGGTCCCGCGCCCGCCGTCGGCGGCCCGCGCGCGGCGGACGGCTGCGGCGGCTGGTGCCCTCGCTGCTCGCGGCGCGCGGAATCCTGCGCCAGGTGCAGCGCCATCGCCGGCGCCGCCGCTACCGCTGAGGCGCCGCGGCGTCCCGGGCCGGGGCAGCCGCAGGGCGGGTCACCCGCGGGCCGGGTCACCGCGGGCCGGGGCAGCCGCGGGTCAGGTCAGGGGGCCGTTGAAGGTGATGTTCTGGCCCTGGACCAGATTCTGCACCCGGGCATTGCCGGTGACCTGGTTGACCACCTGCGTGGCGCCTGCCGCGGGGGCGGCCTCGGCCTGCTCCCGCCAGCGCCGGAACTCGGCGGCGAACTCCGGGTCCTGGAAGGCCCGGCCGAAGATCAGCGCGGCCAGCTCGCGCACCTGGCCCTCGTCCTCCGGGTCCAGCGGCAGCGCCGGTTCCGCCTCCCCGGCTCCGTCCCCGCCACCGCCGGGAGCGGCCGTGCCGCCGGCCTCGGAGTCCTCCGGGCCCTCGGACGGGGTGCCGCGGCCGAAGGTGCGGCGCACCAGGGTGGTGAGCGATCCCCACACCTGGCGGCCCGCCTCGCCGCCGGCCCCCTGGGCCGCGGCGGTGACCGCCGTGCTGACCGCCTCGAACGACAACGGGTCGATCATCGTCCCCGCCCCCTGCCTGCTGAGCCCTGCCGCCGGTGACCGCCCGCCGGCCACAACAGCGTAGCGCCCGGCTCAGCTCTCCAGGAGGGCCAGGAAGCGCCGGGCGGCGGGCGCGGCACTGTCCGGGGTGGGGGCGGCCACCGAGGCGGTCCAGCGCGGGCCGGCCGCCGCGGCCAGCGGTATCGCGGACAGCACCGCCGCCTCCGGCTTGCGGGTGATGTGCTCCGGGACCAGGGCGATGCCCAGGCCGTGCCCGATCAGGCCGAGCAGGGTGTGCACGTCGTTGACCTCCAGGGCCACCTGCCGTCCCACCCCGGCGTCGGTGAAGGCCCGGTCGGCGAGGGTGCGGGCTCCCCAGTCCGGGGCGAAGTCGACGAAGGTGCGGTCGGCCAGGTCCTGCCAGGTGACCTGCTTCCGTTCGCCCAGCGGGTGGTCCGGGGGGCAGAGCAGCACCATGGGTTCGTCGGTCAGCGGCGTCAGACGGACGCCCGCGGGCGGCTGCTGCCCGCACAGCGCCACGAACGCCAGGTCCAGCCGCCCGGCCGCCACGTCCTCGGCCAGCGACTGCGATCCGGCCTGCCGCAGCCGGATCTCCACGCCCGGGTGGAGCTGATGGAACCGGGCCAGCAGCCGGGAGACGTCCACCGCGCCGATGCACTGCTCGGTGCCGATGGCCAGCGTGCCGCGCAGCAGGCCGCGCACGGCCGCCACCGCGTCCCGGGCGGCGCGCACCCCGGCCAGGGTGCGGCGGGCCTCGTCCAGCAGCGCCCGGCCGGCCTCGGTCAGCGCCACGCTCCGGGTGTTGCGCAGAAAGAGCCGCGCGCCCAGTTCGCGTTCCAGGGCGCGCACCGAGGCGGACAGCGCGGACTGCGAGACGAGCAGCCGGTCGGCCGCCCGGGTGAAGTGCTGTTCCTCGGCGACGGCGACGAAGTACTCCAGATGGCGCAGTTCCACGATTCAGAAGGCTAATCGATGAGTGAGTGCGGTTTCTTCTATTGGACAGCTTGCCGAGCGCCGGGCCAGGCTGAACACGTCCCGGCACCGGTCCCGCGCCGCGATCGGCGCGGGACCGGCGGTGCCGGTCCCCACCGCACACGGCCGCCGGGCCACGGCCCGCGCACGGGAAGGGTTGTCCCCCATGCACACTCGCCGCATCGGTTCCGTCGAGGTCGGAGCGATTGGACTGGGTGCGATGCCCATGTCGATCGAGGGCCGTCCGGACGAGGAGCGGTCGGTCGCGACCATCCATGCCGCACTCGACGCGGGGGTCACCCTGATCGACACCGCGGACGCCTATCACATCGGCGCCGACGAGGTCGGCCACAACGAATCCCTGGTCGCCAAGGCGCTGGCCTCGCACAGCGCGGGCCGGGAGGTGCTGGTGGCCACCAAGGGCGGCCACCTGCGGCCGGGCGACGGCTCCTGGACGGTGGACGGCCGGCCGGAGCACCTCAAGCGCGCCTGCGAACGTTCCCTGGAACGGCTGGGCGTCGAGGCCATCGGCCTGTACCAGTTCCACCGCCCGGACCCGCGGGTGCCCTACGCCGAGTCGGTGGGGGCGGTGGCCGAGCTGCTCGACGAGGGCAAGATCGTGCAGGCGGGCATCTCCAACGCGGACCCGGAGCAGATCCGGCTGGCGCAGGAGGTGCTGGGCGGGCGGCTGGTCAGCGTGCAGAACCAGTTCTCCCCGGCCTTCCTCTCCAGCCGGCCGGAGCTGGACCTCTGCGCCGAGCTGGGCATCGCCTTCCTGCCCTGGAGCCCGCTGGGCGGCATCTCGAACGCCGCCGCGCTGGGCTCGCGCCACCTGGCGTTCCTGAGCGTGGCCGAGGAACTGGACGTCAGCCCGCAGCGGGTGTGCCTGGCCTGGATGCTCTCGCTCGCCCCGGTGGTGGTGCCGATCCCGGGGTCCAGCCGCCCGGAGACCATCCGCGACTCGGCGGCGGCGGCGGAGCTGGAGCTGTCCGCGGAGCAGCTGGCCCGGCTGAACGCCGCCACGTCCTGACCGGCCGCCGTCCCGGTACCGGAGGCGGTACCGGGACGGAGACGGACGGCCAGGGACGGCCGGCAGGCCACCGGCGGTGCCGCGACCCCCGGCACCGCCGGTCCCGGACACCATCCCGGGCCGGATGCCCAGCGGCCCGGCCCGGGATGGTCTGCCGGCGGCCGACGGCGGCCGGCAGGGGCCGCGCCGGCCGCCGGGAGCCGACGGCCGGCGCGGTGGTGCGGTGCGTGGCTCAGCTTCCGCAGGCCGTGCCGTTGAGGGTGAACGCGGCCGGGCTGCTGTTGGTGCCGTTCCAGCTTCCGATGAAGCCGATGCTCACCGAGGACCCGGCCGCGATGGTGCCGTTCCAGGACTCCGGGGTGACCGTGACATCGGCACCGCTCTGGGACGGCTTGCCGCCCCACATCTGGTTGATGGTCTGGCCGTTGGCGAAGGTCCACTTCAGGGTCCAGCCGCTGATCGCGGAGGAGCCGGTGTTGCGGACCACCACCTCGCCCTGGAAGCCGCCGGGCCACTCGCCGGCCTTGCGGTAGGTCACGGCGCAGGAGATGTCACCGTTGCCGCCGGTGGTCCCGCCGTTGGTGGTGGTCCCGCCGTTCGTGGTGGTCCCGCCGTTCGTGGTGGTCCCGCCGTTCGTGGTGGTCCCGCCGTTCGTCGTGGTGCCGCCGTTGGTGGTCGTGCCGCCGTTCGTCGTACCGCTGCTGGTGGTGCCGCCGCTGGTGCCGCCACCGCCGTAGACGGTCGCCTCTTTCGCGGTCTGGGCGATGCCGTTGGGGCCGTTGAAGATCCGCTGGCCCCAGGAGGTGAGCTGGTTCGGGTTGAAGTTGGTGACCATGTCGAGGTACTCGACACCGCCGCCGTTGCCGCTCCAGGACCAGCCCAGGTAACCGATGCCGTACTGCTGGGACAGCCGCAGGATGGCGTCCTCGTCCGGGTTGCCGTCCGAGTGGTCGTGCCCGAACTCACCGATGGATATGGGCAGTCCGGCGTTGCGGAAGGTGTTCAGGTAGGAGCTGATGGCCGACTCCTGCTCGTACACGCCGTACATGTGGATGGAGAACAGCGTGTTGCGGTCCGGGTCGGCGTTGAACACCGTCTGCGCGTTGTCGCGCATGGTGTTGGTCCAGTCCTGGCCCCAGTTGGGCGCGTCCACCATGATCATGTGGTTGAAGCCGGCGTTGCGCAGCTTGATGACGGCGGCCCGGGTGTGGCTGGTCCACTGCTCGTAGCCGCTGTTGCCGAACGGCTCGTTGCCGATGTTGATGACGACGTAGTCCTCTTCGCCGTCCAGCACGCTCTTCAGGCTGATCCAGTAGTCGGCGGCCTGGTCCAGGGTGGCGGCGGCACCTTCCTCGCCGTAGCCGGTGGTGTCGTGCACCTCCAGTACGCAGATCAGCCGGTTCTGCTTGCACAGGTTGACGATGTTGGCGACATCGGAGGCATCGTTGCGGGTCCACCGGGTGCCGTTGCTGAGCACCACCCGCACCGTGTTGGCGCCGAGGTTCTTGATGTCGGCGATCGACTGGGTCTGCGACGTGTACCAGGTGTGGGCGTGGTTCACGCCGCGCATGATGAACTCGTTGCCGTTGCTCTCCACCACCTTGCCGTTGCTGATGTGCAGCCCGACAGGGGCGGCATTGGCGGTGAGCGGAACGGCGACGAACAGCCCGGCCAGGATGGCGGCGGCCCCGCTGAGCGCGAGCCCGATTCTGGCCCAGACCTTCGTGCGACGCTGACGTTTCATATGACACGTCTCCTCAAAGGAGCCTTCGTCCAAAGCTCCGGTTTCTTCAGGGGGAGGGCAGGCATGGGAGCGCTCCCGCAAAAGGAATCAATCCAGTGCTGACACTGCCATGTCAAGAAGGTGAACCGGTTTAGTTGTGTTAAGCGGCAGCCGGCCCGACGACCGCCGGACACCCGGGAGCGGGCAGACACGGACTGCGCAGGGGATTGACGATGTTACTGACACGTAGTCTCATAAGCGGAGCAGCAGCCCGTCCCCCGCGCAGCGAGGAGTGATCATGACCACCTCACCGGAGCTGGAAGACCTCACCCTGGAGTCCATGCGGGACCGCCTGGGCGCCCTCAAGGGGCGGGAACGGGTGGCCGAACGGCTGCTGGCCTCCTCGGCGAAGCACTCCTTCGACCCGGACCAGGAACTGGACTGGGACGCCCCCTTCGAGGAGGGCAAGTGGTTCTGGCCCCCGGAGCTGCTCTCCCTCTACGACACCCCGCTCTGGTACGACATGTCCGACGAGCAGCGGATCGACCTCTCCCGGCACGAGGCCGCCGCCCTGGCCTCCCTGGGCATCTGGTTCGAGCTGATACTGATGCAGCTGCTGGTGCGGCACATCTACGACAAGCCGTACACCAGCCAGCACGTGCGCTACGCGCTGACCGAGATCGCCGACGAGTGCCGGCACTCCATGATGTTCGCCCGCGCGATCCGCAAGGCCGGGGTGGACGTGTATCCGGTCTCCCGGCTGCACCAGAACCTCGCCCGGGTGTTCAAGACCATCTCCACCACCCCCGGGTCGTTCACCGCGACCCTGCTGGGCGAGGAGGTGCTCGACTGGATGCAGCGGCTCACCTTCCCGGACGAGCGGGTGCAGCCGCTGCTGCGCGGCGTGACCCGCATCCACGTGGTGGAGGAGGCGCGCCACGTCCGGTACGCGCGGGAGGAGCTGCGCCGCCAGATGATGACCGCCCCGCGCTGGGAACGGGAGCTGACCCGGCTGTACTCCGGGGAGTTCGCCCGGGTCTTCTCGGTCGCGTTCGTCAATCCGCGGGTGTACTCGGACATCGGGCTGGACCGCAAGGAGGCGGTGCGGCAGGTGCGGGCCAGCGCGCACCGGCGCGAGGTGATGCAGACCGGCGCCCGCCACCTGACGGAGTTCCTGGACGAGATCGGCGTGCTGACCGGCATCGGCCGCCGGATGTGGCGCCAGTCCGGGCTGCTGGCCTGAGAGCCGCTGAGCGCCGCGGCGCGGTGCCCTCCCGGTGCCCGGACCGGGACCCCGGGGGCCGGGCCTGCTGCGGCGCGCGGCGGGCGGTTACCCTTCGGGACATGAACAGCCGCCCCGCGACGCCACCGACCGGACCCGCGTACCGCAGGCTGAGCGTGGCCGAGCGCCGCGGGCAGCTCATCGGCACCGCCCAGCGCCTCTTCGCCCACCGGGCGCCGGAGGACGTCTCGCTGGACGACGTGGCCCGCGCCGCCGGGGTCTCCCGCCCGCTGGTGTACCGCTACTTCCCGGGCGGCAAGCAGCAGCTCTACGAGGCCGCGCTGCGCGGTGCCGCCGAGGATCTCACGCTGTGCTTCGCCGAACCGGCCCAGGGCCCGCTGACCGAGCGGCTGGCCCGGGTGATGGACCGCTATCTGGCGTTCGTCACCGAACACCGGGAGGGGTTCACCGCACTGCTCAAGGGCGGCAGCGTGGTGGAGACCTCCCGCACCTCGGCCATCGTGGACCAGGTGCGGCGGGCCGCGGCCGGCCAGATCCTGCACCACCTGCGGGTGACCGATCCCGGCCCGCGGCTGCTGATGGCGGTGCGCACCTGGATCACCGCGGTCGAGGCGGCCTCGCTGATCTGGCTGGACGACGGCCGGCAGCCGCCCGCCGACCAGCTTCGGGACTGGCTGGTGGACCACTGCGTGGCGCTGCTGGCGGTCACCGCCACCCAGGACGGCGAGACCGCGGCGGTGCTGGGCCGGGTGATCGGGCTGGAGGAGCCGGACGGCCGGGTGCGGCGCCTGGTGGACGGACTGGCGCCGCTGCTGTCGGCCGCGCCGCTGGACTCCTGAACCATGCACACCGAGCCCGTGGTGTTCTCCGGCGGCCCGCTGGACGGCCGGGTGCTGCCGGTGCTGACCGGGATGACCGGACGGCCGCCGAAGTTCTACCAGGTGCCGGTGGACGGCGACCGGGTGCACGTCTACCGGCTGGAGCCGCGGGCGTACAGCCGGCGGCTGCGGCTGCCGCGCGGCTGGCGCTATGTGCACGCTCCGGACACCGCGCCGCCCAGGCGGCACTGGCCGTGGTCACGGCCGTCCCGCCCGTCCGGGCCGGCCGCTCCGGAGCAGGACGGCTGACCGGGCGGAGGGGAGGGCCGCCACCGTCAGGGCTGTTCCCCTGACCCGCCGTCCCGCCGTCCTGCCGTCCCCCGTGCCTCCGGCGCCCTCGTCCTTCCGCCGTTCCCCGTCGGCCCGGAGCGGTGGTGGGACGGGTGGCGCCGTGGTCCGGCTCCCCCGCCTCCCCCGGACGGACCGCCCCGGCGTGCGCCCGGGGCCGGGCGGGGCGAGCATCGCGGAGAGCCGGGTCCTGATCTTTGCGTCGCCTGGGAGGTTGTGCATGCCGCGCCGGGGCTGGGGGATGGTGCTGGTGCAGGTCACCGCGCTGGCGGTGCTGGGCGTTCCGGCCGCGGTCCCGGCGGCGGCCGAGCCGCTGCCGCCGGAGGTGACCGCCGAGCTGCGCGCCCGGTACCGGGAGGCCGCCGCGGCGGTGGCCGCCTACCGGGAGTCGGAGGAACGGCTGGCCGGCCAGCGCGAGCGGCTGGACCGGGTGGCCGAGGAACTGGCCGCCACCCGCACCCGGCTGGCCGAGGCCCGGCAGACGGTGGGCCGGCTGGCGGGGCAGCAGTACCGGCAGGGCGCCGCGGGCGCGCGGTTCCCGGCCGCGGTGCGGCTGCTGCTGTCCGGCGGTGATCCGCTGGACGTGCTGCGGGCGGAGCACGCCGCGGACCGGGCCGCGGCCGGGCAGGCGGCGGCCCTGCGCACGCTCGCCGAGGACGAGGGGCGGGAACGGCGGCTGGCGGGCGCGGAGCGCGCCGCGCTGGACGCCGAACAGGTACTGGCGCTGATGCGGGAGCGGCGGCAGCAGGAGGCGCTGGCCAGGGTGGAGGAACTGGAGGAGGCGCTGGCCGCCACGGGCGGCCCGGCGGCGGACGCGGACGGCCCGGACGGCGCGGAGCCCACGGGTGGGGCGGATCTCACGGGTGGCGCGGAAGGCGCGGAGGACGCCGGCAGCGCGGAGAGCGGCGGCTCAGTGCCGGGTGCGCCGGACGTTCCCGGCTCCGCGGGAGGCCTCCCGGACCCCGGCGGCGCCCTCGCCGCCCTCGGCGTTCTCGGCATCCGCCCGGAGCCGGGCGCGGAGCTCGGGGGTGAGGAGGTGTCCGGCGCGGCCGACGAACAGCGCCATGTGGTAGGTGACCTGGGACATGTCGGCGTCGGGGTCGGTGTGGGCGCCGAGGAGTGAGCCGTCGCTGATCGTCATCACCAGCAGGCAGCCGGATTCCATGGCCACCAGGGTCTGCCGCACCCGGCCGGCGTCCATCATCCGGGCCGCGCCGAGGGTGAGGCCGGCCAGGCCCGCGACCACGGTCGCCAGATCGGCGGACGCCTCGCGCGGCGACCGGGGCCGGGCAGCGGCCGGGCGGGCCGCGGCGGCGAGGGCCGGCTCCGGGGCGGAGGCGAGCAGCGGGAGTCCGTCGGCGGAGACGACGGCGACCGACCGCAGGCCGGGCACCTCGTCCACCAGCCGGGCGAGCAGCCGGCGCAGATCCCGCATTCCCGGGGCGGCGGCGGCCGGCGGCGGATCGGACAGCACCCGGTGCTGGACGGTCATGGCTGTGGTTCCTCCTCGGCAGGTGCCGACATCGCCCCGGCGGACGGGTTCCAGGAACCGGCGTCGCGCTCGCCCGCACGGGCGCCGCGGGTGAAACCCTCCAGCTGTGCCCGCAGCGCGGCCCGGTCGCGCTGCCGGCGCAGGCGCGGCCCGTCCGTGTCGTCCAGGGGGGCGGCAGCCTGCTGCCCGGGCTCCTCCTGCCCGGCCCGGCCGTGCTCCACGGCGGGCTCGGGTGCCGTCCGCAGGGCCGCACCGGCCGGGACGGGGCCGTCCGGCCACGGCCGCTCCCCTGCCGGGTCGTCGGCCCGGTCCGCACCGTCTTCCCTCGGCTCGGCGGGCGGAGGGTCCTCCGGGAGCGGTGCCGAGGCCGGTTCCGCGGCGTGGGCTGTCCCGGCGGGCGGCCCGGATGCCGCCGGAGCGGGGTCCGGGAACGACGGCGGGAGCGGTTCCGCGGCCCCGGCGGCCCCGGCCGCTGCGTCGGCCGGTACGGGCCCGGCCGGCAGGTCCGGCAGGTCCGGTACGGGGGCGTCGTCCGGCCACGGCCGCTCGCCCACCGCGTCGCCACCGGCCGGCTCCGCCGTGGCCATGGCCGTGACCGGGCCGGTGACCGGGCCGGTGACCGGGCCGGTGACGGGGCCGGTGACCGGGTGCGGGGCAGGGTCCGGGGCGGGCGCCGCGGCGGGGTCCGGGAGAGGTACCGGGGCCGGCTCGGGCAGTGCGGCGTCAGCGGGGTGGAGGACCACCGCGGCGGGGAGCACCACCTCGGCGGTGATCCCGCCCTCCGGCCGCTGCCGCAGCGAGGCGCGCAGCCCGTGCCGGGCGACCAGCCGGGCCACCGTGTACATCCCCATGCCGATCCCCGGGTCGCCGTCCGCGCCCGGCGGCGGAATGTCCCCGGGAGCGGCCAGCCGCTCGTTCAGCTCCGCCAGCCGGCCACCGGTCATGCCGATGCCCTCGTCCGTGACCAGCAGTGCGATCTCGCCGTCCGGCCGTACCTGCCCGGCCAGCCAGACCCGCGCCTGCGGCGGCGAGAAGGCGGTGGCGTTGTCGAGCAGTTCGGCCAGCAGGTGGCTGATGTCCCGGGCCGCGGAACCGGCGATCAGCCGCTCCGGCACCGGCTGCTCGATCTCGACCAGTTCGTAGCGTTCTATCTCGCTCACGGCCGCGCGCGCCACGTCCACCAGGGGCATCGGCCGGTCGCGGGACGGGGAGCGTTCGGTGCCGGCCAGCAGCAGCAGGTTCTCGCCGTGCCGCCGGACCCGGGCCGCCAGATGGTCCAGGGTGAACAGGGTGGCCAGGTGATCGGGGTCGGTCTCGTGCTTCTCCAGCCGCTCCAGCACCGCGAGCTGCTCGGCGACCAGGGCCAGGATGCGGTCGGCGTGGTGCGCGAAGGTGCCGTGCACCGCGCCGTGCAGGGCGGCCAGCCGCCGGGACAGCTCCTGCTGCTCGGCGATCAGCCGCTCCCGCTCGGCGGCCAGCCGGGAGTGCTCCTCGCGCAGGCCGCCCCGGTCGGCGCCGGCCTCACCGGTCTCGCCGGCCTGCCGCTGGAGCGTCACCGCCCGCGCGTGCAGGGCGTTGACGGCCGCGATCACCTCGGCGAACTCGTCGTTCCGGCCGATGTACCGGACCGGTCCCTGGCCGGCCGGGTCGGAGGCCACCCGGCGGGTGCCCAGCCGCACCACGGCCAGCGGCCGGGTCAGCGACCGCGCGGTCTGCACGCTGATGCCCGCGGCCAGCAGCAGCGCCACCGCCACCAGCGCCGCCTTCAGCTGCAGCGCGGTCAGGTCATCGGCGCGGAGCTGCCGGAGGTTCTCGGTCTGCGCGCCGACCAGCGAGGCCAGCACCCCGCGCTGGAGTTCGGTACGGGCCGCCAGCGCCGCGGCCACCTGCTCGGCGCCCGCCTCCCGCAGCTCCGGCGCGGGTTCGGCCGCGGGCAGGTCCGTGAACGCCTGGAGGTAGCCGGCGGCGGCAGCGGCCTCCGGCCCGGTGACCGTGGTGCCGTAGACGTCCTGGCCACGGGCCCCGGCGGTGGCGGCGAAGTCGGCGAGCGCCGCCTCCTCCCGGGCCCGGCTGCGCTGTGCGCCCTGCACAAGTTCCGGCTGCTCGCCGCCGAGCAGCAGCGCGGCGGCGAGCAGCCCGCGGGTGGCGGCGGAGGCGTCCACCGCGCGCGCCAGGTCGGGCAGCGCGCCGGAGACCGCGTCCGCGGCCCGCTCCGGCCGGTCCCGGCTGACCGCCCGGGTGACGGCGTCGAGCTGCCCGATGATCAGCGAGTACTCGGTGTGCACGGCCAGCGGCTCGGCATCCCCGGAAAGCGCCTGCTCGCGGGCGCCGTCCAGCGAGGCCAGCCGGCGCAGCAGGGCCGGCGGCGCGTCCGCGCGGAGTTCGGCGATCCGGCGGTCGGAGCGCGACCGGACGCCCTCGTCCAGCGCCGCGGCCGGGTCGGAGGACGGGGCGGCCAGCGCGATCACCAGGGTGTCCCGCTCGTCGGCCAGGGCGTGGGCGAGGGACACCGCGCGCTCGGCCAGCTCGGCGTCCTCCACGAGCTGCTGAGCGCCCATCAGGTCCTGCACGGCGGCATGGACGGTGGGGGCGCCCACGGCGGCCACGGCGAGCGAGGTCAGCGCCACGCTGAGGACGAGGCGGCTGCGCACCGAGGAACGCCGGCCGCGGGCGGGGGTTCCGGTGGCGGCGGGGGCGGCGGCCGGTGTGCCGGGCCCGGAGGGGCCGACTGCGACGGGTTCGCCGGCGGAGCCTTGGCTGCCGGCCGGTCCGGCGGCCGGTCCGGGGGCCGCCGCGGGTTCACCGTCCGCCGCTCCGGTGTCCGCCGGATCGGGTGCCGCATCGGGCCGTGTGGTCTTCCGCACCTGTGCTCACATTCTTGTCCCGGCATCTCCCGGCGAACCTCCCAGCTCACAGGGGCCGGGAGGGCCCATCCGGGCCGGCTCGCAGGGGACCCGGACACGGACGCGCGCAGCTTACTGCACCATTCCCGGAGCCGTTTCTACGGCTTTCGCGAGCAGATCGGCAACGTATGCGTATTCAACTGGATTTCCGCCGCGACTCCTGGCAAGATCCGCGCCCGCACCGGCCGTGACGGCGGTGCGGCACAGGTCACCGGCCCCTTGCGGCGGCCCCGGCCGGGCGTTCCGGGACCGCGTGCGCCCGCCGCGCGCCGCGGGCATCGCGCGCCACGGCGGGCAT
>NZ_WTLH01000126.1 GCF_011421595.1 Streptomyces sp. YIM 98790 | reverse complement strand
GGCGGCACGACGACCAATGGCGGCACGACGACCAATGGCGGCACGACGACCAATGGCGGCACGACGACCAACGGCGGCACCACCACCAACGGCGGCACGACCGGCGGAAACCAGGGCTGCACCGCGACGGTGACCCAGGTCAACCAGTGGAACGGCGGCTCCCAGTACGAGATCCGGGTGACGGCCGGCAGCTCGTCCATCACGAGCTGGTCCGTCACCTTCCAGCTCCGCTCCGGCGAAACCGTCACCAACGGCTGGAACGCCCAGTACTCGGGCTCCGGAACCATCACGGCCACCAACGCCAGCTACAACGGCAACGTGGGCGCCGGACAGACCACCACGGCGGGCTTCCTCTCCAACCAGGGAGGTTCCTACTCGGTCTCCGGCGTGAGCTGCTCCGCCTGACGGACGGCGGACCGGCCACGGGACGACGGGCCGGCCGGCCATGAGGTGACCACCCGCCCGGTGCGCCCCTCGTCAGGGCAGAACAGGTCAGGCACACCGGGCGGGCGAGCTTGCGGGCCGGCCGGCGGACCGCTGGGAGACGAGTCCGCCGGCCCCTTCCGGCCGTCGGACCCCCGCGGGGACTCCCCGGGGGGGTCCGACGGCCAGGGGGGATCAAGGGGGCGGTCCGCCGCCGCGGCAGAAGCCGACGCCGCGGCGGCGGACCGCCCCGCCGTCATGCCACCCGGCAGGGGTGGACCGGCACGCTCTGCTCCGGGTCGTCCAGGCAGCGGCCGTCGGTCAGTGCGAAGCGCTGCTTCAGCAGCGGCGAGGCCACGAACGGCGTGCCGCCGGCCGAGCCCACCAGCCCCCGGGAGAGCACATACGCGCCGGTGAACGGATCGCGGTTGCCGATCACATGCACCTCCCCGGCACGGGTGAGGAAGACCGCGGCCTGCCGGCCGTCCGGCAGCAGCACCGCCACCCCGCGGCCGGGCAGCAGGTCGGCCCGGCGGCAGACCGTCACCCAGCCGCCGTCGGCCGTCCCCACCTGCACCGCGCTCCCCTCCGGGGCGGCGGCGCCGTCGTTCCGGGACTGCGGCGCGGACTGCGGCGCGGACTGTGCCGCACGCTGTGCCGCACGCTGTGTCGCGGTGGTCATCAGCGGCTGCTCCCCTCAAGCGTCCGCACCGGAATCTCCGGGCCGGACAGGATCGTCAGGTCGGGCTTCATCTGCTCGCGCTCCGGCACGAAGCGCACGGTCGGGTCCGGGGTGCCGGGCGCGTTCACGAAGGACACGAAGCGGCTCAGCTTCTCCGGGTCGTTGACGGTCTCGGCCCACTCGTCGCGGTAGTTGGCCACATGCGCCGCCATCAGCTCCTCCAGCTCGTCGCAGATGCCGAGCGAGTCGTGCACCACCACGTCCTTGAGGTGCTCCAGGCCGCCCTCCAGCCGCTCCAGCCACACCGAGGTGCGCTCCAGCCGGTCCGCGGTGCGGATGTAGAACATCAGGAAGCGGTCGATCAGCCGGATCAGCTCGGCGTCGGACAGATCCTGCGCCAGCAGATCCGCGTGGCGCGGCGTGGCCCCGCCGTTGCCGCAGACGTACAGGTTCCAGCCGCCGGCGGTGGCGATCACGCCGAAGTCCTTGCCCTGCGCCTCCGCGCACTCCCGGGCGCAGCCGGAGACCGCCGACTTGAGCTTGTGCGGCGAGCGCAGGCCGCGGTAGCGCAGCTCCAGGTCGATCGCCATCCGCACGCTGTCCTGCACGCCGTAGCGGCACCAGGTGGAGCCCACGCACGACTTCACGGTGCGCAGCGCCTTGCCGTAGGCGTGGCCGGACTCGAAGCCGGCCTCCACCAGCCGGGCCCAGATCTGCGGAAGCTGGTCCACCCGGGCGCCGAACAGGTCGATCCGCTGCCCGCCGGTGATCTTGGTGTAGAGGCCGAAGTCCCGGGCCACCTCGCCGATCACGATCAGCTTCTCCGGGGTGATCTCCCCGCCCGGGATGCGCGGCACCACCGAGTAGGAGCCGTTGCGCTGCATGTTGGCCAGGAAGTGGTCGTTGGTGTCCTGGAGCGCGGCCTGCGCGTCGTCCAGCACATAGCCGTCCGCGCCGATGGCCGGGGCCAGCGAGGCGAAGATCGAGGCCACCGCGGGCTTGCAGATCTCGCAGCCCTCGCCGCCGCGCGCCTCCTCCCGGCCGTGCCCGTCGAGCACCTGCTCGAAGGTGTTCAGCCGCAGCGCCAGGATGATCTCGTACAGCTCCTGGCGGGTGTGCGCGAAGCACGGGCACAGGCCCTTGTCGACGGCGATGCCCTGGGCCTCCAGCTCGGCGTCGACCAGCTGGCCCAGCACCTTGACGCAGCTCCCGCAGCCGGTGCCCGCCTTGGTGCACTTCTTCACCTCGGGCACCGAGGTGCACCGGTGGCCGGTGACCGCGCCCCGGATCGCGCCCTTGGTGACGTTGTGACAGCTGCAGATCACCGCCTCGTCCGGCAGCGCCGACGGGCCGAGCGCCGGGGCCGGCGAGAGACCGGCCGGCAGTACCAGCTGCTCGGGCGGAACCGGCGGCACCGAGCCGGTCAGCGGGCGCAGCATCCCGTAGGAGTCGGCGTCGCCCACCAGCACCCCGCCGAGCAGGGTGCCGTCCTTGGCCACCACCAGCTTCTTGTACACCCCCGCCCGGGAGTCGGAGTAGACCACGTCCAGGCAGTCCCCGGCGGCGCCGTGCGCGTCGCCGAACGAGGCCACGTCCACGCCCAGCAGCTTCAGCTTGGTGGAGGTGTCGGCGCCGGTGAACACGGCACCCGCGCCCGTGGTGCCGGCCGCCGCGATGGCGTCCGCCGCCACCGCCGCCATCTCGTAGCCCGGGGCCACCAGGCCGTACACCATGCCGTCCACGGTCTTGGCGCACTCGCCGATGGCGAACACGTCCGGGTCGGAGGTGCGGCACTGCTCGTCCACCATGATGCCGCCGCGGTCGCCGACCGCCAGCCCGCTCTCCCGGGCCAGCTGGTCCCGCGGCCGGACACCCGCCGAGAAGATCACCATGTCGGTGTCGATGGCGCTGCCGTCCGAGAGGTGGAGGCGCTGCACCGTGCCGTCCGGCCCGGCGGTGATCTCCTGGCCGCCGACGCCGGTGTGCACCAGCAGGCCCATGTCCTCGATGGTGCGGCGCAGCGCCGCCCCGCCGCCCTCGTCCACCTGGATCGCCATCAGCCGCGGCTGGAACTCCACGATGTGGGTGGTCAGGCCCATTGTGCTGAGCGCGCCCGCGGCCTCCAGACCGAGCAGGCCGCCGCCCACCACCACACCGGTGCGGCTGCGGCCCGCCCACTCCTCGATGGCCCGCAGGTCCTCGATGGTGCGGTAGACGAAGCAGCCGGGGCTGTCCTTGCCGGGCACCGGCGGCACGAACGGGTAGGAGCCGGTGGCCAGCACCAGTGTGTCGTAGCGGATCACCCGGCCCCGGCGGGAGGTGACGGTGCGGGCCTCCCGGTCCACCGCCACCGCCGGGTCGTCCAGGTGCAGTTCGATGCCGTGCCGCGCGAGGAAACCGTCCTCGACCATGGAGAGTTCCTCGGGCGAGGTGCCGGAGAAGCAGGAGGTGAGCTGTACCCGGTCGTAGGCCGGCCGCGGCTCCTCGCACAGCACCACGACCCGGGTGTCCTCGGTGACGCCGCGGGCGGCCAGCTCCTCCAGGAACCGCTGGCCGACCATGCCGTGGCCGACCAGCACCAGAGTCCTGCCGGTGCTCGTGTCGGTCCGCTCGTCGCTGCCGGTGTTATCGGTGGCGGCCATCAGTACCCTCCGTCGTGGGTGAGCAGGTGCAGCAGGGGGGAGGAGGGGAGCGGCTCGTCGCCCTCCCAGGTCCGGGCGAGCGCGCCGACACTGCCGAGATCGCCGAGCAGGATGCCGCCCCTGAGGCGGTCGCCGCGGACGACGAGCTTCCGGTACGCACCGCGGGTGGCGTCCGCGAGATGCACCACGTCGTCGCCGGGCTCCGGGACGGTGTCGCCGAACGCGGCCAGATCCAGCGGCGCCGGGCCGCTCGGTGCCGCGGGCGGTCCCGAGAGGGTGAGCCGGGTCAGGGCGCGGGTCCCGGTGTACCGGGCGGCGGTGTCCCCGCCCAGTACCGCGGCCAGCGCATCGGCCTGTTCCTGCGCGGCACCGGCCAGGCCGTACAGCACCCCGGCGTGCTCGGCGCAGTCACCGGCGGCGTGGATGGCCGGGTCGCTGGTGCGCAGCCGGTCGTCCACCACGATGCCGCGGCGCACCCGCAGGCCGGCCGCCTGGGCCAGGCCCACCCGGGGCCGCACCCCGCAGGCCAGCACCACCAGATCGGCCTCCAGCCGGTAGCCGTCGGCCAGTTCCACCGCGCGCACCGGGCGGCCCGGGCCGTCGCCGGCCAGCACCGCGCGCACCTGGCACTCGGTGTGCACCTCCACGCCCCGCTCGGCGAGGTGGGTGCGCAGCAGGGCGGAGGCGCCGGCGTCCAGATGGCGCTCCATCAGATGCTCGCCGCGCTGGGCCAGCACCACCTGGGCGCCGCGCTGGGCCAGCGCCCGGGCGGCGGAGACGCCCAGCAGCCCGCCGCCGATCACCACCGCCCGGGTGCCGGGCCGGACAGCCGCGCCGAGCGCCAGGCTGTCGTCCATGGTCCGGAAGGGATGCACGCCCTCCGGAAGGTCGCGGCCCTCCGGCTCGAACAGGCCGCGCAGCGGCGGCAGCACCGGGTTGGAGCCGGTGGCCAGCACCAGCACGTCGTACGCGGCCAGTGATCCGTCGTCGCATACGACCCGGCGCTCCGCGCGGTCCACCCGGACCACCCGCACGCCGCCCCGCCAGGTGACGCCCTCCGGCGGGCCGGGCAGGGCGATCACCTCCGCCGGGTACTGGCCGGCCAGCACCTCGGCCAGCAGCACCCGGTTGTAGGCGGGGTGCGGTTCCTCGCCGATGACGGTCACCGAGAGCCCGGCCCGCGCCGCCAACTGCTGCGCGAGCCGGGCTCCCGCCATCCCACCACCGGCGATCACCACGCGGGTCTCGGAGCTCATGGTCCGAGGTTGCGGCGCGGTCGTTACCCGGCGGCATCACCGCTGTTTCCCTGAAGCAACGCTGCCCTCANTCACCGCTGTTTCCCTGAAGCAACGCTGCCCTCAGCGGGTGGCGGCTCCTGGTGTGAGTCCGGGAAGGGCCACTACAGGAGGCTTGTCCGCCGCCGGGCGGGTGACCGGCGTCACCCCCGCGCACCGCCCTGGCCGGCCGCTTCGCCCGCGCCGGTGCCATGTCCGGGGGCGGGGTCCCAGGCGTGCTCCGCCGCCGCCCGCGCCGCGTACGCGGCGAAGTCCCGGGGCGGACGGCCGAGCAGCCGGGCGACGGTGTCGGTGGGGCGGGCATTGCGCCCGTCCAGGGTCTCGTCGATCACCGCGCCGAACATCCGCGCGAAGTCCTCCGGCAGTCCCTGCGCGACGAGGAGGTCGAGGTACGCGGCCGTGGAGACGGCGACATAGCGGAACTCGCGCCCGGTGGCGGCCGAGATCTCCTTCATCGCCTGGCCGTAGGTGACCGGGCGGGGGCCGGTCAGCTCGTGCACCTGCCCGGCGTACCCCTCCGGGGCGGTGAGCGCCGCCGCCGCCACCTCGGCCAGATCCTCCAGGTCGATGAAGGGACTCGGCACCTCCCCGCCCGGGAAGGTGAACGTCCCGGCCGCCCGCATCTCCTCGGCGAAGAACTCCTCGGAGAAGTTCTGCGCGAACCAGTCCCCCCGCAGGATCACCCACTCGGTGCCGGTGCCCTCCACGGCCTCCCGCACCGCCCGCTCCGCCGGTCCGGCCGTCTCCGTCATCCCCCGCCCGGAGAGCAGCACCACCCGTCCCACGCCGCGCTGCGCCGCCCGGCGGGCGAACGCCCCCAGATCGGGCGCGGCGCCCGGCATCGAGATGTCCGGCGCATACGCCAGATACGCCGCCCCGACGCCGTCCAGCGCCGCCTCCCAGGTGTCCGGCTCCGACCAGTCGAACGGCACCTCGGCCGAGCGTGACACCGCCCGCACCGGCACCCCGCGCTCGCGCAGCCGCGCGGCCACCCGCCGTCCCGTCTTCCCCGTGCCCCCCGTCACCAGCACCGTCCGCCGCCCGTTCTGCCCGCTCTGCTCACCCTGTGTCGGGTTCGTCGTGTCCTTCGTCATGTCCCCAGTCCACCCCCGAACGCTGAGACGCTCCATAGCTGATCCGCTCTCCCGCATACGCGAGCGTCCACAGCCGTTACGCTGACCGTGTGGACCCTCTCGCCGAACTGCTGGCCGGGCCCTGCGCCCAGGACGCGTTCCTGCTCCGGATCGCCATGGCACCGCCCTGGTCGGTGGACATCCGCGACCGCGCCCCGCTGAGCGTGATGTGCCATGTCTCCGGCCCCGCCTGGGTCGTCCCCGAGGCCGGCGAGGCCGTCCGGCTGTCCCCGGGCGACATCGCCGTGGCCCGCGGCCCGGACCGCTACCTGGTCGCCGACGAGCCGGGCCGTCCGGCACAGGTCGTCTGCCACCCGGGGCAGCTCTGCACCACCCCGGACGGCGTTCCGCTGAGCGAGGAGCTGATGCTCGGCGTCCGCACCTGGGGCACCGCCGAAAGCCCGTCCTCCGGTGCCTCGGTGATGCTGATCGGCACCTACGAATCGGCGGGCGCGGCCGCCCGGCGCCTGCTGCGCGCCCTGCCGCCGCTGCTGGTGGTGCGGGCCGGCGAATGGGACACCCCGCTCGTCGGCCTGCTGGGTGCCGAGATCGGCAAGGACGGCCCGGCCCAGAGCCTGGTGCTGGACCGGCTGCTGGACCTGCTGCTGGTGGCGGTGCTGCGGGAATGGTTCGCCCGGCCGGGGGGCCGGGCCCCGGCCTGGCTCGACGCCCAGGGCGACCCGGTGGTGGGGCGGGCCCTGGGCCTGCTGCACGAGCACCCGGCGCACCCGTGGACGGTTGCCGAACTGGCCTCCCGCACGGGCGTCTCCCGAGCCGCGCTGGCCCGCCGCTTCACCGGCCTGGTGGGCGAGCCGCCCATGGCCTACCTCACCGGCTGGCGCCTCGACCTGGCCGCAGACCTGCTCCGGGACCCGGAGGCCACCCTCGGCGCGGTCGCCCGCAAGGTCGGCTACGGCAGCGGTTTCGCCCTCTCCGCGGCCTTCAAACGCGAACGCGGCGTGGCCCCGCGCGACTACCGCCGCACCGCCGCTGCCGGGGCCACCGCCACCGCCGGCGCCCGGACCTGACCGTCCGCCGTGCGGGCCCCTTGCGGACGGAAAGTGGCCGGAAGGGGCGGGAGAGTGAGGTCATCGGCCGTCCGGCGGGATCACGCCGGGCGGGCAACGACCATGTGAGGAGCGGAAGATGACCTTTCTCGTGACGGGTGCGACCGGTTCCGTGGGCCGGGCGGTGGTGGCCGAGCTGCTGCGCGGCGGCCACCCGGTGCGGGCGCTGACCCGCGACCCCGGCAAGGCCCGGTTCCCCGCCGGGGTGGAGGTCGTGGGCGGCGACCTGACGCGGCCGGAAACCGTGGCGCCGGCCCTGGAGGGTGTCACCGGCGTGCACTTCATCGGCTTCCACGGCGAGAACTACGAACCGCTGGAGACCGCGCCGGAACTGGTGGCCCTCGCCGAGCGCGCCGGAGTGCGCCGGGCGTGCGTGCTCCAGGGCGTGCAGGGCGACGGAATGCTCAGGGCCGTGACGGACAGCGGCCTGGAGTGGACGTCGCTCCAGCCGGTGGAGTTCATGTCCAACGCGCTCGACTGGGTGGTCCCCGTCCGGGACGAGGGCGTGGTGCGCGAGCCGTTCCCGTCCGCGCTCAGCGCCATGGTGCACGAGGGCGACATCGGCGCGGTGGCCGCCACCGCGCTCACCGTGCCCGGGCACCACAAGCAGCACTACATCCTCACCGGCCCCGAGGCGCTGACCAAGCCGGACAAGGTCCGCATCCTCGCCGAGGCGCTCGGCCGGGAGATCCGCTACGAGGAACTCTCCGAGCAGCAGGCCCGGGAGCGGTGGGCGGCCGAGGGCTACGACCAGGAGACCATCGACTTCTTCGTCTGGGTGCACGGCGACCCGCCGGAGATCGGCTACACCGTGCTGCCCACCGTGGAGCAGGTCCTCGGCCGCCCCGCGCGCACCTTCGCCGACTGGTCCCGGGAACACGCCGGCGCCTTCCGCTGACGCGGGGCCGTGGCGCGTGCGGCGAAGGGGGTGCGGAGAGCGGGGCGGCACCGCCGCCGCGCCGGGGCGGGCGGGGGCGGCCGTCAGGCGGCGTGGCCCGGTACGGTGGCGGCGGGCTCGGCGTGCGGGTCGCCGCAGCCGGGGGTGGCGGTGACGGCCGTCAGCAGCACCACCGCGTCGTCCAGCGCCTGAAGGGTCTGCCGCAGCTGCGGCAGACGGGTCAGCTGCCCGGCCTCCAGGTCGATCGCGCCGTTGCCCTCCGTGGCGACCCGTACCCTGCCGTGCAGCACCTGAAGACTGGCCGCCGGGGGTGCCTCGTGCTCGTCGAGTTCGGCGCCGGTGCGCATCGCGATTACGCTCTGCCGCAGCGGTCCGTCGTGCAGGAAGAGATGCGCGCTGCGCCCGCGGTCATCGGTCTGGGCCCGGGCGAGGTGCAGCTCGGCGAGAGCGGTGAGGTCTTCCATGCGTGCCCCTGACGGTCCGGTGACGGTCTGGCGGTCTGACGGTCGTGACGGCCGACGGCTCCAGTTCTCATGGTGCCGGAGCCGTGCCGCAGCGCAACCGCGGCCGCGGCCGGGCGGGGGGCAAGGGCGGGAGCGGGGACCGCACAGGACACGGTGAGGGAGATGTAGGGACATGGCGGAGATCGGGGCCGCACTGGCGGTCATGACCACCACGGACAGTGCAGAGCTGGCGGAGCAGCTGGCGACGGGGGCGGTGGAACGGAGGCTGGCGGCGTGCGCCCAGATCAGCACGCCGGTCACCTCCTGCTACCGCTGGGAAGGCGAGGTCCGCAGGGACCAGGAATGGCAGGTGTGGCTGAAGACCACCGACGAGCGGTTCACCGATCTGGAGCTGTACCTCAAGGAGACGCACTCCTACGACGTGCCCGAGATCATCGCCTTCCCGGTGGTGCGCGGCAGCGCGGACTACCTGCGCTGGGTCACCGAGGAGACGGCCCGCGCCTCGGCGTAGGCGCCGGCCGGGGAGGGGGCGGAGGGCCGGTCGGCCCTGGCGTGCCGGTCCCGTTCGGCGGCCGGGCGGGCGCGGATCGGGGACCTGTGGTCCCCGCTTCACCTACCGTTCGGTCCCTGCTCCTGCCCGCCGTGACGACGGATGCTGTGACCGTCCGCAGGGAGCGGACCGGGACACGGAAACCGGCGAGGAGCCATCGTGACGGCACGACTGAAGATCCTGGGATATGTACTGGCGGCGATCGGCCTCGCCTTCCTCGTGGCCGGCGGTGTCGCCTACGTCAAGGCGCAGGACGGCTACGACTCTCTGCAGGCGTTCAGCGAGGCGCAGAACGTCACGCTCACCTACAACGAGGACGGGCAGCTGACCGACCGCGGCGAGACCGAGGGCGCCGAGGCGATCCTGAAGCTGCTGAAGGAGGACTGGAAGTACCCGGTGGTCGAGTCCGACCTGGACCCGGACGACCCGCTGGTCAACACGGCGACCGAGTACATGTACCAGATGGCCACGGTCGGCTATCACGTGCTGCACGGCAGCCAGACCGTGGTGCTGGACGAGGCGGTCGAGTACAACGGCCAGACGTTCGAGCCCGGTGCGTACGAGTTCGCGGTGGACGGCCGCTACTGGACCGACTTCGACCGCATGCACCCGATCGAGGGCCAGGCCCGGGAACTCGCCTGGACCGGCACCGTGCACGGTCTCTTCGGTGAGCTGGGCGTGGGCACCGTGACCCACTCCGCACTCCAGCTCGCCCTGGCGCTGGCAGGTCTGTTCGCCGGTATCGGCGCCACCCTGGTGCTGGCCGGAGGCGGCCTGGTGTGGGCGGGCCACGGCCGCCGCAAGGAGGAGCCGGAGGCTCCCGGGGCCGGCACCGCCCGCCCGCAGCCGGAGCCGGTGGGCGCGGGCGCCTGAACCGGACGGCGGCCGGCACCGCCGGCACGGCAGAACGGCAGGAGCAGCAGGAGCAGCAGGACGGCGGCACCACCCCGGGGAGCCGGGTGCGGGAACCCTCTTCCGCACCCGGCTCCCCGGGCGTGCGCCCGGCGGCCCGACGGGCCACCGGGCGGGGCGGCGGGGTCAGGCACGCTCCAGACGGACCGCGCACACCTTGAACTCGGGCATCCGGGAGGTGGGGTCCAGCGCCGGATTGGTCAGCGTGTTGGCCCGGCCCTCGCCCGGCCAGTGGAACGGCATGAAGACGGTGTCCTGCCGGATGCCGCGGCTCAGCCGCGCCGGCGCCACGGCCCGGCCGCGCCGGGAGATCACCGCCAGCGGATCGCCCTCGGCCGCCCCCAGCCGCTCCGCCAGCCGGGGGTGGAGCTGCACGAACGGGCCCGGCGCGGCGTCGTTGAGGCTGTCCACCCGGCGGGTCTGGGCGCCGGACTGGTACTGGGCCAGCACCCGTCCGGTGGTCAGCAGCAGCGGGTACTCCTCGTCCGGTTCCTCGGCCGACGGGCGGTGACTGACCGGCAGGAACCGGGCCCGGCCGTCCGGGGTGGCGAAGCGGTCCAGGAACATCCGCGGCGTGCCCGGGTGCGGCACGGGGGAGTGCCCCCCGGACGGGCCGCCGTTCCCGCCGTTCCCGCCGTTCCCGCTGGTGCCGCCGCCCGGTGCGTCCGGGCCGCCGCCCGGCAGTCCGTCCGGGGACGTCTCCGGGCACGGCCAGAAGATGCCGTCCTCCTCCACGATCCGCCGGTAGGTGATGCCCGAGTAGTCCGCCTTGCCGCCCGCCGAGGCGCGCCGCAGCTCCTCGAAGATCTCCTCCGGGTCGGTCGGAAAGCCCTTCTCCCAGCCCATCCGGGCGGCCAGCTCCCGCATCACCCACAGGTCGCTGCGGCACCCCTGCGGCGGCTCCACCGCCTTCCGGCGCAGGATGACCCGGCCCTCCAGATTGGTCATGGTGCCGGTCTCCTCGGCCCACTGGGTCACCGGCAGCACCACGTCCGCCAGCCGCGCGCTCTCCGAGAGCACCACATCGCACACGGCAAGGAAGTCCAGCGCCCGCATCCGTTCCTCGACATGTGCGGCCCGCGGAGCCGACACCACCGGGTTGGACGCCATCAGCAGCAGTGCCCGCACCGCGTCCGGACGGTCCGCCCGGTCCCCGTCCGCGCCCAGCGCGTCCAGCAGCTCGTACGCGCTGCGCCCCGGCCCCGGGAGGGTCTCCGGATCCACGCCCCACACCCGGGCCACATGCTCACGCGCCGCCGCGTCCGCCAGCATCCGGTAGCCGGGAAGCTGGTCCGCCTTCTGCCCGTGCTCCCGCCCGCCCTGGCCGTTGCCCTGCCCGGTCAGGCAGCCGTAACCGGACAGCGGACGGCCCGGGCGGCCGGTCGCCAGGCACAGGTTGATCCAGGCCGAGACCGTGTCGGTGCCCTTGGCCTGCTGCTCCGGCCCGCGCGCGGTCAGCACCATGGCGTGCTCGGCGTCGCAGAACATCCGCACCGCCGCCCGCAGTTGCGGCAGCGGCACCCCGGTGATCCGCTCCACCAGCTCCGGCCAGTGCGCCATGGCCGCGGCCCGGGCCTGCTCCCAGCCGGTGGTGCGGTCCGCGATGTACGCGTCGTCGGTGCGGCCCTCGGCCACCACCAGGTGGAGCATGCCCAGGGCCAGCGCCAGATCCGTCCCCGGCCGCGGCATCAGATGCAGGTCCGCCTGCTCGGCCGTCCGGGTGCGGCGCGGGTCGATCACGATCAGCGTGCCGCCGCCCGCCCGCAGTTCGGTGAAGTAGCGCAGCGCCGGCGGCATGGTCTCGGCCAGGTTGGAGCCCACCAGGATCACGCAGCCGGTGCGCGGGATGTCCTCCAGCGGGAAGGGCAGCCCGCGGTCCACGCCGAACGCCCCGGTGCCGGCCGCGGCGGCCGACGACATGCAGAACCGGCCGTTGTAGTCGATCTGCGAGGTGCCCAGCACCAGCCGGGCGAACTTGCCCAGCGTGTACGCCTTCTCGTTGGTCAGACCGCCGCCGCCGAAGACGCCGACCGCGTCCGGGCCCCACGCGGACCGGGTCGCGGCCAGCCCTTCGGCGACCCGGTCCAGGGCCTCCTCCCAGGAGGCCGGCTCCAGCTCGCCCGAGGCGCGGCGGATCAGGGGCCGGTCCAGCCTGACCTGGGAGGAGAGCACGTCGGGGGCGGTGCGGCCCTTGCCGCACAGCGCACCCTTGTTCACCGGGAAGCCCGGGCGCTCGACGACCAGCAGACCGCCCGGCTCGGCCGGCGCGGGCCGCAGGGCCATACCGCACTGGAGCGCGCAGTACGGGCAGTGCGTGTCCGTGGCCGGCCGCCGGTTCTCCCCGGTCTCCGGCGCCGGTGCGTCAGCGTTCATGCCCCCAGCCTGCGTCGGCCGTGTTACGGCAGGGGCGACGTGCCGGTTACGTCACCGGGGCGGTCAGCTCAGGGCGGCACGGGCCGGGGCGTGAGGGGCGGGGCGGCCATCCGTGACATCCGGGCAACACCGCGGCAACGTGCAGCTTGCAGTCTGGCCGCATGACCGCCGCCTCTACCGGACCGACCCTGGTCGCCGTGGCCCATGGCTCGCCCGATCCCCGGGCGCAGCACACCATCCGCGCCCTGCTCCGCCGGGTCCGGGCGCTGCGCCCGGCGGTGCGGGTGGAACTCGGCCATCTGGAAACGGACCGTCCGCTGCTCGCCGACACGCTGCGCGGACTGCACGGCGAGACGGTGCTGGTGCCGCTGCTGTTCGGCCGCGGCTACCACGTCAAGCACGACATCCCCGGCGTGCTGGCCGGGGCCGGCCACTGCTCGGCCACGGTGGCCGCCTGCCTGGGGCCGCACCCGCTGCTGGTGGACGCCCTGCACGGGCGGCTGCTCCAGGCCGGCTACCGGGGCGGCGCGGTGGTGCTGGCCGCGGCCGGCTCCCGGGACCCGGAATCCGCGGCCGGGACCAGGTACACCGCCGACATGCTGGCCGCCCGGCTCGGCGGGGTGCCGGTCGTCCCCGCCTACGCCTCGGCCGCCGCGCCGACCGTGCCCGAGGCGGTCTCCCTGCTGCGCGCCGGAGGGCACCGGGAGATCGCCGTGGCCTCGTGCTTCACCGCGCCCGGCTACTTCGCCTCCCGCTGCGCCGAGGCCGCGCCGGGCGTGGTGTCCGCCCCGCTGGGGGCCCACCCGGCGCTCGCCAGACTGCTGCTGCACCGCTACGACCAGGCGGTGACGGCCCGCCGTTCCGCCCTGGTCGCCTGAGGGCCGCGGCACTACGCTGCCCACCGACGCACCGGCGCGCGGCGGAGGGGAGCAGGCATGGCAGGGCCGGTCATCCGTAACCCGGCGACTGTGCCGTGGCTGCTCGGCCTGGCGCTCAGCGGTGCGGCCGTGCTGGCGCTGCCCTGGGCGCACCAGTACGGCGAGAGCTTTCCGCTGCACCGGATGGTCGGCGGGTGGACGGTCGGGCTCACCGCCGGTGTGCTGCACCTGTGCGTGCTGTGGGTGCTGGTGGCCGCGCCGCCGCCGGCCGTGGGGCGGATCGCGACCGGGCTGTCCGGGGCGGTGACCCTGGGCATGGTGACGATGGTGCTGCTGCACCACCAGGATGTGATCGCCGATCCGTCCCCGGTGATCCCGCTCGTCTACAACCCGGCGACGCTGGGCAGCGGCGGCTTCGTGGCCCTGGCCGGCACGGTGCTGACCATGACCGCCGGGCTGCTCGCCCCCCGCCGGGCCCGTCCCGCGGTCCCGGCCCCGGCGTCCTGACCCCCGGGCGCGCCCGCCGGGGCGTGATCGTTTCGCCCGGAGGGGAACCGACGGTCTATCGTGTCGCGGGTGTCCGCCGAGCTGATCCGGATTGTCTCCCGTTCTTCGCCGATGGCGCTGGCCCAGGTCGAGCGCGTGCGTGCCGGACTGTCCGCCCGCCATCCCGGCATCCGTACCGAGGTGGTGCCGGTGACCACCTCCGGCGACCGCTGGCTGGGAGACCTGTCCAGCCTCGGCGGCAAGGGCGCGTTCACCAAGGAGGTGGACGCCGCGCTGCTGGCGGGCGAGGCCGACCTCGCCGTGCACTGCATGAAGGACATCCCGGCCGACCGGCCGCTCCCGGCCGGCACCGTGTTCGCCGCCGTGCTGGAGCGGGACGACATCCGGGACGCGCTGATCCACCCCGGCGGCCTCACCCTGGACGAGCTGCCGCCCGGTACCCGGATCGGCACCTCCTCGGTGCGGCGCGTGGCCCAACTGGCCTCCTCCCACCCGCACCTGCGGTGCGTGCCGTTCCGGGGGAACGCCAACCGGCGGCTGGCCAGGATGGCCGCGGGCGAGGCGGACGCGCTGATCCTGGCCGTCTCCGGACTGGAACGGATCGGGGAGACCGGGCGGATCAGCGAGATCCTCAGCCCCGAGCAGATGTGCCCGCCGGTCGGCGCGGGCGTGCTGGCCCTCCAGTGCCGCGAGGACGACACCGAGACCATCGACGCGGTCTCCTCCCTCGGCCATCCGGACACCCGCCGGGAGACGGACGCCGAGCGGATGCTGCTGCATGTGCTCCAGGGCCACTGCAACAGCCCGATCGCCGGATTCGCCCGTGCGGAGCGGGACGGACGGCTCTCGCTGCGCGCCCGGGTCTTCTCGCCGGACGGCAAGACCGTGCTGGACGCCCATGAGTGGGCCGGCCCGCTCGACCCGGCCACGCTGGGCATATCGGTGGCCGTGACGCTGCTGCGGCAGGGCGCCCGCGAGGTCATCGACTCGATCCCGCACTGAGCGCGTCCCTCCCGCCCGTGCGCCCCGGCACGGCGGGGAGGGGTGCCCGCGGAACAGACGGTGCCGTGCCATGCCGGGCCGTGCGGCTGGGCGGGGTCATCCGGCGGGCGGCCGGTTGGGCGGGCCCGCGGCCTCGACCAGGCGGCGCACGGCGTGCGCCTGGTCCAGGCCGGTGGCCCGCAGCACGTCGACGGCCGCGGCCCGCACCTGGCCGACCAGCACGCTGGCGGTCAGCGGCGGGTCCTCGGCGAGCAGCTCCGAGGCCGCCCCGGCGGCACGCAGCGCGGCGGCCCGGGCGTCCTCCCGGGCCTGCGTCCCCTCGCCCTGCACCCGCCGCCGCAGCTCGGTGACGGCCACGGCGAGCGAGTCCAGCGCGGTGACCAGCCGCTGGTCCACCGGCTGCCCGTAGCGGACGGCCACGGCCGTGCCACGGGCCAGGGCGCGGGTGGTGGCGGCCATCATGTCCAGCCGGTCCCGGACCAGCACCACCGGCAGCCGGGCCTGGGCGGAGCGGCGGCGCCGGCCCAGCCGGGCGCTCTCCCGGGCCACCGCCAGCGCCTTGTCCAGTTCGCCGATCCGGGACTCGATGCGGGCGGCCTCGGCCGTCATCCGCTCGGCCCGGGCGAGGTCGGCCTGCTCCAGCGCCTCGGCCAGTCCGCGCAGCACCTGCGCCAGATGGCCCAGCACGTCTCCGCCGGCCCGGCGCACCGCACGCCGCGGGTCCGGTGCGGCCAGAGCGCCCAGGGCCAGTGCCACCCCGCCGCCGATCAGCGCATCACCCATCCGGATCAGCGGGTTGCTGCCCTGCGGGGCCAGCGCGACCACCAGCACGGCGGCCACCGCGGACTGATTGACCAGCACGCTGCTGGTGCCCACCAGCACGGCCGCGCCCATGGCCAGGCCGACCGCCACGGCCAGTTGCACCGCCCCGGAACCGATGACGTTGACCAGGATGTCGGCGGCGGTCAGGCCGACCGCCACGCCGACGGCCATCTCCAGGGCGCGGCGGATGCGCTGCCCGGCGGCGATGCCCACGCACACCACGGCGGCGATCGGCGCGAAGAACGCCTCCTCGATGCCGAACAGCCGGGACGCGGCGGCGTAGGCCAGCCCGGCGGCGAGGGCCGCCAGCAGCACGGAGGGGCCGTAGGTGCGCAGCCGTGCCGCGGCCCGGCGGGCCCGGCCGGCCACCCGGCGGACCACCCGGTACAGGTGCAGCAGCCGGTACAGGCGGAACAGCCAGGCCCACACCGCCGTGTCACGCTCCCCGGCCCGGACGGGCCCGCGTGCCCGCGTCCGCCATCCGCCGCAGCCTCCTCCCGCCGGGCCCTCCGGCCACCGCACCCCGGTTTCCCCGCCGCGCCGCCGCGAACCACCCTGCGGCCGGGCGGACGGCACCGGGCCGGCGTCCGCTGCCGGGCGGGACGGGGGCGGTTAGGGTCGGGGCATGCCCGGCTGGAGTGACGGCACACCGCACGACCTCTCCCGTCCCGGTGCCGAGGCCCCGCCGGCCGGCGGCTACGGGCCGGAGGCCACCGAGCGCTGGGACCCGGAGCCCGACAAGCGCCCCGGCCGCAGCGCCTTCCAGCGCGACCGCGCCCGGGTGCTGCATTCGGCGGCGCTGCGCCGTCTGGCCGGCAAGACCCAGGTGGTCACCCCCGACCGCCCGGCGCCGCCCACCCCTGCCTGGGACCCGAGCCCGCGCACCCGCCTGACCCACTCCCTGGAATGCGCCCAGATCGGGCGGGAGATGGGCGCCGCCCTGGGATGCGACCCGGATCTGGTGGAGACCGCCTGCCTGGCCCACGACCTGGGGCACCCGCCGTTCGGGCACAACGGCGAGCGGGTGCTGGCCCGGATCGCCGGTCCGTGCGGCGGTTTCGAGGGCAACGCCCAGTCGCTGCGGCTGCTCACCCGCCTGGAGCCGAAACGGTTCCGCGCGGCGGCCGGGACCGGGGACGGCGGCGAGCCCGTCGGCCTCAACCTCACCCGCGCCGCCCTGGACGCCGCCACCAAGTACCCCTGGCCCCCGGGCAGGAACCCGGCCGGCCCGGCCTCCCCCAAATTCGGCGTCTACGAGGACGACCTGCCGGTCTTCCACTGGCTGCGGCGCCACGCGCCGCCGGCCCGCCGCTGCCTGGAGGCGCAGGTCATGGACTGGGCGGACGACGTGGCCTACTCGGTGCACGACGTGGAGGACGGCCTGCACGCCGGGCACCTGGACCCGGCCGCGCTGCTCTCCGACACCGAACGGCGGGGCATCTTCGCCGTGGCCCTGCGCCGCTACACCCCGCCCGGCACCGACGAGGCGGAACTCGCCGCCGCGCTCGACCGCCTGCTGGACCAGGAGTGGTGGCCGCACTCCTACGACGGCACCGCCCTCGCCCAGGCCCGGCTGAAGAACGCCACCAGCCAGCTGATCGGCCGGTTCTGCGTCGCCGCCGAGCAGGCCACCCGGGAACGCCACGGCCCCGGCCCGCTGCTGCGCTACCGCGCCGACCTGGTGGTGCCGCGCCCGGTGCGGCTGGAGTGCGCGGTGCTCAAGGCGGTGGCCGACGTCTCGGTGATGCAGCGCCCGGAGCAGGAACGGCTGCGTGCCGCCCAGCGGGAACTGCTCGCCGAACTGGCGGACGCACTGCTGCGCCGGGCACCCGGCGGGCTCGATCCCCAGTACCGGGCGCTGTACGCGGCGGCCCCCGGCGACCGGGAGCGGCTGCGGGTGGTCGTCGACCAGATCGCCGCGCTCACCGACGCCTCGGCCCGCGCCCTGCACGCCCGCCTCACCGGCTGAACCGGCCGAAACCGGCCCCGGCCCGCCACGGCCCCGGCCCGGTGCGGGACAGCCCCGGGCGCGCGGGGTCACCGCGTGCCCGGGGCCCGGGAACCCCGGCGCCGGCCGGAGAGCCTGTCCGGCCCCGCGCGCCTCCGCCCGCCCGGCCGCCCGGCCGGCCGCGGGCGGATCGACGCGGGGGCGGGGAGAGACGGAGGGCCCGCCGTGATGATGGGAGCCGCGCCGCGGCGGCGCATCGGTGAATCCACCGGTGACCCGCCGGATGCGTGGCCGGGCCGCGGCCCGCCCCGGACTGTGCCGTTGCACAGCGGCCTGCCTGCGCAGCTATGCCGGAGCAGCGATTTGGCGTCCGGACTGTGGACGGACCCGCGGTGCGGTGGTGCTCTGACGGCACGTCTTACCTACCGCCGAGTAGTCGGAAGGGCGGTCCCGGAGCGGGACGCCCGAGGGCGAACCACGACGGAACAGGACGGACCAGGAGGTCGCCATGACGCTGCCGCTCGCCCCCGAGAACCACGGACAGCACCACTTCCCGTCCACACCCGCCGACCGCACCGCCCCCGACCGCAGAGACGACCCGGGCGAGGACGACCCGGGCGAGGACGGCCACCCCCGGACCGGGCGCACCGCTGCCCGCGGCCCGTCCACGCCCGCCCGGCGGGAGATCCCGCTGCCCTCCCGGGCCGCGCTGGGCGCCGCGCTGCGCCGGGCGG
>NZ_WTLH01000125.1 GCF_011421595.1 Streptomyces sp. YIM 98790 | reverse complement strand
CCCGCCGCAGCGGCGCACAGCCGGCCGTCCAGCGGCTCGCGCCGGCCGGCTCGGCACAGCCGGGCAGCAGGCGGTCCAGGAAGGCGTAGCGGGCCAGCGAGGCCGGTGCGGAGCCGCTCCGGGCGCCCTGCGCCGCGGCCCGCGCCCGCGTCCACCAGGCGGCGATCTGGGCCCAGCCCGGGGCCGACAGCGAGCCGCCGAACTCCTGCACCGACAGCGCCGCGGTCAGCCCGGCGAAGGCCAGCCGGTCGGTCAGCGGCCAGCCGGCCAGCGTGGCGGTGACGAAGCCCGCGATGAAGACGTCCCCGGCGCCGGTGGTGTCCAGCGCGTCGACCGGGATGGCGGGCACGGACGCGGTCTCCCCGGTCCGGCCGTCGGCCGCGCAGGAACCCTCCTCGCCCATGGTCACCACCGCCACCGGGACCCGCTCGGCCAGCCGCCGGGCGGCGGCCAGCGGGGTGTCCGCGCCGGTGTAGCGCATGGCCTCGGCGGCGTTCGGCAGGAACGCCTCGCAGTGCGCCAGATCCGGCAGCTCGGCCAGGTCCCACCGGCCGGTGTCGTCCCAGCCCACGGTGGCGAACAGCCGGCTGCCGGCGCGGGCGGCCGCGGCGATCCACTCCTGGTCCCGGCCGGGTGTCAGCGAGACCACGCAGGACCGGGAGTGCGGGGTGGCGCCGGGATCGGGGGAGCCGGGATCGGGCAGCGGCGCGGCATGGCCGTGCGTGATCATGGTCCGCTCGCCCTCGTAGGCGAGCGAGACGGTGACCGGCGAGTGCCAGCCGGGGATGGTGCGCGAGTGCGACAGGTCGATGCCCTCGCCGCGCTCCAGCGTCTCCCAGCAGTACTCGCCGTACTTGTCGTCGCCGAAGGCGGCGGCCAGCGAGGTGCGCAGACCCAGCCGGGCCAGCGCGGTGGCCATGTTGGCGATGCCGCCGGGGCTGGAGCCCATGCCGCGCGCCCAGTTCTCGGTGCCGCGCACCGGGGCGGCGTCCAGGCCGGTGAAGACGATGTCCAGGAAGACGGTTCCGGTGAGGAAGACATCGCAGGGCGGGTCGCCGGCGCGGCGCAGGCCGCCCAGCGGATCGACCGGCCGGTGCGGCCGGCCGCCGCCCGGAGAGGCCGCCGGAATCTCCGCGGCCGGCTCCTGCCGGGCGGACCGCACCGCCCGCACCGGCACCTCCAGCGGCAGCCGCCGCGCCGTGCCGTCCGGGCGCCCGCGCCCGCCGCCGCCGCGGCGGCCGTGGGCGGGTGCGGAGGGTGAGGGATCTGTGCTGGTGTCCACCGTCTGCTCCCGGTCGTCAGTCGTGAGGTGTGGCGGCTCGGATCCGCCGCCGTCGACCGATGTGACCGTTATCTACGGTACGTTCCCTGGTGTGAGGCTATCGATCATCGGCGGGGGCGGCTTCCGTGTGCCCCTGGTATACCGGTCACTGCTGACATACGGCGGCACGGAAGGCGGCGGATCGCCCTTCTCCGGGCTTTTCTCGGAAATCGTCCTCTATGACGCCGATCCGGCGCGCGCCGAGGTCATCGCGGCGGTGCTGCGCGGTCTGGGCCAGGGCCCGCCGGTGCGGGTGGCCGCCGAGGAGGACGAGGCGCTGCGCGGCGCCGATTTCGTGTTCTGCGCGATCCGGGTCGGCGGCACCCGGGCCCGCGCCCGGGACGAGCGGCTGGCGGTCGCCGAGGGCGTGCTCGGCCAGGAGACGGCCGGCGCGGGCGGTGTGCTCTACGGCCTGCGCACGGTTCCGGTGGCGGTGCGGCTGGCCCGCCGGGTGCGGGAGCTCGCCCCGGACGCCTGGGTGATCAACGCGACCAATCCGGCCGGCATGGTGACCGAGGCCATGGCCACCGTGCTGGGGCACCGGGTGCTCGGGGTCTGCGACTCCCCGGTCGGCCTGGTGCGGCGGGCCGCCCGGGCCGCCGGCGCGGACCCGGACGCGCCCGGCTTCGGCTACGACTACCTGGGCCTGAACCACCTCGGCTGGCTGCGCACCCTGATCCACGAGGGGCGGGACGTGCTGCCCGGGCTGCTGGCCGACAGCGCCGCGGTGGGCTCCTTCGAGGAGGGGCGGCTGTTCGGCGCCGACTGGCTGCGGGCGCTCGGCGCCGTGCCCAACGAGTATCTGTACTACTACTACTTCCGCCGGGAGTCGCTGGAGAAGGAGTGGGAGGCCACCGAGACCCGGGGGGAGTTCCTGGACCGCCAGCAGTCCCAGTTCTTCGCCCGCGCGGCGGCCGAGCCCCCGGCGCGGGCGTACGAGCTGTGGGAGGCCGCCCGGCGGGAGCGCGACGAGACCTATCTGGCGGAGGCCAGGGAGGCCACCGGCGGCTGGCAGCGGGACGCCCGGGACATGGACGAGGGCGGCTACGAGGGCGTGGCGCTGGCCGCCATGCGCGCCATCCGGGAGGACCGCCGCACCCGGATGATCCTCAATGTGCGCAACGCCGGGACGGTACCGGCGCTGCCGGACGGCGCGATCATCGAAACCGTCTGCGAGGTGGGATCACAGGGCGCGCACCCGCTGGCCTGCCTGGAGCCGGGCCCGGCGGAACTGGGCCTGATGCTGCTGGTGAAGGCCGCGGAACGGGCCACCATCGAGGCCGCGCTCACCGGCTCCGAGGCCGCCGCGTGGCGCGCCCTGGCCCTGCACCCGCTGATCGACTCGCCCGCCGTCGCCGCCCGCCTCCTGGACCGTGCCGCCGGCCGCTGAGCCCCCGGGCCCGGCCGGCGGTCAGCGGCCGGCGCTGCCGGGGAGGGCGCGCGCGGCGGTGAGCAGGCGCTCGGTGTCGGCCGGGGCCAGGCCCAGCGCGGTGCCCATCGCGGCCAGCATCTCGCTCTCCGCCGCCCCGTACGGGCCGTCGGCCAGGGCGATCCGGGCGCCGCGCAGCAGCAGCCCCTCCCGCCCGGCGGCCGAGAGCTGCGGCGTCAGCGCGTTCAGCGCCACCCGCAGCTCCATGGCCACCGCGGCCTGCCCCTCCGAGGTCAGCGCGGCCAGCAGGGTCAGCAGCCGCTCCTCGGTGCAGTCGGCGAAGCCCGCCGCGCGGACCTCGTCCACCGCGGTCTCCCGCACCGCGCGCGGCTCGGCGCCGCCGGCCGCCAGCACGGCGATGGCCACCGTGTGCACCGCGTCCCGCAGCAGGGCGGTCAGCCGGGTGGTGGTGGGCACCTCCAGCACGGACAGCGGGAAACGCCCGTGGCACAACGAGCACTGCACCACCGGTTCGGCCTCGCCGCGCGGCAGCACCGGCACTCCCACCACGCTCAGTCTGCGCCGCCCGGACAACTGCTGATAGCAGCGGTCCCCGCCGCAGTCCGGGCAGAAGAACTCGCCGTCGGCCACCACGCGCCACGCCGTGCGGACGCCCGCCAGCCGAGGCTGCCGGCCGCTCCTGGAGTCCCGGGAGTGCACCACGCTGTACCTCCGTCACTGTCCGGCAACCCTGCCGTGAAGAAGTGATGTTAGCCACATCGCCTGCACGGCGTCAGTACCCCCGGCGGCACGAAGTGCCGGGAGAGGGCCGCCGCGGCACCAGGACACGGCACGGCCCGGTCCGCAGGGACCGGGCCGTGCGGGCAGCGATCGGGGCCGTCCGGACCTAGCGGCGGCTCACCGCGCGGCCCGGTTCACCGCGGAGACCACCGCCTTGAGCGAGGCGCGCACGATGTTGGCGTCGATGCCGACGCCCCAGCGCACCTTGTCGCCCACCGCGATCTCGATGTACGCGGCGGCCTGCGAGCCGGCGCCCTCGCTCATGGTGTGCTCCACGTAGTCCAGGAGCCGGACGTCGCCCCGCGTCTCGTCGATCACCCCGGCCCGGGCCAGGGCGTCGAAGAAGGCGGCGATCGGGCCGTTGCCGGCGCCGGTCAGCACGGTCTCCTCGCCGTCCACCACGGCCTCCACGGTGAGCGCGTCGTGCCCGTCGGTGGAGGTGGAGGTCTGGGCGGTGCGCAGCGCGATCCGGCCCCACGGGGCGTCCGGCGTGGGCAGGTACTCGTGGCAGAAGATGTCCCAGATCTGCTCCGGGGTGATCTCGCCGCCCTCGGCGTCGGTGCGCTCCTGGATGATCCGCGAGAACTCGATCTGCATCCGGCGCGGCAGGTCCAGGCTGTAGTCGTTCTTCAGCACGTAGGAGACGCCGCCCTTGCCGGACTGCGAGTTGACCCGGATGACCGCCTCGTAGGAGCGGCCCACGTCCTTGGGGTCGATGGGCAGGTAGGGCATCTCCCAGACCAGGTCGTCCACGGTGCTCCCGGCCGCCGCGGCCTCGGCCTCCCGCGCCTCGAAGGCCTTCTTGATGGCGTCCTGGTGGGAGCCGGAGAAGGAGGTGTAGACCAGGTCTCCCACATACGGGTGGCGCGGGTGCACCTCCATCTGGTTGCAGTACTCCCAGGTGCGGCGGATCTCGTCGATCCGGGAGAAGTCGATCCGCGGGTCCACGCCCTGCGAGAACAGGTTCATGCCCAGGGTGACCAGGTCCACGTTGCCGGTGCGCTCGCCCTGCCCGAACAGGCAGCCCTCCACGCGGTCGGCGCCGGCCATCACCGCCAGCTCGGCGGCGGCCACCGCGGTGCCCCGGTCGTTGTGCGGGTGGGCGGACAGGCAGACGTACTCGCGGCGGGAGAGGTTGCGGGACATCCACTCGAACCGGTCGGCGTAGGTGGAGGGCGTGGAACGCTCCACGGTGGCCGGCAGGTTGAGGATGATCTCCCGGCCCTCCTCGGGCTGCCAGACGTCCATCACGCCCTCGCAGACCTCCAGCGCGAAGTCCAGCTCGGTGTCGGTGAAGATCTCCGGGCTGTACTGGTAGCCGAACACGGTCCGGTCGTCCAGCAGCTTCTCGGCGTACTCCATGACCAGCCGGGTGCCGTCCACCGCGATCTGCCGGATGTCGTCCCGGGTGGCGTTGCCGAAGACCACCCGGCGGAAGACCGGGGCGGTGGCGTTGTACAGGTGGACGGTGGCGTTGCGGGCCCCGGCCAGGGACTCCACGGTGCGCGCGATCAGCTCCTCGCGGGCCTGGGTCAGCACCGAGATGGTCACGTCCTCCGGGATCGCGTCCTCCTCGATGATCGAGCGGACGAAGTCGAAGTCGGTCTGCCCGGAGGCCGGGAAGCCCACCTCGATCTCCTTGTAGCCCATGCCCACCAGCAGGTCGAACATCTTCCGCTTGCGGGCCGGGGACATCGGGTCGATCAGCGCCTGGTTGCCGTCCCGCAGGTCGGTGGAGAGCCAGCGCGGCGGGGCGGTGATGCGGCGCTCCGGCCAGCTGCGGCCGGGCACGTCCACGGCCTCGAAGGGCCGGTACTTGTGCACCGGCATGCCGGAGGGGGCCTGCCGCACGGTGGCGGCGGTCAGCGGGGTGCGGCGGCCGATGGTGCCGCGTGGGCCGTCCGCCGCGCCGGATACCCCGGAGGAATCGGCCGGACCGGACGAACGGGCGGAGGAGCTGCTGGCGTTCATGATGCTGGTGTCTCCAGAGGGGTCGAACCAAGGGAAGGGTCGACGGGCAGCACCGGACTCCGCGGGGAGGGGCCCGTCTTCTACCGGCCCTCGCCGCGGCGGCTAAGGAGAAGCATCCGGAAACGCATCGCCGTCCAATGTAGCCCACCGGCGGCGCCGCGCCCCGTCGGTATCAGTATGCGAGAAGCCGCACACCGCGCCGGGGAGCGCGCCGCGGCCGGGCCGGGATGGGCCGTCTACCGCCGCCGCCCCCGGTCGCGATACTGGGACCCATGGCACCCATGGCACCGATCTCCGCCCCCGGCGTGGCCCTCACCTTCGACGACGGCCCCGGCCCGTACACCGCCGAGCTCCTGGACACCCTGGACTCCTACGGTGCCCGCGCGACCTTCTTCGACGTGGGCGAGAACGTGGTCGCCCGCCCCGAGCTGGTGCGCCGGCAGGCCGGGGCCGGGCACGAGATCGGCAACCACAGCTGGAGCCACCCCCGTCTCACCGGGCTGGGCGCCGAGCGGCTCCGGGAGGAGATCGACCGCACCAGCGCGGCCATCGGGGAGGTGACCGGGACCGCGCCACGGCTGCTGCGCCCGCCGTTCGGCGAGCACGACGAGCGGGTCCGCGAGGCCGCCGGGATGCCGCTGATCATGTGGAGCGTGGACCCGGAGGACTGGCGCGTCAGGGACACCGCGCATGTCACCCGTGCGGTGCTGGACCGGGTGCGGCCGGGCGACGTGGTGCTGATGCACGACATCCAGCGCACCACGGTGGCAGCGGTGCCGGAGATCCTGCGGGTGCTGAGCGGGCGCGGCTACCGGTTCGTCACGGTGAGCGAGCTGTACGCCGGGCCGGACGGCGGCGCCCTGCTGCCGGGCGCGGTCTACGACCGGCCCGGCGGCGCCGCGCCCGCCCCGGCCGGCTGACGGCCGCCCGGGGCGGACGCCGCGCCGGGGTACTCCGCCGGGAGTATCCCGGCGGGGGAGCCGCCGCGGGCAGTACCGGCGAACCCGTTCCACGGGCCGACGATTCCGCCGCATCCCGCCGGGACGCTGAGAACGGAAGTTCACAGCGGAACCGAGGCGCGCCAGCGCGCAGAAGGAGGCGGCCGCATGAAGGCCGTGACCCGGCAGAACCGGCCGGACCCCAGCCGGCCGGCGGACCCCGGCACCGGCGGAGAGCGGCGGGTGTCCCGCCCGCCCGGGCGGTGGCGCGCGGTGCCGTGGGTGCTGATCGCGCTGTGGGCGGCGCTGCTGGCCGTCGCCGGACCGGCGGCCGGCGAGCTGGAGTCCGTGCAGCGGGACGGCGTGGCCGAGTACCTCCCCGCCTCCGCGGAGTCCACCCAGGTCGCCGAGATCGCGCAGCGGCTCCCCGGCGGCGGGAGCACCGACGTCCTCCTGGTCTGGCAGCGGGACGGCGGCCTGACCCCTGCCGACCGGGAGCGGGCCGACGCGGTGGCGGCCGGGGTGGCCGCCGACCACGGGGCGCGCGGGACCCCGCCGGGCCTGCCGTCCGCGGACGGCACCACCCTCGTCCACCCCCTCGCCCTGACCGGCCTGGCGGACGAGACGGCCGAGACCGAGGCCGTCGCCGACATCCGCGACCGGCTCGCACGGGCCGCGGAGACCGCCGGGGACGGCCTGACCGCGATGGCCGGCGGCTCCGGCGCGGTCTCCGCCGATCTGGAGGAGGTCTTCTCCTCCGTCGACGCCACACTCACCCTGGCCACCGTCGCCGTCGTGACCGTGCTGCTGATCCTCATCTACCGCAGCCCGCTGCTGTGGCTGGTGCCGCTGATCTCGGTGGGCGTCGCCGCCGCGGTCTCCCGGGCCGCCGTCTACGGACTCGTCCAGGTCTTCGGCATCACCGTCACCGCGCAGAGCGCCGGCATCATGACCGTCCTGGTCTTCGGCGCCGGAACGGACTACGCCCTGCTGCTGGTGGCCCGCTACCGGGAGGAGCTGCGCCGCCACGAGAGCACCCACCTGGCCATGGCCGGGGCGCTGCGCGGCACCGGCCCCGCCCTGCTGGCCTCCTCCGGCACGGTGGCCGCCGGCCTGCTGGTGCTGCTCGTCGCCGACCAGCGCTCCCTCAGCGGCTTCGGCCCGGTGGCGGCCGTCGGCGTGCTGTGCGCCCTGGCCGTGATGATCACTTTGCTGCCCGCCCTGCTGGTGCTGCTGGGCCGCCGCGTCTTCTGGCCCGCGATCCCGGTCCACGGCGGCGAGCCGCCGGAGGGCGCCCGCCGCCGCTGGGACCTGTTCGGCCGGATGGGCGGCTCGGTCGGCCGCCGCCCGCGCACCATCCTCACCGCCGGGGTGCTGCTGCTGGCCGTGTGCTCCCTGGGCGTGTCCGCGCTGCCCGGCCAGCTCAAGGACCGGGACAGCTTCACCGACACCCCCGAGTCCGTGACGGCCATGACGCTGCTGGCCGAGAAGTACCCGGAGCGGAGCAGCCGGCCGATCACCGTGATGGTGCCCGAGGAGTCGGCCGGGCGGATCGTGGAGCGCATCCGGACCGCCGGGGGAGTCGCGGACGCGGAACGGGAACGCACCGGTGAGGGCTGGGCCGAGATCTCCGTCCACGCCGACGCACCGGCCGAGTCGGCGGCCGAGGAGGCCGTCGTGGCCGGCCTGCGCACGGCACTGCAGGGCACCGGCGCCCTGGTCGGCGGCCCCACCGCGCAGCAGATGGACCTGGCGGCCACCGGTGCGTCGGACCGGGCCAGGGTCATCCCGCTGGTGCTGCTCGCGGTGCTGGTGATCCTGGTGGTGCTGCTGCGCAGCCTGCTCGCCCCGGTGCTGCTGCTGGTGGCGGTGGCCGCCTCCTGGCTGGCCTCGCTGGGGCTGGGCGGCTTCCTCTTCGGTCCGGTGTTCGGCTTCGAGGGGACCGACCCGTCGCTCGCCGTGATCACCTTTGTGTTCGGGGTGGCGCTGGGAGTGGACTACAGCATCTTCCTGGTGACCCGGATGCGCGAGGAGAACCTGCGCGGTCTGCCCACCCGGCGGGCCGCCCTGACCGCGCTCTCCCGCACCGGGGGCGTGATCGCCTCGGCGGGCATCGTGCTGGCCGCCACCTTCGGCGTGCTGATGACGCTGCCGCTGGTCTTCATGATCCAGGTCGGGTTCGTGGTGGCGGCCGGGGTGCTGCTGGACACCTTCCTGGTCCGGACGTACGTGGTGACCGCCGCCGCCTGGCTGCTGGACCGGCGGCTGTGGTGGCCCGGACCGCTCTCCCGGGAGACCGGCGGGGGCGGGGCCCATCCGGCCCCGGAGGCCCGGGAGCATGCCGGATGATGGACGGATGCCCGTGACCCGCGCCCCGTCCGCGCCGCGCACCCCCCGCCGCGTCCTGGCCGAGGACTCCGCGCTCGCGCTCGCGGCCGGGGCGCTGGGCGTGCTGCTGGCCCTCACCGAGGCGGACGGCCGCCGCCCCGGTGTCCTGGGCTGGGCGCTGCTGGCCGCCTGCGTGCTGCCCCTGGTGTGGCGGCGGCGCCGGCCGCTGTCCGTGCTGCTGGCCCATCTGGCCGCCGCCGCGCCGTTCCACGCCCTGGACTACAGCCACGGCGCGCCGGTGCCCGCCTCGGTGCTGGCGCTCTACACCGTGGCGGTCACCGGGCCCCGCGTCCGCACCCTGCTGGTGGCCGGCGGCACCCTGCTGGTGGTGGTCTCGGTGTGGACCCGGACCGGGCCGGCCGAGGGGCTGGAGATGCTGCGGGTCACCGGCTGGATCCTGGCCGTGCTCGCGCTGGGCGAGGCGGTGCGGATGCACCGTGCCTATGTGGGCGCCATCCGGGAGCGGGCCGAGCGGGCCGAGCGCACCCGGGAGGAGGAGGCGGCCCGCCGGGTCGCCGAGGAACGCCTGCGCATCGCCCGCGATCTGCACGACCTGCTGGCGCACAGCATCACCCTGATCGGGGTGCGGACCTCGGTGGCGGCCCATGTGCTGCGGGCCGATCCGGAACGGCTGGACCACGCGGCGGTCGCCGAGGCGCTGGACGCCGTCGCCGACACCTGCCGGGAGGCGCGCGGCGAGCTGCGCCGCACCCTGGAGGTGCTGCGGGACCGGGAGGGCACCGGACCGCTGCCCAGCCTGTCCTCCATCCCCGATCTGGTGCGGTCCGCCGAAGCGGCCGGGGCCCGGGTCGGCTGCGCATTCCCCGGTGCGGGCGGCGGGCCGGCGGAAGCGGAGGTGCCGGAGGTGCCGCCGGCGGTGGGCGCCGCCGCGTACCGGATCGTGCAGGAGGCGCTGACCAACGCCGTCCGGCACGCCGGGCCCGGGGTCCGGGTCACCGTCGGCGGCCGGATCGCGGACGGCCGGCTGCTGCTCACCGTGCGGGACACCGGGCGGGCTGCCGCCGGTCCCGGGACCCCCGAGCCGGCCGGCGGACGGCCCGGCTTCGGCATCCCCGGGATGCGGGAGCGGGCGCGCAGCGTCGGCGGCACCCTCACCGCCGGGCCGTCCCCGGACGGCGGCGCCGGCTTCACGGTCACCGCCGCGCTCCCGCTCACCGACGGCGGCCCGGAGTGACACCCGTGCCAGAACCGGACACCGCACCGGCCGCCGGGGACGGCCCGAACGAGGTGCGGGTGCTGCTCGCGGACGACCAGACCCTGGTCCGGGCGGCGTTCGCCATGCTGATCGACTCCGCGCCCGGCCTGACGGTGGCGGGCGAGGCCGCGACCGGCCGGGAGGCCGTGGCCCTGGCCCGGTCGGCCCGCGCCGACGTGGTCGTCATGGACATCCGCATGCCCGGCATGGACGGCATCGAGGCCACCCGGCAGATCGCCGCGGACGAGGACCTGGCCGGGGTGCGGGTCCTGGTGCTGACCACCTACGACACCGACGAGCACGTGCTGGCCGCGCTGCGCGCCGGCGCCTCCGGCTTCCTGGTCAAGGACACCCGCCCGGCCGAACTGCTGGCCGCCATCCGCACCGTCGCGGCCGGTGACGCCCTGCTCTCCCCGGGGCCCACCGCCCGGCTGATCGCCCGGGTGCTGCGCGCGCCCGAGCCGCCGGCGCCCGGCCGGGAGGTGGCCGCCGCGCTGGAGCGGCTCACCGACCGCGAGCGCCAGGTGCTGGCCCTGGTGGCACGCGGCTGCACCAACACCGGGATCGCCGGCCTGCTGGGGCTGTCGCCGCTGACCGCCAAGACCCACGTCAGCCGCATCATGGGCAAGCTCGGCGCCCGCGACCGGGCCCAGCTGGTGATCGCCGCCTACGAGTCCGGCCTGGTCGTCCCCGGGGACCGGGAGGACTGAGAGAATGGCCGCATGAGTCTGTTCCGGGACGACGGCGTGGTGCTGCGCACCCAGAAGCTGGGAGAGGCGGACCGGATCATCACCCTGCTCACCCGGCAGCACGGCCGGGTGCGTGCCGTCGCCCGGGGGGTGCGCCGCACCAAGTCCAGGTTCGGCGCCCGGCTGGAGCCGTTCTCCCACGTCGACGTCCAGTTCTTCGCCCGGGGCAGCGCCCTGGTGGGGCGCGGCCTGCCGATGTGCACCCAGGCGGAGACCCTCGCGCCGTACGGGCGCGGCATCGTCTCCGACTACGCCCGCTACACGGCCGGCACCGCCATGCTGGAGACGGCGGAACGGTTCACCGAGCAGGAGGGCGAACCCAACGTCCAGCAGTACCTGCTGCTGATCGGCGCGCTGCGCACCCTGGCGGCCGGCGACCACACCCCGGGCCTGATCCTGGACGCCTATCTGCTGCGCTCCCTGGCCTGCGGCGGCTACGCGCCCAGCTTCGACGCCTGCGCCAAGTGCGGGCTGCCCGGGCCCAACCGCTTCTTCTCGGTCTCGGCCGGCGGCTCCGTCTGCCCCGACTGCCGGGTGCCGGGCAGTGTGGTGCCCTCGCCGGCCACGCTGCGGCTGCTGGGCGCGCTGCTCTCCGGCGACTGGCCGACCGCCGACGCCACCGAGGCCCGCTACGTCCGCGAGGGCAGCGGCCTGGTCTCGGCGTACCTGCACTGGCATCTGGAGCGCGGCCTGCGCTCGCTGCGTTTCGTGGACCGCGCCGCCGCGCCGCGGCAGGCCCCGGGGCCGCCCTCCGCACCGGACACGGCGGACACCCCGGGCACACCGCCCGCACCGGCGGCACCGTCCGCGCCACGGGCCGCACCGCCCGGCTGACCCGCCCGCGGACCGGGACACATCCCGCGGGACGGCCATCGTGGGCCGCCCGCTCCGTCCGATACGCTCCTTCAGAGCACCGCCCGTACCCGATTCCGCCGGACCGGCACGCCGCCGGCCGGACCCGCCGAAAAGGAACCGCCCATGGCTCGCCGCGGAATGCCGTTGCGGCAGCGTCGCCAGTACCGCACCCCCGATCCGCACCCCTCGGGGGCGCGTCCGCCCAAGCTTCCCGGCGAACTGATCCCCAAGCACGTGGCGATCGTCATGGACGGCAACGGCCGCTGGGCCAAGGAGCGCGGCCTGCCCCGCACCGAGGGCCACAAGCGCGGCGAGGCCGTGGTCCTGGAGGTGGTCAAGGGCTGCCTGGAGCTGGGGGTGAGGAATCTCTCCCTGTACGCCTTCTCGACCGAGAACTGGCGGCGCTCCCCGGAGGAGGTCCGCTTCCTGATGGGCTTCAACCGGGATGTGATCGACCGCCGGACCGACGAGCTGGACGAGATGGGCGTCCGCATCCGCTGGGCCGGGCGCGAACCGCGGCTGTGGAAGTCGGTGGTGAAGAAGCTGCGGGTCGCCGAGGAACGCACCCGGGAGAACGACGCCATGACCCTCTACATGTGCGTCAACTACGGCGGGCGGGCGGAACTCGCCGATGCCGCCGCCCGGATGGCCGCCGACGCCCGCGCCGGCCGGCTCGACCCCTCCCGCGTCACCGAGAAGACCCTCGGCCAGTACCTCTACTTCGCCGACATGCCGGACGTCGACCTCTTCGTCCGCCCCTCCGGCGAGCAGCGCACCTCCAACTACCTGATCTGGCAGAGCGCCTACGCCGAGCTGGTCTTCCAGGACATCCTCTGGCCGGACTTCGACCGCCGCCATCTGTGGGACGCCTGCGTGGAGTACGCCTCCCGCGACCGCCGCTTCGGCGGCGCGCTCCCCAACCCCGTCCCGGCCTCCCCCCACGAGGGCTGACGCGCGGGCCGGCCGCCCCGGCCGCCGCACATCCCGGCACATCTCCCGGTACATCCCGGCACATCCCGCGCCCGCACATCCCGTGACCGGGCGCGCCCGGTCACGGAGCGCGGGGAGCCGGGGCGGTGGCGCAGTCGTGGCAGATGCCGAAGATCTCCACGGTGTGGTTGATGTCGGTGAAGCCGTGCTCGGCGGCGACGGCCTCGGCCCACCGCTCCACGGCCGGGCCCTCCACCTCGACCGCCTTGCCGCAGTGGCGGCACACCAGATGGTGGTGGTGGTCGTCGGTGCTGCACCGGCGGTAGACCGCCTCGCCCTCCCTGGTGCGCAGCACATCCACCTGTCCGGCGTCGGCCAGCGACTGCAGGGTGCGGTAGACCGTGGTCAGGCCCACGGACTCGCCGCGGTGCTTGAGCATGTCGTGCAGCTCCTGGGCGCTGCGGAATTCGTCGACCTCCGCCAGCGCCGCCGCCACCGCGGCGCGCTGCCGCGTCGCCCGGCCACGGACCGGCGGGCCTGCCGTCGCCACGATTGCCTCCCGTGAGTGTCCTGTGCCTGCTGCGCCTCTCCGGGCGAGTCCATTGTGCCAGGCGGCTCAGCCGGCGGCGGCCGTGGCCGCGGCCGGGCCCCGGGAGGGTGCGGCGGCCGCGGCGCGGCGCGCGCGGCGCCGGGCCAGCGGGGTGGCCAGCAGCGCGGTCAGCGCGAACAGCCCCATGGCGATCAGCACGATCGTCGCGCCCGGCGGCACGTCCGCGTAGTAGGAGGTGACCGTGCCGGACAGGGCGGCCGTCACGCCGAAGGCGACCGCCCCGGCCAGCGTGGCCGCATAGCTGCGGGCGGTCTGCTGCGCGGCCACCACGGGGATCACCATCAGCGCGCTGACCAGCAGCAGCCCCACCACCCGCATGGCCACCGTGACGGTGGCCGCCGCGGTGACCGCCAGCAGCAGGTTGAGCAGCCGCACCGGCAGCCCGGTGACCCGGGCGAACTCCTCGTCCTGGCAGACCGAGAACAGCTGGCGGCGCAGCCCGAAGGTGATCAGCAGCACCACGGTGGCCAGGATCACGATGGCGCTGATGTCGGAGGACGAGACGGTGGTGATCGACCCCCAGAGATAGCTGGTGAGATTGGCGGTCGTGCCGCCCGGCGCCAGGTTGACGATCATCACGCCGCCCGCCATGCCGCCGTAGAACATCATGGCCAGCGCCACGTCGCCGCGCGCCTTGCCGGAGTAGCGGATCAGCTCCATGAGCACCCCGCCGGTCACCGAGACCAGCACCGCCATCCACACCGGGTTGGCGGAGAAGAGGAAGCCGAGCGCCACCCCGGTCAGGGCCACGTGCCCGATGCCGTCCCCCATCAGGGCCTGGCGCCGCTGCACCAGGAAGATGCCCACGGACGGCGCGGCCACGCCGATCAGCAGGGCGGCCAGCAGCGCGCGCTGCATGAAGGCGGGTTCGAGGAATTCGGGCATGGCGGGGCTCACTTCGCAGAGGTCACAGAAGGCCGGTCTGGAGCTGGGGCCGGGCGGACGGCTCGACGGCGTCCGCCGGGTGGCAGGGGTGCGCGTCGGGCAGCTGTTCGGGGCGGTCGGCGACGCGTTCCACCCGGCCGCCGGCCAGGATCACGCCCCGGTCGATCAGCGGCGCCAGCGGCCCCAGCTCGTGCAGCACCACGAGCACCGCGGTGCCGTCCGCGGTCAGCCGGCCCAGGGTGTCGGCCAGCACCTGCTGACTGTCCAGATCCACCCCGGACAGCGGCTCGTCCATCACCAGCAGATCCGGCTCGGTGGTCAGCGCGCGGGCGATCAGCGCCCGCTGGTGCTGCCCGCCGGAGAGCGCGGAGACCGGTTCCCCGGCCCGGTCGGCCAGGCCCACCACCGCCAGCGCCCGGTCCACCGCGGCCCGGTCGGCGCGGCGCAGCGGGCGCAGGCCGCGGCGGGCCAGCCGGCCGGCCGCCACGATCTCCCGGACGGTGGCGGGCACGCCGCCGGCCGCGGTGGAGCGCTGCGGCACGTAGCCGACCCGTCGCCAGTCGCGGAATTCCCGCACCGGGGTGCCGAACAGGCGCAGCTCGCCGCCGGTCAGCGGGATCTGGCCGACCACGGCCCGGACCGTGGTGGACTTCCCCGACCCGTTGGCGCCGAGCAGGGCGACCACCTCGCCCGGCCGTACCGTGAGGTCCACCCCGCGCAGCACGGGGTGTCCGCCGAGCTCGGCGGTGCCGTTGCTGAGGGATATGACGGGCTCCATGGGGTGTCTCTTCTCTCTGCGGGGCGGGGCTGCCGGTCCTGCCCCCGCCCCCCGGGGTCGGGCTCCCGGGGGGCGGCGGCCGCCGCGGCGGCGGGTCAGGCCGCGCCCAGGGCCTTGCTCAGGGCTTCCAGGTTGGCACGCATGACCTCCAGATAGTCAGCGCCCGGGGAATCGTCCGTGATTCCCTCCACGGGATCCAGTACCGCGGTCTGCAGGCCGAGGTCGTCGGCGAGGGTGCGGGCGGTCTCGTCGCTCACCAGGGTCTCGAAGAAGATGGTGGTGACGTTCTCGCGCTCGGCGATGTCGTGCAGGTCCCGCATCCGGGCGGCGCTGGGCTCGGACTCCGGGTCCAGCCCGGTGATGGCCTCCTCGTGCAGCCCGTAGCGCTCGGCGAGGTGCCCGAACGCGGCGTGGGTGGTGATGAAGGTGTCGCCGGTGCGGTCGGCCAGGCCCTCCCGGTACTCGCTGTCCAGCGCGGACAGCTCGGCGGTCAGGGTCCCGGCGTTCCGGCGGTAGTCCTCGGCGTGGTCGGGGTCGGCCTCGGCGAAGACCTCGGCCACGCCCTCGGCGACCGCCGAGTAGGCGACCGGGTCCAGCCAGATGTGCGGGTCTCCGCCCTCGTGGTCGTGCCCGTCGTCCGCGTGGCCCTCGTCCGTGTGCCCGTCGTCCGCGTGGCCCTCGTCCGCGTGGCCCTCGTCCGTGTGCCCGTCCTCCGTGTGGCCTTCCTCTGCGTGCCCGTCCTCCGCGTGGCCGTGTTCCTCCTCGTGGGCCTCGTCCTCGTGGGCCTCGTCCTCGTGCCCGGGTTCCCCGGCGTGCGCCTCCTCGTGGCCCTCTTCGTGAGACTCGTCGTGGCCCTCCTGGCCGGCGTGTTCGCCGGCCAGGGAGAGCGCCTCGGCGACATGGGCGGCGCCGGACTGCTCGATGGCCTCGTCCACGGCCGGCTGGATGCCCTCCAGGTAGACGATCACGTCGGCCTCGCCGAGCGAGGCGGTCTGCCGCGCGGTGAGTTCCATGTCGTGCGGCTCGGTGCCGGGGGCGGTGAGCGTGGTGACCGAAACCAGGTCGCCGCCGACCTGCTCGGCGAGGAACTCCATGGGGTAGAAGCTGGCGATCACATCCAGCCGCCCGTCGTCGCCGGGGCCGCTGCCGGAGTCCTCGCCGCACGCGGTGAGGGAGAGAGCGCCCAGCGCGGCGGCGGCGCTCAGCGTGAGGGTGGTCCTGGATATCCGGGCCTTGCGGCGGCGGGCTCTGTGATCGCTCATGACAGCCATTTTCAGACGACATGGAAACCATTGTCAATTGCGATGCCGGTCACCTCCGGCCCCGCCTCCCACCCCGCCCCGACGGCGGCCGTCCCCGGCCCCCGCCGATTTGCTGCGGGACCCCGTAACGCCGGTACCCTGGGGCAATTCCACCGACGTCATGAAGAGAGCACTCGTGGCAGCCGACAAGATCGACACCATTGTCAGCCTCAGCAAGCGCCGGGGCTTCGTCTATCCCTGTAGTGAGATCTACGGCGGCCAGCGCGCCGCCTGGGACTACGGGCCCCTGGGCGTCGAACTCAAGGAGAACGTCAAGCGCCAGTGGTGGCGCGCCATGGTCACCTCGCGCGAGGACGTGGTCGGTATCGACTCGTCGGTGATCCTGGCCCCCGAGGTGTGGGAGGCGTCCGGCCACGTCGCGACCTTCACCGACCCGCTCACCGAGTGCACCTCCTGTCACAAGCGCTACCGGGCGGACCACCTGGAGGAGGCCTACGAGGCCAAGCACGGCCGGGCGCCCGAGCAGGGCCTTGCCGACCTCAACTGCCCCAACTGCGGCAACAAGGGCACCTTCACCGAGCCGAAGCAGTTCTCCGGGCTGCTCTCCACCCACCTCGGCCCGACCCAGGACTCCGGCTCCGTCGCCTACCTCCGCCCCGAGACCGCGCAGGGCATCTTCACCAACTTCGGCCTGGTGCAGACCACGTCGCGGAAGAAGCCGCCGTTCGGCATCGCCCAGATGGGCAAGTCCTTCCGCAACGAGATCACCCCCGGCAACTTCATCTTCCGCACCCGCGAGTTCGAGCAGATGGAGATGGAGTTCTTCGTCAAGCCGGGCGAGGACGAGCGCTGGCACGAGTACTGGTTGGAGCAGCGCTGGAACTGGTACCGCGGGCTGGGCATGCAGGAGTCCAACATGCGCCGGTACGAGCACCCCGGGGAGAAGCTGTCCCACTACTCCAAGCGCACGGTGGACATCGAGTACCGCTTCAATTTCCAGGGCGGCGAGTGGGGCGAGCTTGAGGGCATCGCCAACCGCACCGACTTCGACCTGTCGGCGCACAGCCGGGCCAGCGGCCAGGACCTGAGCTACTTCGACCAGGAGGCCGGCGAGCGCTGGGTGCCGTACGTCATCGAGCCCGCGGCCGGTGTCGGCCGCACCATGCTCGCCTTCATGCTGGACTCCTATGTGGAGGACGAGGCGCCCAACGCCAAGGGCAAGATGGAGAAGCGGGTCGTCATGCGGTTCGACCCGCGGCTGGCGCCGGTGAAGGTGGCGGTGCTGCCGCTGTCCCGCAACCCCGAGCTGTCGCCGAAGGCCCGCGGCCTGGCCGACACCCTGCGCGGCCACTGGAACATCGAGTTCGACGACGCGGGGGCCATCGGCCGCCGCTACCGCCGCCAGGACGAGATCGGCACGCCGTTCTGCGTCACGGTGGACTTCGACACCCTGGACGACAACGCCGTCACGGTGCGCGAGCGCGACACCATGAAGCAGGAGCGGGTCTCCCTGGACCAGGTGGAGAGCTACCTGGCCAGCCGCCTGGTCGGCTGCTGAGACGGCTCCCGCTGCCGCCGCCGGGGCCGCGCACGCCCCGGCGGTTACCGGCGGGTCGCCGTCGGGAGACGGCTTCGTCACGAGATCGCTACAGGGCCCGGTGCGGGCCGCCAACTGGCGGGACCGCCCCGGGCCTTGTGCTTCACTGGGCTGGCATCAACCGCTGCGCCGTCCGGCGTCGACGGGGACGGAACACCGACGGCGGCACGGCCCGATACTCACTCAACGGGAGAGACGGATGCTGACGACGAGCACCGTCCGTGGAATCGCCCCCTCCGGAGCGGCCCACCAGGTCCGCATCGGGCGCGACTACCACTACTACGGGGACGCCCGCTACCTCGCCTGTGACACCTGCGGCGACCAGCGCCAGGTGACCGGCCCCGGCGCCCGGGACGCCGCCGAGCAGCACCTGGTCGGCGACCACGGGGTGTGCACGGCCTGCCGCACGGAATTCTCGCCGCTGCCGTGGCTGCTCGGCTTCGTCAGCCTGGCCGCGGTCTTCGTGGCCATGATCGTCGCCTCCTGACAGCACCGGGCACCACCCCCGGCACCGCCGGGCCCTGCGGCACCCCGCCCCGTGGCGCCGGGCCCGCTCCGCGGGCGCTGCCGGGGGCTGCGGGGCAGGGGGGGCGGGGGTGCGACAATGGGGAACCGGGCCGGCGCCGCCGCCGGCCGGCCGTCCCCATCCCCCGACGCCCCGCGAGG
>NZ_WTLH01000124.1 GCF_011421595.1 Streptomyces sp. YIM 98790 | reverse complement strand
CCGGCCGATCGCCGAGCTCGAGCTGCGCCACCGCCTGCGGGCCCGGGCCGAGGACCGCATCCGGGCCGCCCGCGCGACCGGCCTGCGCAACCTGCCCCTGCACCACACCGCCCAGAACCGGATCTGGCTGGAGATCGTCCAGCTCGCCCTCGACCTCCTCGCATGAATGCCCATGCTCGCTCTGACCGGAAAGACCCGCAGTTGGGAGCCCCGCTGCCCAGATTGTCACGACCGCCCGCCCTCGGCACCTGAGGCTCGTACGCCACTGGCCCTGGACCGACATGATCACAGACTTCCTGGCACAGCTCGAAACTCTCCCGAACCCCGGCTGACCAGCACATTCCCGTCCCTACGAGCCGCACCACCACCACAACCGGAGCCGTGAACCCGGCGCCCTCCCGAGGCGACAACCGGGACCTCACCGTGACCGCGAACAGTCCGAACAACCGAAACGGCCCGCCAAAGAAACCGACAGACCGTCACGAAAGATCGAGGTTAGGCTTCCCCTGTGACCAAAAGGGCTTTCTGTAGTCAAGTCATCGCCTTGGGTGGCGTGGGCTTTGGTAAAGGAACTGCAAACCCCCTGTAGTCTCGCAGGTCAGGAANTAGTCAAGTCATCGCCTTGGGTGGCGTGGGCTTTGGTAAAGGAACTGCAAACCCCCTGTAGTCTCGCAGGTCAGGAAGTGTGCTCTCCGCGCGAGCGGAGGTGACCCAGGTCAGGGGCGCTTTCGGCCTCACTCGTCAATCGTGCTCTCCGCGCGAGCGGAGGTGACCCGAAGTGACGGTGCATCTGCTGTCGCGAGGGGCCGTGCTCTCCGCGCGAGCGGAGGTGACCCGGCGGCAGTGGAGGCGGATATGTCGCTCGGTGGGTGCTCTCCGCGCGAGCGGAGGTGACCCAGCACCGTGGCGATCCCCTCTGACCAGCCGCCGGTGCTCTCCGCGCGAGCGGAGGTGACCCGCAGCACTTCCGGCGGATGCTGCGGCTGATCGAGTGCTCTCCGCGCGAGCGGAGGTGACCCGCGGTGGCGGCCGGTGGTGCTCCAGGCGCTCGGGTGCTCTCCGCGCGAGCGGAGGTGACCCGGCTCACAGGTACTCCTCGGCATCACGGAACGCGTGCTCTCCGCGCGAGCGGAGGTGACCCAGCCGTGAGCGAGCGCCAGCCCGGTCCACGTCTGTGCTCTCCGCGCGAGCGGAGGTGACCCGCCCCGCGCGTCGGTGTCGTACTTCAGCAGCGAGTGCTCTCCGCGCGAGCGGAGGTGACCCGTCGGGGGACGTGAGCACGGTGCCATCGATGCCGTGCTCTCCGCGCGAGCGGAGGTGACCCGACGCACCGTGCGCTGTTGCCCAGCAGGGTGACGTGCTCTCCGCGCGAGCGGAGGTGACCCGCTGCTCTCGTCGATCCCGTCGATGCCGGCGGCGTGCTCTCCGCGCGAGCGGAGGTGACCCGCGTCCCTGCCGTACGGTCGCGGCCGCGAGCTCGTGCTCTCCGCGCGAGCGGAGGTGACCCGTTCGGATGAATTCCATGGAGGAGTTGTGCGGGGTGCTCTCCGCGCGAGCGGAGGTGACCCGGCGGCGCAGGACGCCGACGCTGAGGCCGAATCGTGCTCTCCGCGCGAGCGGAGGTGACCCGGACGACGCCGAGGCAGACCTGGGCCGGGTCCGGTGCTCTCCGCGCGAGCGGAGGTGACCCGATCATCTGCTCGGCCGGTGCTCGGCCGAAGCGGTGCTCTCCGCGCAAGCGGAGGTGACCCGTGGGAGGACGTCCCCGTGCCCGAGTGGGGCGGGTGCTCTCCGCGCGAGCGGAGGTGACCCGTGGGAGGACGTCCCCGTGCCCGAGTGGGGCGGGTGCTCTCCGCGCGAGCGGAGGTGACCCGCGCTGGCCTGCCCCCACTTCACCCTCATGCGGGTGCTCTCCGCGCGAGCGGAGGTGACCCGGAGTCCGTCACGTCCGCCGGGCTCGGTACGGTGTGCTCTCCGCGCGAGCGGAGGTGACCCGTCGTCCAGGTCGAACACGCGGTCTCCAATGGGGTGCTCTCCGCGCGAGCGGAGGTGACCCGACCTACCGCGCCGCGACGGCAGCGGCCGGGACGTGCTCTCCGCGCGAGCGGAGGTGACCCGGTGACCTCGGACTCGCGCATCTGCTGCCGCAGGTGCTCTCCGCGCGAGCGGAGGTGACCCGTTGTTCCCGTCCTTCGTCGTGAGGTGCCGCACGTGCTCTCCGCGCGAGCGGAGGTGACCCGCACAGCCGGGTACCAGGCCTCCTGCACCTGCAGTGCTCTCCGCGCGAGCGGAGGTGACCCCCGCCGTCTCCGCCCGGCACGACGCCCTGGCCAGTGCTCTCCGCGCGAGCGGAGGTGACCCGACCCGCTGAGCATCGGCATCGACCCGACCGCCGTGCTCTCCGCGCGAGCGGAGGTGACCCGGTATGCGCGGCTCACCGCTGTGCTGAGCTGCGGTGCTCTCCGCGCGAGCGGAGGTGACCCGCTGACGTGGCCGTTGAGCTTGTAGCGGCCGGCGTGCTCTCCGCGCGAGCGGAGGTGACCCGTCGCCGCCGCACAACGACGGCGGCCGCGCGCTGTGCTCTCCGCGCGAGCGGAGGTGACCCGTGCGACTCCAAGTTGGTGGAGTCCCGCCAGCAGTGCTCTCCGCGCGAGCGGAGGTGACCCGACCCGCTGAGCATCGGCATCGACCCGACCGCCGTGCTCTCCGCGCGAGCGGAGGTGACCCGGTATGCGCGGCTCACCGCTGTGCTGAGCTGCGGTGCTCTCCGCGCGAGCGGAGGTGACCCGCTGACGTGGCCGTTGAGCTTGTAGCGGCCGGCGTGCTCTCCGCGCGAGCGGAGGTGACCCGTCGCCGCCGCACAACGACGGCGGCCGCGCGCTGTGCTCTCCGCGCGAGCGGAGGTGACCCGTGCGACTCCAAGTTGGTGGAGTCCCGCCAGTAGTGCTCTCCGCGCGAGCGGAGGTGACCCGGGCTGCATCGCCCTCGACGGACCAGGTGAGGCGTGCTCTCCACGCGAGCGGAGGTGACCCGGGAACCGCTGCCGTCAGTGACAGCCGGCTGCCGTGCTTGGAGGTGCTTCGACGCGGAGGGAGGATTTGCAGTCGTTCTCGGGTCTTGTCCGGGTTCTGGTTTCAACGTGGCCGTGGGGTTCGATTGGGTTCTTCGTCGTCGGTTTTGTGGTGAGCAGCGGCTGGGAGGTGATGGGCTGGGTTTCTACCTCCGCGTTGGAAGGCGATGAGGGTGAGACCGTCGAAGTCGATCGGGTCGCGGCGTTGGGTTCCGGCGGTGCGGAGTTCGAAGCCCTGTTCGTTGTCGGCGGGGTGGGCGAGGACGGCTGTGCCGGTTCCGATGGTCGCTGCGACGGCGTTCCACAGTTCGTCGCGGACGCGGGCGGATACGGTTCCGACGTAGAGCTCGGGGGTGACTTCGAGGAGCCAGCGGGTCAGGGCGCCGCGCAGGTGGTCGGGGACGGCGGTGGCGGCGAGGACTGTCATGGAGGGCATGTCGGGTGCCTTTGGGTGTCAGATGCCGGTGGCGTGGTTGGTGCCGCCGGGGATGGCGCCGGCGACGGGGTCCCACAGGTCGACGAGTTCTTCGTCGGGGTCGGGGGCTTCGTACTCCTGAGCGGGGTCGAGGATGCGCTGGATGTCGGTGACGATGCGGGGCAGGAGTTTGAACAGGCGGAGTCCGTCGCGGAAGGAGCGGCGTGCTTCCGCTTCGGGGTTGGTGGACGAGTGGAGTGAGAAGGCGAGCGGGATGGTGAGCTGTGCCTTGTACAGGTCGGCGATGTCGTAGACGAAGGCCTGCTGGTTGCCGTTGTGGATGAAGCCGAGGGCGGGGGAGCAGCCCAGGGCGTGGATCGCGGAGTGGACGATCCCGTACAGGCAGGTGTTGGCGGCGGAGAGGGCGAGGTTGACGGGGTCCTGCTCGTCCCATGCCTGGGGGTCGTAGTTGCGGCGGAAGCGGCCGATGCGGTGTTGTCTGGCCAGGAGTTGGTAGTGGGCGCGGACTCGTTGGCCTTCGAAGCCGCGTAGTTGCTGGAGGGTGCTTCCTGCCGGGAGGGTGTCGGCGCCGAAGCGCATCTCGTACATGGTCACGGCGGCCTGGAGACGGCGGGCGTCGTCGGCCCAGATGCGGGTTTGCCGTTCGAGCCAGGCGGTGGTGAGGGAGTCGGGGAGGGCGGCTGCATAGCAGCGGACGCCGCCGGATCCGGTGATCAGGACGGTGGTCCCGTGTCGTGCGAGGGTGGTGAGGGCGCGGCTGGTGATCGATGTGCCGGGGCCCAGGAGTACGCAGCTGAGCGCCGCGGTGGGGAGGTAGACGGTTTCGGTGCCGCGGGCTTCGGTGGTGATCTCTGCGCAGACGCCGGTGTCGTCCTGGTGGATGCGGACGATGTCGAGGTAGAGAAAGGACAGGGAGTCGGAGATGCGTGGGAGCATCGCGACGGTGGGGGCGGCCAGGCGTCGTCTGGCCTGGGCAGGGGTGGACACGGGCGCGGCGTTCACACGGGCCTCCTGGCGGGGGCGATGCTCAATAGGCCGCAGCCGTAGGGTTTTCCGCGGCCGATTCCTTCGATGATCCTGGTGCGCAGGAGGTCGGGATCGGTGATGGTGGCGGTGCCTTCGAAGCGGGTGCGGTTGTGACGGATGCGCTGGGCGCGTCTTTCGTTGCCGGGGCGAGGGCTGTCGACGGGGTCGAGAGGTTCGTGTTGGGCGGTGTGGGCGTTGATGCCGGTCTTCTCGGCCTGGCGCATCCACCATTCGGCGGCGGCGGTGCCCTTGAGGGGTACGACGGCGGGGAGGTTGTAGGCGGCGCGGGTGGTGGCGCCGGGTTTGCGGACGGCGCTGGCGACGCATCGGTAGTGGATGTGCCGGCCGGGGGCGAGCGCGTCCAGGAGGGGGTCGAGGGAGGTCGTGGTGAGGGTGCCGTAGTCGGTGGGCAGGCGGCCGGGGTCGGGCTTGTGGTTGCTCTGGATGATGAGGTGTACGCCGGCGGGGGTTTCCTCGGCGCGGTAGAGGACGCCGAAGCGGGCGCGCGGGTCGGGGCCGGCGTCGTCGGGGTACAGGGACATGACGCGTCGGTGGAGGTGCACGGGGCTGTCGGGGCCGGTGGCGTCGCGCCGGGCCTGTTCGCACCGGGGATTCAGGGTGAGGCGGGCGAGCCAGTGGGTCACGGGGCGCTCCTCTCGGCGCGGGTGGCGGTGAGGTAGTGGGTGAGGCGGTTGAGGTAGTGGGTGCCGTGCCCGGCGAACTGCGAGGCGGGTAGGGGGATGGAGCAGCGGTAGAGGGGACGGGCGTGGAAGATGCGCCGGTGGGAGTCGCGCTCGTCGTTGATCTGGCTGGTGGGGTGGCTGGAGTCCTGGGTAGGGGTGGGCAGGCGGTCCAGGGGGCGGTCACCGGCGAACTCGATGGCGGTGCTCTCGCCGTGCGGGCGCCGGGCGTGCACGGGGAGGTGGACCAGGTCGTGGAGGGCGTCGGGGCTGCTGGTGATGAGCAGGGGGCCTTCCGGGGGGCAGGAACGGCGCCCCAGGTAGGGCGGCCAGTGGGGGGAGCGCAGGGCTCGGGCCCAGGTGTCGAGGGCGACCTGGTCCTGTCCGTCGGGGCTGGTGAGAGCGACGGTGAACGCGGCGTCGGCCAGGTACCAGCGGTGGGAAAGCAGGGTGGCGGTGTCGCCGGGGCGTTTCTTTCCCTCGGCGGTGGTCACGGTCTCCCGGGCCGGCAGACCGCCGCCGACGGTGTGCAGGTCGCGCAGCAGGACGCCGGGGCGGTCGGCCCGAACGGTCAGGGACAGCTGTTGGAGGTCCTCGACGGGCTCGCCCCGGCCGCGGCCGAGTGCTGCGGCCAGCAGGCCGAGGACTCCCGAACGGGTGGGGAAGGCGCTGGTGTCCCGTTCGTTGAAGTGGCTGCGTTCTCCCCAGGACTGGAGCGGTCCGTTGAGGGACAGCAGCAGTCCCGGTTCGGCGGGGGGGCCGTCGGTGCGGGGGGAGACGGTGGTGGGGGTCACCGGGCGGCCTCGGCGGTGGGCAGGGCGGTCTCCAGGGTGGTGGTGATCAGCTTGTCGAGGGACGGGCGGTGGTCACCGAGGCCGTCGATGTCGCGGGGGAGGGGGGAGGCCCAGCCGGAGGCCAGGACGCGGCTGGCGCCGAGGAAGGTGTTGACGTTGCCCGCGTACTCGGTGAGCTTGGCGATGGACCGGGTCTCGAAGCCGCCGTGGTCGGCGGCGGAGACCGGCTCCTCGAACGCGGCGGCGTAGGACAGGGGCCGGTCGGCGCGCACGGAGAGGTGGACCAGGGACGGCGCGGTGTGGACGGCGGTGGAGTTCTTCTTGGCCCGGGGGATGGACTCGATGAAAGAGCTGAGGAACGCGGAGACCAGCTCGCGGGAGCCGGCGGTGTCGGGGCCGAGGTTGGCGGCCAGGTCGCGCAGGTCGATGGTGGCGTAGCGGTAGAAGGTGCCGGCGCTGTACTCGGCGTTGCCCATGTGGCCGCTTCCGGTGGAGTCAGCCCAGGTGGCGGTGACGTCGTCGACGGCGGAGAAGTAGTCGAGTTCGATGTCGGTGGCGTGGGTGGTGAGGGCATGGGCGACCTGGACGGCGCCGTCGACACCGGCGTCGTCGACCTCGGCGAGCATCCGGCCGAAGAGGTTGATCACGCCGTTGCGGGAGCGCAGGATCGCGTCGATGTCCTTCTGGGGCAGCACGCTCTTGTCAGACGGCTTCTTGATGTCGGTGGCCTTCTCCAACTGCGGGCGGTGCTTCTCCGCCAGGTCGGCCAGCTCGCTCACGGCGGGCTCGGGGACATAGACCAGGGCGTTGGTCAGGACCTTGTTGGGGAACGGCTTCTTGTCCTCCGTCTTGGCGAGTTCGAACTTGATGCTGCTGCCGGCCGCGGCGTGGGCCCCGGCGCGCTCGGCCAGGTCCTCCGGCCATGCGCGGGACACCAGTTCGCGGGTGACGCGCTCGGCGATGCGCCGGGTGCGCAGGGCGTGCTCGCCGATGCGGTCCTGGAACTCGCCGCGGGTGGCGCGCTTCCAGCACTGGCTGCTGACGCGGGTACGCAGCACGTTGCCCCACTGGACGGTCTTGACGGAGTTGGTGTCGTCGCGGTTCAGGTTGGCGAAGGGGACCGACTGCAGGATGTGGATGTCGAGGAACCGTGCGGTGCTGGTCATGAGGTTGTCCTTTCCGGTGACTGGTGGCTGCGGGGGTGGTTCAGGAGGCTTCGAGTTCGGCGTGGTCCTCGCGCTTGGCCTGCTCCAGGGCACTGTCATTGAGGAGCTGGTAGAAGTCCTGCCGCCAGCGGCGGCAGATGGCGTCGCGGCGCGTGGCCCACTCGGCGAGTTCGTCGAACAGGCGGGGCCAGTGGAGCTTGACGCCTTCGTTCTGCAGGTGCCGGACGGCCCGGGGCAGCGTCTTGTGGACGCCGGTTTCGGTCTGCCGGGCGAGGAGTTTGAGGCGGTCGCGGGCGGTGTTCTCCCGCATGCCTCGGGAGATCACCGCCCGGGCGTAGGCGGCTCCCAGGCTCTCCCCCCTGCCGGGGTTGCGGGCGGGTGCCATCTGCGCCTGCTCACCCTCGGGCCCCGACTGGGCGGGGGAGGAGGACTCGTCGGAGTCCGCGGGCTCGGCGTCACCGGTCTCGCCGGCCGGCTCCGCTGGCCTGCCCTGCTCCGTCTCCCCGTCCTGGCTCCCCTCGGCGTCGTCGGGGTCGGGGTCGGAGAACTCGTACCGCGGGCGGTCGGCGATCATCTTGGCCAGCGTGTAGTAGGCGGCCTGCTCCTGAGGGCCGCACCGGTTCGGCAGCCAGGGCGCGATGCAGCGGTCGAGCCGGTCCGCGGCCTCCGCGCTCTGCCCGCGGGCATCCTTGCGCAGCGCGTTGCGGGTGCCGGGGTCCCGGCACTCCTGCTCGATCCAGGCGGGGAACTGCCACCGCCGGCGGCGTGCCTCGTCCCCGCTCTTGGGGGGATAGATGGTCGTCATGGTCACCTGAGTCCAATTCATCTCGTCGGAACGGGCGGGGCGCGGTCAGGGCGTCTTCGGGGTCTTCTTCCGGCGTCCGCCGAAGATCTCGGTACGCGCGGTGGTGACCGCCTGCGCCCCCCGGTCGGTGCGCCAGGCCGTCGCGGTGACGTGTTCGTAGACCTGGAGGGCCAGTGCGATGAACTCCTTGCGGGCCGCGGAGGCGTCCAGGCCTTCGCCGTCGTCGCCTCGGTCCAGGGCACGGAAGTGCTTCCAGAAGATCTGCTCGGCCCGCGGCCAGTAGCGTGCCTCGGCTTCGGTCTCCCAGGTCTGGGAGGAGTTCTTGGGGTCGTTGACATAGCCGAGCCACGCCTGTCGGACCGCCCGGGACAGCCGGTGCCCGTACATGTCGCCCAAGCCGCGCAGCCTCGCGACGGGTACCGCAGTGTGGGCGGCCTCCCGTTCCACGTGGCCGAGGATGGGCGGGGTCGAGGCGTCCATGAACTGGATGTCCTTGGCCTGGTTCTCCTGCTCGAACCCCAACGCGCGGATCCGCAGATCCTCCGAGACATCGAGGGCGGTATCGAAGATCACCGGCCGCTGCGCCCTGGAGGTACCCACCTCCCCGTGCAGCAGGAGCGCGTCGAGGTCCCGCCACAGTGCCCGCCGGGAGTCGGCTGGCCGTGGATAGCGGTTCCCCGCCTGGCTGATCTGCCAGATCAGGAACGGGTCGTCGCGCGGGATCTTTCCCGTGCGGTAGGCCCAGGTGATGTAGGCGTCGGCGACCAGCCCCGGATCGTCGGCGTCGGGTACGAGAAGCAGGGCGTGCTGCGAACAACCGGTCAGCCGGGCACAGGGGCCCACCGGCGGTTCGGGAGCGTGCGCGGGATCGGGCAGCTCCTCCCGTTCCCACGGACACGGGTCCTCCGCGCGGCGTAGCCCGGCGGGCGGCTTCGGCAACCCGGCCAGAAGCGTTTCGAACAGGTTCACGCCCTCCGGGTGGTAGGACAGCGCGGTACGCAGTGGTCCCGCCGTGGCACTGGCGGACTTCTCGCCGTCGACCTCTCGCGAGGAACAGCGGCCCGAGGGCCCGTAGTAGTGCCAGACGAGCATGTTCAATACCGCCTCGGAGACCGTCGGCAGCTCGGGCGAGTGGGGCGAGCCGTGACGGAACCAGGCGTGGTTGTTGCCCGACGGGCGGGTGACAATCAGCTTGTCGACGCCCGCGGTATTCGCCGGGTCGCACTGCTCCGCCAGCCGGGGATCCTGCATCCAGGGCCTGCCCCCCTCGGGGTCGAAGACGAGGAACCGGTGCTCGAAACGCCCCAGGTACTCCTCGATACCCTCGGCAGGCAGTCTCCCGGCCTCCACGATGTCGTCCCGACGCTCCTCCCAGTCGTCCTCACCGGCCTCGTCCAGCCCGGTGACCCGGGCGGTGAGCGCGTACGAGATTCGCAGCACCGCCGCGTGGGCCGGGGGTTCCGCGATCGCGAACCCGGCGATCTCGTGGCTGCGCCGCAGCAGTTCACGGAAACCCACCCGATCCGGTCCCGTGTGGCCGGGAAGCCAGATGACCGGGAAGATCTCCTCGTGGAGCACGTTGGGTGAGAGGGCTGGCATGGGGCTCCTATCGGTACGCCACAATGGGATGGCTGGGGCCCCGCAGGAGCGGGGGTGAACCGACTCTGGTCAGCGAGTCTCGGGGTCGCGTTGAGTGATTGCCCGCGCAGGCGGGTAGGCCGCCCCGGCGAGCCGGAAACCCGTAGATGGAGCGGCTCGCCGGGGCAGCGAGTCGCATCGTGGCAGAACTGGCTCGCCTGACGCAAACTCAGAAGAAGACTCTTGTAACGGAGTTACGGGGGATAGCATGCTTCTGAAGTCTGCTCGCTATCGTTTCAGGCCGAGGTCGTGTGAGTAGACGAGTGTGCTCTCGCCGCATCGGGCCTCCCACCCTTCCCCCTGGTCGCGGAACCGCAGGAGGGTCAGGTCCCGCAGCAGAGGGCGTCTGCTCCAGGAAGGGGGAGGCTGTTCGACGTCACCGTCGCCGCCCCCGCGCAGCCAACTGCCTGGTACGGGCACGACGTGCCTCATGATCGTTTCGATGGTCTTCCTGCTCGGGGAACGCCAGTCGGCCGGCTGACCCGGGGAGCCCTGGGGCTGCAGCGCCAGTTGTCCCCCGGGCTGCTCGAACAGACAGACCACCCGCCCGGTATCCGCCCCCAGGCGGGTTGTCAGCAACTCCTCGCTGACGCCTGCCTCGGCCCGGCTGATCGGATGAAGGTCGCCCTTGATGTCGAAGGGAGCCGGAATGATCGTGGTCCGTGCGATGTGGGCCTCGGCGGAGTCCCGCGCCCTGCGTTCCCCGTCCATACGCGCCAGCTCACGACTGGTCGCCTCATCCAACCCGGTGGTGAAGTCCTCGGCATAGACGGCGTCGATCAGGCGCTGCACAGCTCCAGGAACCGCGATGCCTTCCCCCCGACGGGTTTCCAGAAGCCGAGCGGTGCGATGCAGCAGTCCATCGTCGTAGACCGCACCCATCGATCGGCGTGGCACCGACAGCTCACGATTGGTGTCGACGGGCATCAACACCACGATCCGAGGCCGGTCCTCGGGAAGCGCCCACGGCGGACGCCCGCCTCCGCCCCGATCATGTCTGCGGCACCGGCCGGCACGCTGCAGGAGCTGCGCCATCGGAGCCAGGTCAGTGACAACCAGGTCGAAATCCAGATCGAGCGACTGCTCGACGATTTGCGTCGCCACAAGAATCGAAGCCGGCCGTACTCCTGCCGGCACACTGCGTTCCGGCTTTCCGTACGCCTCCTCGCACTCCGCGGTGATCTCTTCGCGACGATGAGCGGGGAACCGTGAATGCAGCAGTCTCAAACCGCCCTTCATCGCGGCCAGGTCCGGGAAGGCGGCCGACAGATCGCGGTAGGTTTGCTGGGCCTCCGCGACCGTGGTGCAGCAAACTAGCGCGGTCCCGCCCTCGGAGACCACTGTGGCAAGTACTTCGCGCAGTGCGGCCCGTCTGCCTCCGGCCTGCACCCCGGCTTCCGGTGCGGCATCGACATCCCACAGCACCTCATGAACCGCTACATCGACCGTCCGTGAACGCGAGCTGGCCAATTCGGGGGAGAGAACGACGTCTCCTCCCGCGCTGGCGAACAACCAACCGGGGTAGCGGACAGTGGTATCCTCACTCGCGGGAACACCACGCCCGCGCTGATAAGCACTTACCAATGAACCCGCCACCTCTCCGGTGAGGGTGGCCGACAGGAGCACCACGGGGACCCTCATGGCCCCGAGCCACTCCAACAACCGTGTGAGCAAGGTGTGCATCCACGGCCCGTAGGCGTGAGCCTCGTCCACGATCAGAACTTTCTCGGAAAGACCGGTCAGGCGAAGCATGTTGCGGGTCGTGGGAAGAACTGAGCCGAGGACCTGGTCGATCGTCCCCACCCCCAACTGCGCCAGCAGGCCACGGCCACGGCCCCGCAGCCATTCGCCGGCCTCCACCGCCCAGGCCGTCTCCCCGCTCAGGACGCTTCCCGGCTCCTGCCCGGTGCCCGCAGCCTGCGCGTAGGCCGGGCTCAACCACGCCATCGAGTGCAACAGCGTCAGCGCTCGATCACCCCCCAGTGCCGAGGCGGCGAACCTGCCCACCCGGGGAAACATCGCATCAGCCGTGGCCATCGTCGGAAGGGCGAAGAAAAGCCCTCGCGCCCCGCTTGCCGCTCCCAGAACCCGGGCAGCCCACAGCGCCGCCTCCGTCTTCCCGTCACCGGTGGGAGCGGTCACCAGCACCAGGCCGGCACCTTTCTCGCTGACGAGTCGGGGAAGCCGTTCAGCTATATCGTGCTGTAGCGCGTTCGGAGTGAAGGGGAAAGCTTCGCTGAAATCCTGTCGCACGGAAAAGTTCACTCGCCCCAGGCGTGCTTCGTTCACCACTTCCGGCGCCTTGGCCAGCGCAGCCTCCCAGTGTGCCTGGAGATCCGACCGACTTCCCCTCCAATCTGCCGGCGGGATTCTTGGAATGATCCACCCGGTTTGACTTGCCAGCCAGTCCGCTGTGATGACCAGACCGGTTAACACGACCGCGATATCCGCTGATAGCAGCTTGTCCGGAGCGTGGTTCGCTCCCACTATGGCCCGAACCTCATCAAAATGAATGCGCCGCTGAGTTTCCCATCCCGGACCACCCAAGCCCTCCTGATAGCCTGCGGGATTATTGACATGCTTTGCTAGCAAAGCTGCCCCGAAGCGGCCGTGGTGGCCGCCCAGCAACTGGGCTACCTGATGAGAGATTGACCGCTTGAGTTTAGGATTCGTAGGGTATCCGTTTTCCTGAAAAAGGCCCGTCAGTGCCCAGTGGCTGGCCATCTCATGCCGAAAAGACCGACAGGATTCAGCTCCTGCCTTCGATCTATAGAAGACATCCTGCTTCAGTGGCTCCCAAAGTCTTGAAACCTGCACCTGGAAAGGGGGGGAGATCTTTCCCAGGTCGTGCAGGGCGGCCCAGAAGGCAAGCATGAGACGCGCCTCGCCCGGCACCATCCCAAGCTTGGAACTGATGTGCCGGCGCTGCTCCTCGCCCACGACCTGGTCCCACAAGTACAGAAACACCGCTGCGGTGTCCAAGAGATGGCACACCACAGGGTACGGCCGGGGCAGCCCGGACTCCTTGCCCCACAGTCGTACATCGATGCACTTATCCAGCCCACGAGGAAGCCACGCGTCGGTCATGGCCACAGGGATAGCAGGAGCCGCTGACACTCGGCCCGGGCCCGGGGATCTGCTGTGCTCGTAGACTCCACCTGTGGCACAGGGATCCACCCATGGCTCGGCAGTCAGCCAAGTGTGCTCCCCGAATGGTAAAGGAATTGCAAACCGCTCATAACGTCGCAGGTCACGAAGTCCGGTCTCCGCGCGAGCGGAGGTGAGCCGCGGGCCGTGTGGACGATGGGCAGCCAGCGCGGCCGGTCTCCGCGCGAGCGGAGGTGAGCCGCGGGCCGTGTGGACGATGGGCAGCCAGCGCGGCCGGTCTCCGCGCGAGCGGAGGTGAGCCGACCTGGCCGCCGCCCTCACCCAGGTCACCCCCCCGGTCTCCGCGCGAGCGGAGGTGAGCCGGAGTCAGCCCATGAGCGGGAGCCCGATATCCGCCGGTCTCCGCGCGAGCGGAGGTGAGCCGGCATGGGCGACGCGCACACCAACAACGCCCACCCGGTCTCCGCGCGAGCGGAGGTGAGCCGTCGGTGTTCACGGACACGCTGTCGGAGATATTCCGGTCTCCGCGCGAGCGGAGGTGAGCCGCAGGCTGTGAACACCGCCGCACCCGTCCGGTGCCGGTCTCCGCGCGAGCGGAGGTGAGCCGCAACTCGTGTGCCGCGCTCGTGGCTGCCTCGACCGGTCTCCGCGCGAGCGGAGGTGAGCCGTTCCCCAGGTCCGGCGGGGTGGAGGCGGTCAGCCGGTCTCCGCGCGAGCGGAGGTGAGCCGCCCGGCCGTCCGGTCCGATTCCAACTGGCCGGCCGGTCTCCGCGCGAGCGGAGGTGAGCCGCGCTTCCTGCGGTCCCTTCCCGCCGCGATCAACCGGTCTCCGCGCGAGCGGAGGTGAGCCGTCGATCAGGGTGTCTTTGCCCTCGAATGAGATCCGGTCTCCGCGCGAGCGGAGGTGAGCCGGAACTCGCCCGAGCGCGCCGGGGCCGGGGCCGCCGGTCTCCGCGCGAGCGGAGGTGAGCCGTACGCCCGGATTGTCGGGAGGCTCGGGCGAGCCCGGTCTCCGCGCGAGCGGAGGTGAGCCGAACCCGGCCAGCGCATCGGAGGTCTGCCGGTACCGGTCTCCGCGCGAGCGGAGGTGAGCCCAACAGCAAGAGGCCCGGTTGCCCCCGGGCCTCCCGGTCTCCGCGCGAGCGGAGGTGAGCCGAAGGCGAGGGAGAAGCCGTAGCGCTCGGCCAGCCGGTCTCCGCGCGAGCGGAGGTGAGCCGTCACCGCCGCCGATACCCGCGTAGCCGATGTTCCGGTCTCCGCGCGAGCGGAGGGGAGCCGCATCGAAGAGCTGCTGTCCGACGCTTTCGACGCCGGTCTCCGCGCGAGCGGAGGTGAGCCGCACTACCGGATCATCAGCGGGCGGCTCTACGTCCGGTCTCCGCGCGAGCGGAGGTGAGCCGAGGTTTCCTACCGCGCTGACGCCAAGGCCCGCCCGGTCTCCGCGCGAGCGGAGGTGAGCCGCCGGCGAGCACTGCTGAGGAGATCGTCGGCTACCGGTCTCCGCGCGTGTCGGCGGCGGCTGAAAAGTGGTTCTGTCGCAGGTCCTGTGGCGCGGTGACTGAGCGTTAACTGAGGAGGATGCGCTTCCGGAGCAGGGGGAGCCTGGCGCGGCCGAACATTTGCCGTTTCAGTATCTTGGTCCGGTTCACTGTGCCCTCGACCGGTCCGGAGCTGTAGGGCAGGGTGAGGCCGGCGACCACGGCCTGTTGCTCTTGGCGGAGGCCGGTGACGAAAGAGGTGAGGTCGGGCAGGTCGTCGGCGAGAACCTTGTCCATCCAGTCCTCCAGCCGGTGGCCGTGGCGTTTGGTCATCAGCTCGGCGAAGGCGCGGACGTGGTGGGCGGTTTTGTTCAGTTCGGGGCAGCGGTGCAGGAGGTTCGTCAGGGCCCGGATCTGCTCGTCGGTGAGGCGGTCGGGGTGGCGGGTGATCCAGCTGGTGACCTGCCGGACGGACGGGGGCCGACGGGCCGGCTGGCTGTGCGGGGCGGCGTCTTTGAGCTGTCGTATGTAGTGCTTGACCACGCTTTCGCCGCCTGTGTAGCCGCGGTCGCGGAGTTCTTCGAGAAGGCGGCGGGCGGTGGTGCAGCCTTGGGCCCATCGCTGGTGGAGGTAGGGCTTGTAGGGGTCGAGGATGCTGGAGCGGCCGGTCCATTTGCCGACCAGCAGGTCGTCGGTGCTGGTCACGCGCAGGAAGCGGCGGACGGTGTTGCGGGCCAGCCCGAGCCGGCGGGCAATGTCGCGCNATCGCTGGTGGAGGTAGGGCTTGTAGGGGTCGAGGATGCTGGAGCGGCCGGTCCATTTGCCGACCAGCAGGTCGTCGGTGCTGGTCACGCGCAGGAAGCGGCGGACGGTGTTGCGGGCCAGCCCGAGCCGGCGGGCAATGTCGCGCTGGCTGTGACCTTGGCGGTGGAGGTCATGGATAACCTGGTGGCGTTCGCGGGTGCGGTCGCTGATCCGGCCGGATGTCCGCGGCCCCGCTGGCTTGGGTGTCGTGACCGCCGCGGTCTCCACATCCTTGGCCGTGAGGGCCGGCTGGTCCTCGGGCGGCTCGGGCAGCAGCGCGCGGTGGCGGGTGACGGTCTTCTCGACGGCTTCGACGAGGTTATGGAACAGGTGCCAGCGGTCCGCGCAGTGGATGGCGACGGGTGCTCCGGTGCGCGCGCCGTCGGCGTAGGCGGTGGCGCGGTCGCGGCAGATGACCTCGACACCGGGGTGGTCGGCCAGCCAGGCGGCGAGCGTGGCGGCCTCACGGTCAGGGAGGACCTCGACGGGGCGGTGGGTGTCGATGTCGATCAGGATCGTGCCGTAGGTGTGGCCTTTGCGGAAGGCGAAGTCGTCCACTCCGAGCACTCTGGGAGTGGGTCTGTCGGGGTCGGGCAGGGCGCGGACCAGCCGCAGCAGGGTGTCCCGCCCGGCGGTCATGCCCAGCATCCCGGCCAGTCGGGCTCCCGCCCGCCCCGCCAGTGCCAGGGCAACCCTTGCCAGCGCCTCGCGCTGACGCTCGGTCCGGTGAACGTAAGGCCTGGTCAGCACCGGTAACTGCTCGACGAACGTCTTCCGGGAGCATTCCCGGTCGCCGCAGAGGAAGCGCCGCACGCGCAGGGCCAGCACCACAGGCTGCCCCGAGCTGGGCAGATGCGCGGGATGCCGCTGGTAGGAGCCGTGCACCCGCTCCGACCAGCCGCCACAGCCCGGGCAGCAGGCACCGGACGCCGTACTCCGCGCCGTCACGCAGACCGCCGCCCGGCTCACCTCCACCGACGTGACCGCTAGTACTACAGCCGGTGGTTCACGTGACGTGACGACGGTCGGCTCGTTGCTCCGTTCGTGGGACTGACACTGCCGCCGCAGGCGGTTGGAATGGGCGAGCTGGACGAGGCCGAGATCCGGGTGCTGGACGGGGAGTTGGAGGCGTTGTGCGCCTCGGTCGATGACGTGTTCGCGCGTCCGGCCTCGCGGGAGAACCTGCGGGCGATGGTGCGCGGGCTGCTGAGCGAGGTGCCGCGGAAGAACATGTGGCAGCTCGCCGAGTTCGCCTGCCACCCCAACCCCGACCGGCTGCAGGGCTTCCTGGCCAAAGCCGCGTGGGACGCGGACGAGCTGCGCGACCGGGTGCGGGACTACGCGGTCGCCGCGCTGGCCGGTCAGGACGCGGTGCTGATCTCGGACGAGACCGGGGACCTCAAGAAGGGCACCAAGAGCGCCGGGGTGCAGCGGCAGTACTCCGGCACCGCGGGCCGGATCGAGAACGCCCAGGTCAGTGTGCACCTGTCGTATGGTTCGAGCCGGGGCCGCACCCTGATCGACCGCGAGCTCTACCTCGGCAGGGCATGGGCCGGCACCACCGCCGAACACGAACGCCGCTGCACCGAGCAGGACATCCCACCCGAACGCGTCACCGCGGTGGCCACCAAACCGGAGCTCGCCCGGCGCATGCTCGAGCGCGCCCTGGCCGCCGGGGTGCCGTTCTCCTACTTCCTGGCCGACGAGGCGTACGGCCAGTGCCGCGCACTGCGCGCCTGGCTGGAAGAACGCCAGGTGCGCTACCTGCTCGCGGTGCCCAAGGACGAGGTGGTTCCGCTGCCGGACGGCCGGACCCGCCAGGCCCGCGAACTGTACGCGGTCGTGCCCGAGGAGGCGTTGGAGCGCCGCTCGTGCGCCGACGGCGCCAAGGGGCCGCGCGAGTACGACTGGGCCACCGTCCAACTCGCGCACACCGCCCAGGGGCTGGAGCGCCACCTGCTGATCCGCCGCTCCACCGTGCCCAACAAGAAGGACAAGAAGACCGGTCGGCTCGTCCGCGAGGTCGCCTACTTCCTGTGCCACACCGACCCGGGCACCACCCTGGCCGAGCTGGTGACCGCCGCCGGGCGGCGCTGGATGGTGGAGGAGTCGTTCCAGGTGGCGAAGGGGCAGGTGGGGCTGGACGAGCACGAGGTGCGCAAGTGGTGCTCCTGGTACCGGCACGCCACCGTGTGCATGCTCGCGATGGCCTTCCTGGTCGCCGTCCGGAGCCGGCTAATACCCCGTCAGTCGCCGACGCCCGACACCCGACCGAACGAGATCCGCCGCCTGTACGACCGGATCGTCCTCGCCCCCGCCCGCACCGCCCGGACCTGGCTGGCCATGCACTGGTACCGCTGGCGCACCCGCCACCAAGTCCGGGCCCGGGCCAGCCACTACCGCACCCGCGCGGCCCGAGCTCACTCACCGTGAAACCACCGGCTGTAGTACTAGGTCAGCGATGCCGGGGAACAGCAGCTCCTTCAGCTCGACCGTGATCTACCCCACGGCCAGTGACGATCACCCGAACGAGCAACAACCCAGGCTGGTTTCGGGCAACCTCCAGACCCACACCGACAAGATCAACAGCTATACGACGTGACGATCCACAAGACCTGCGACAGAACCACGATTCAAGCGCCGCCGACATTCCGGTGCCCCCGGCAGGATTCGAACCTGCGCACACGGCTCCGGAGGCCGTTGTGTTATTCCTGCTGGAGCGTGGCCGCTGGCCCGGGAATTGCTTTCTCAGTGCGGGTCTTCGGTTGGAGGGTTGGTNTGTTATTCCTGCTGGAGCGTGGCCGCTGGCCCGGGAATTGCTTTCTCAGTGCGGGTCTTCGGTTGGAGGGTTGGTGCACTCGCGGCGCGTTTTCGCGCAGTGTCGTCTTTTCGTGGGTGCTGGTGTGGGCTTCGCCGGATGGCAGTTCGCCGACGGCAGAGCAAGTCGAGGTGGATTGACTGGATGCAGTCGCCCAGAGCATGTCAACCTTGATCACGTTGGCGGGTGGGGCTGATGGTCCCATTACGGCAGGCTCCAAGTTCTTTATGTACTGGCTTACTTGAGGGAGAACGAATGATCGGGCGGCGCGGGAATACCAGTGCTGATGGCTTCGCGTTCGGCCCTCGGGGAGTCGAGCCGCGTGTCTCCTCCAGCGGCTACCACACGATCGCCGGTTACTGAGGTTGAACTCGTGAAGTCGTAGGGGCTGACGGCTCGTCGCCCGTGCGGTATCACCGGGGTGTGAGGTATCCACAAGAGGGCGGGCTGACCGCCGAACGGCAGCAGTTCCGCGAGGAGTTACGGCTGCAGGCGGCCGAGCGATTCGCCCGGGGCGAGGCGAGCTCGGTGATCGCCAAGGACCTGCGGGTCAGCGTCCGCTCGGTGCAGCGGTGGCGGCAGATGTGGGACGAGGGCGGCCCTCGGGCCCTGCGGTCGCAGGGGCCGGCGTCGCTGCCGCGGCTGAG
>NZ_WTLH01000123.1 GCF_011421595.1 Streptomyces sp. YIM 98790 | reverse complement strand
CGGCCCGCACGCGGCCCGCACCGCGGTGCCTCGCCGGGCAGGGCGCGCCACGCCGCGGCCTGCCCGGCGGGGGCTACGCCGCGACGCGCCCGGGCTTGTGGGCCATGTACTCGGGAACGGTCACCAGCGGCGGGCGTTCCACGGTGTCCACGGGGTGGTGGCGGGGGGCGAAGCCACCACCCGGAATCCGCTGGAACTGGGTGATCCCGGCGCGCACCGGCCCGGCCCCGGGCAGCCTGGCCTGTGCCGTGCGGTAGATGGTGGCGGCCATCCGGCCCAGGGCCTGTCCGTCCTGGTTCCGGTGGCGGCGCACGCCCACATCCACCTGGGCGATGGCATCCAGCCCCATCAGGTTCAGGGTGTCCACCAGCAATCCCAGCTCCACGCCGTAACCGACGGGGAACGGCAGCTTTTCGAGCAGCGACCGCCGGGCCGCGTACTCGCCGCCGAGGGGCTGCACCACACCGGCCAGCTCCGGCCAGTGCAGGTTGAGCAGCGGGCGGGCGACCAGCTCGGTCACCCGGCCGCCCTGGCCCGGACCGGCCTGGTCGGGACCGACCTGCTCGGCGCCGAGCGGGCGGTCGTACATGGCCTTGACCAGGTGCACCTCCGATTCGGTGAGAAGAGGTCCGATGATTCCGCTGACGAACCGCGAGTCGAAGTCCCGCAGGTCGGCGTCGACGAAGGCGACGATCTCGCCGCTCGCCGCGAACAACGACCGCCACAGGACCTCCCCCTTGCCGGGGCGGGCCGGCATGCGGGGCAGGATCTCGTCGCGGTGCACGACTTTGGCGCCCGCCGCGGCGGCCACCTCGGGGGTCCGGTCGGTGCAGCCCGAGTCCATGACCAGGATCTCGTCGACCAGATGCACGCGTTCCACCAGGTCCCGCCGGATCGACTCGACGATCGCGCCGACGGTCGCCTCCTCGTTCAGGGCGGGCAGAACCACGCTGACGGTGCCTGCCGGACCCGCCGCCCGCTTTGCGGCCACCAGCTGTGACAGCGGACGGTCGGCGGCAGTCCAGGAACGGCTGCTCAGCCACACCTTCGCCTCTTCCAGCACGTGTCGCTCCTCGGTGTCTCGGGGATTGGACGGGGTCGAGTCATTGTCGGGGCCGTCGGTTACAGTCTTGAGCAACGCAGGTGACCTCCGCATATCGGGGGGCCGCGTTCGACAAACGCATAACGCTCATCCAGAGGGGCAGAGGGAACGGCCCGGTGAAGCCCCGGCAACCCTCCCGCCGGTCTCGCGGTCAGAAGCGAGGTCCCCGGTCGGGGAAGGTGCCAATTCCGTCCTGTGGCGAAAGCCGTCACGGGGAAGATGAGGAGAGAGGGCCTCGCACCCATGTCTGATCCGACCACGCCTGCATCCACCGCGACCGGCACCACTTCTCCGGGGGGCTCGGGCGCTGCCGCCGGCTCCGTTGCCGCGGGCGCCACGCCCGGCGCCGATCTGGGATCCGCCGCGGCGCTTTCCTGCCGGGAATGCGGTCAGCGTTATCCACTTAGCCCGATCTTCGCATGTGCGGAGTGTTTCGGCCCGCTGGAGATTGCCTACGAGCTCCCCAGCGGGGACCCCGAGGGCCTGCGGGCCCGCATCGAGGCCGGTCCCGGCAGCATCTGGCGCTACGCCGAGCTGCTGCCGGTGCCCGCCGACGTGGCCGGAAAGCCCAACCTCAACCCCGGCATGACCCGCCTGGTGCGGGCCGACCGGCTGGCCGCCGAGCTCGGGGTGAGCGGCGAGCTGCACGTCAAGGACGACTCCGGCAACCCGACGCACTCCTTCAAGGACCGGGTGGTGGCGATCGCCGTGGAGGCCGCGCGGGCCTTCGGCTTCACCACCCTCTCCTGCTCCTCCACCGGCAACCTGGCGGGCGCGGTGGGCGCCGCGGCGGCCCGGGCCGGCCTGCGGTCCTGCGTCTTCATCCCGCACGACCTGGAGCAGGGCAAGGTGGTCATGGCCGCGGTCTACGGCGGTGACCTGGTGGCCATCGAGGGCACCTACGACGACGTGAACCGCTTCTGCTCCGAGCTGATCGGCGATCCGGCCGGCGAGGGCTGGGGCTTCGTCAACGTCAACCTCCGCCCGTACTACGCGGAGGGCTCCAAGACCCTGGCCTACGAGATCTGCGAGCAGCTCGGCTGGCGGCTGCCGGACCAGCTGGTGGTGCCCATCGCCTCCGGTTCCCAGCTCACCAAGATCGACAAGGGGCTGCGGGAGCTGATCGCGCTGGGTCTGGTGGAGGACCGGCCCTACAAGATCTTCGGCGCCCAGGCGGCCGGCTGCTCCCCGGTCTCCCAGGCCTTCAAGGCGGGGCACGACGTGATCCGCCCGGTGCGGCCGGACACCATCGCCAAGTCGCTGGCCATCGGCAACCCGGCCGACGGACCCTACGTGCTGGACATCGCCCGGCGCACCGGCGGCGCCGTGGAGGACGTCACCGACGACGAGGTGGTGGACGCCATCCGGCTGCTGGCCCGCACCGAGGGCGTATTCGCCGAGACCGCGGGCGGGGTGACGCTCGGCGTCACGCGGAAGCTGCTCAAGGAGGGTCTGCTGGACCCGGAGGCCACCACCGTGGTGCTCAACACCGGCGACGGGCTCAAGACGCTGGACGCGGTGGCACCGGTCAGCCGGCCGACCGCCGTGATCCGGCCGGATCTCGCCGCTTTCCGCGCGGCCGGTCTGGCCTGAAGCCGCCCCTTCTGCTCCGCCCCGCCGGGGCCCCTGCCCGCCGTGTCCGGGCCGTCGCCCGGCGCTGCCTCCGTCCCGCCCCTGCCACCCCTGCCAGGCATGCCAGAACGAGGAGAACTGCCATGAGCGTGACCGTCCGGATCCCGACCATCCTGCGCACCTACACCGGCGGAGCCGCCGAAGTGACGGCCGAGGGATCGACGCTCGCCGAGGTGCTTGCCGATCTGGAGAAGAACCACACCGGAATCGGTTCCCGGGTGCTGGACGACACCGGCAAGCTGCGCCGATTCGTGAATGTCTATGTGAACGACGACGACGTCCGGTTCGCCGAGGGGCTGCAGACCCCGACCCCGGACGGTGCCGGTGTCTCGATCATCCCAGCGGTGGCGGGCGGCTGCTGAGCGGCCGCGGGGCGCCGCGGCGCCGTGGATCGTACGCCCCGGGGCGGTTGTGTCCCGGGGCGTCCGTCATGCCCGGGTACGGCACGCCCGGGGCGCGCTAGAGTGGCGGTCCGGGCGAGAGGCCCCGCCCCTGCCCGGACCGGGGACGTTCCGCAGGGGAAGGGCGTTCCCCGCGGTGCCCGTGTGCCATTGGCATATGAATTCGCGTCATATCGACTGGGAAAGTGCTGCACCATTTGCCGGTTTGGCCGCCTTGATCCTGCCCGATAGGCGTTATTTTTTCGTGACATAGCGGACTTTGACGGTTCTGCCGTCACAAGAATTGTCGTTCAAATGACCTGTTGCATACGGCGGTCGGCCGGATACATTCAGCGGCGGTCGACGCGTTCTGGCACACACCCCCTTCGGCCGGGTGTGAGGTCTGAGGTCTGACCCGGGTCCGCGAAGTGCGGGCTCGTGAAAGGGCCAGTAATAGGGGAGTTTGGAATGGCTCAGGGCACCNGAAGTGCGGGCTCGTGAAAGGGCCAGTAATAGGGGAGTTTGGAATGGCTCAGGGCACCGTCAAGTGGTTCAACGCGGAGAAGGGCTACGGCTTCATCGCGGTCGACGGTGGTGCGGACGTGTTCGTCCACTACAGCGCGATTCAGATGGACGGCTACCGCACTCTGGAAGAAGGGCAGCGGGTCGAGTTCGAGATCTCGCAGGGCCAGAAGGGTCCGCAGGCCGACATGGTGCGCGTCACCGCCTGAACATCGCCAGCCGCCGCACCACTCACCGAGGACCCGGGCGCCCGTCCCACAACGGGCCCCGGGTCCTCGCCCCGTTCCGGGCCCTCCGCCTCATCGGCGCCCTCCGGGGCAGCAGCTTGCGCCCGCCGCGCCCCCGGCCACCACCCCTCATCGGCGCCCTCCGGGGCAGCAGCTTGCGCCCGCCGCGCCCCCGGCCACCACCCCTCATCGATGCCCCTCCGGGGCAGCAGCTTGCACTCTCGGGGCTCGAGTGCTAATCATGGGCGTTAGCACTCTATGAGTGAGAGTGACAGACAGGACCGGGTCGGTGAGGTCCGCCGGCCGGTGGAGGCAAGGAAGCCACCGGGCTGCGGGCCGTCCGTCGCGGGCGCCAGCGCGGTCCGGAGCAATCCACCCCGCATCTGGGAGGACCATCTCACATGGCCAAGATCATCGCGTTCGACGAGGAGGCCCGGCGCGGCCTTGAGCGCGGGATGAACCAGCTCGCCGACGCCGTCAAGGTCACACTCGGCCCCAAGGGCCGCAATGTCGTGCTGGAGAAGAAGTGGGGCGCCCCCACCATCACCAACGACGGTGTCTCGATCGCCAAGGAGATCGAGCTGGAGGACCCCTACGAGAAGATCGGCGCCGAGCTGGTCAAGGAAGTCGCCAAGAAGACCGACGACGTCGCCGGTGACGGCACCACCACCGCCACCGTGCTGGCCCAGGCCCTGGTCCGCGAGGGCCTGCGCAACGTGGCCGCCGGCGCCAACCCGATGGCCCTGAAGCGGGGCATCGAGAAGGCCGTCGAGCAGGTCTCCGAGGCACTGCTCGGCCAGGCCAAGGAGGTCGAGACCAAGGAGCAGATCGCCTCCACCGCCTCCATCTCCGCCGGCGACACCCAGATCGGCGAGCTGATCGCCGAGGCCATGGACAAGGTCGGCAAGGAAGGCGTCATCACCGTCGAGGAGTCGCAGACCTTCGGTCTCGAGCTGGAGCTCACCGAGGGCATGCGCTTCGACAAGGGCTACATCTCCGCCTACTTCGCCACCGACATGGAGCGCATGGAGGCGGAGCTGGAGGACCCCTACATCCTCATCGCCAACTCCAAGATCTCCAGCGTCAAGGACCTGCTCCCGCTGCTGGAGAAGGTCATGCAGGCCGGCAAGCCGCTGCTGATCATCGCCGAGGACGTGGAGGGCGAGGCCCTGTCCACCCTGGTGGTCAACAAGATCCGCGGCACCTTCAAGTCCGTTGCCGTCAAGGCCCCGGGCTTCGGCGACCGCCGCAAGGCCATGCTGGGCGACATCGCCATCCTCACCGGCGGCCAGGTGATCTCCGAGGAGGTCGGTCTCAAGCTGGAGAACGCCTCCCTGGACCTGCTGGGCCGCGCCCGCAAGGTGGTCGTCACCAAGGACGAGACCACCATCGTGGACGGTGCCGGTGACAGCGAGGCCGTGCAGGGCCGGGTCAACCAGATCCGGGCCGAGATCGAGTCCTCCGACTCCGACTACGACCGCGAGAAGCTCCAGGAGCGGCTGGCCAAGCTGGCCGGCGGTGTGGCCGTGATCAAGGCCGGTGCCGCCACCGAGGTCGAGCTGAAGGAGCGCAAGCACCGCATCGAGGACGCGGTGCGCAACGCCAAGGCCGCCGTCGAGGAGGGCATCGTCGCCGGCGGTGGCGTCGCCCTGCTCCAGGCCACCTCGGTGTTCGAGAAGCTGGACCTGGAGGGCGACGAGGCGACCGGTGCCGCCGCCGTCAAGCTGGCCCTGGAGGCCCCGCTGAAGCAGATCGCCATGAACGCGGGCCTGGAGGGCGGCGTCGTGGCGGAGAAGGTGCGCAACCTGACCCCGGGCCACGGCCTGAACGCCGCCACCGGCGACTACGTGGACATGATCGCCGAGGGCATCATCGACCCGGCCAAGGTGACCCGCTCCGCGCTGCAGAACGCCGCCTCCATCGCGGCGCTCTTCCTCACCACCGAGGCCGTCATCGCCGACAAGCCGGAGAAGGCCGCCGCGGGCGCCGAGGCCGGTGCCGGCGGCATGGGCGGCGGCATGGACTTCTGAGTCCGGGCCCGACCGTCCCGTCCCGTCCCGGGTACGGCCGACGCCGACAGGGGCGGTGTTCCGCGCAGATCCGCGCGGGGCACCGCCCCTGCGGCGTTCTCCGGGCCCGTACGCGCCGCCCCGGCGGGGCCGGGCCGGAGGCACGGGTGGAGCGGGCGAAAACGGGAACCTGCCGAGGGAGGCGGAACAACGGGAGGCTTCCGATGCGGTTCGTCAATCGTGAGGACGCCGGCCGGGAACTGGCGGGCCGGCTCCGGCACCTGCAGGACCGCGACCCGGTGGTGCTGGGCCTGCCGCGCGGCGGCGTGCCGGTGGCGTTCGAGGTCGCCCAGGGACTGGGCGCGCCGCTCGACGTGCTGGTGGTGCGCAAACTGGGCGTGCCGTTCCAGCCCGAACTGGGCTTCGGTGCGGTCGGCGAGGACGGCGCCAAGGTGATCAATCCCGAAGTGGTCGGCATGGCCCGGCTGGACGAGGACGACATGGCCGAGGTGGAGCGGCTGGAGCGCGCCGAACTGGAACGCCGGGTGCGCAGCTACCGCGGCGACACTCCACGGGAGGAACTGGCCGGCCGGACCGCCGTCATCGTGGACGACGGCATCGCCACCGGCTCCACCGCGCGCGCCGCCTGCCGGATCGCCCGCACCCAGGGCGCCGCGCACGTGGTGCTGGCCGTGCCGGTGCTGCCGGCCGGCACGCCCGAGCAGCTCCTCCAGGACGCCGACGAGGTGGTCTTCCTCAGCGCCCCCAGCGGCTTCGGCTCGGTCGGCCAGTGGTACGAGGACTTCGCCCAGACCGAGGACCGCGAGGTCGTGGAGCTGCTGAACCGGGCCGCCGCCGCGGCGCACAAGACCGCGCCGCGCAGCGAGGGCCCGCACCCCGGGGCCTGGGACCGGCCCACCGAGCGGCGCGAGGTGGAGATCGGGCTGCCCGGGCCGGAGGAGCCGGTGCTCCCCGGGGAGCTGGTGCTGCCGCACCACGCGCCGGTGGTGGTGGCCTTCGCCCACGGCAGCGGCAGCGGCCGGCACAGCCGGCGCAACCGCTATGTGGCGGAGGTGCTCCAGCGGGCGGGCCTGGGCACGCTGCTGTTCGATCTGCTGACGGAAGAGGAGGAGCTCGACCGGAACCTGGTCTTCGACATCCCGCTGCTGGCCGGGCGGCTGGCCGGGGCCGGCCGGTGGGCGCACGGCGAGACGGGGCTGCCCGTCGCGTACTTCGGTGCCAGCACGGGCGCGGCGGCGGCGCTGCGCGCGGCGGTGGAGGACCATCCGGCGGCCGTGGTGTCCCGGGGCGGGCGGCCGGATCTGGCCGGGGAGACCGCGCTGGCGGCGGTGCGGTCGCCCACGCTGCTGATCGTCGGAGGCCAGGATCACATGGTGCTGGAGCTGAACGCGCAGGCGGAGCGGAAGCTGCGCTGCGAGAAGCGGCTGGAGGTGGTGCCCGGGGCCACGCATCTGTTCGAGGAACCGGGCGCGCTGGAGCAGGTGGCGCAGCTCGCCCGGGACTGGTTCGCCGCGCATCTGCCCAGGGCCGGGGCCGGCGCCCGCGCCGCGGCGTAGCCCTCGGGGCCGGACACCGCTCCCGCCTCCCGGGCGCGGGGCGGCGCTGCCCGTCGCCGTCAGGGGCGCCGGACGGCGTGCAGGGCGGCGCGCAGGTGGCCGCCGGACTCGGTGAGCAGGCGTTCCGCGGTGTCCGCGTCCACCCCGCCGAGGAGGGCGAGGATGGCGTTCTTGGTCTCGCCGCCGGTGGCGGTCAGCGCCCGTTCGATGTCCTCGGTGGAGGCGCCGGTGGCCAGCGAGACGATCCGGCGGGAGCGGGCCCGCAGCTTCTCGTTGGAGGCGCGGACGTCCACCATCAGGTTCCCGTAGGTCTTGCCCAGCCGGATCATGCTGATCGTGGAGATCATGTTGAGCACCAGCTTCTGCGCGGTGCCCGCCTTGAGCCGGGTGGAGCCGGCGATCAGCTCCGGGCCGACCACCACCTCGATCGGGTGCTCGGCGGCGGCGCTGAGCGGGGTGTCCGGGTTGCAGGACAGCCCGATGGTCAGCGCGCCCCGGCGGCGGGCACAGGCCACCGCGCCGACCGCGTAGGGGGTGCGGCCGGAGGCGGAGACGCCGACCACCGCGTCGTGCTCCGTCAGGCCGAGCGCGGCGAGATCCGCCTCGGCGAGTTCCCGGCTGTCCTCCGCGCCCTCCACCGCGGCCACCATGGCCTCCCGGCCGCCCGCGATCAGCCCGATGACCTCTTCCGGGGCGGTGTTGAAGGTGGGCGGGCACTCGCTGGCGTCCAGCACGCCGAGCCGGCCGGCGGTGCCGGCGCCGCAGTAGACCAGCCGCCCGCCGCGCGCCATGCGGGCCGCGACGCCGTCGATGGCGGCGGCGATCTGCGGCAGCTGGGCGGCCACCGCGGCGGGCACGGCCGCGTCTTCGCGGTTCATCACCCGGGCGATGTCCAGGGTCGTCCGCCGGTCGATGTCGGCGAGATCGGAGCGGTACGCCTCGGTGGTGAGGGCCTCCAGCTCGGACTGGAGGCGGCCGGAGCCGGCCGGAGTGCGCGGGGTGTGCGGCGGGGGAGTGGACGGCACGGAGGGCATGGAGGTCATGGCGTCGCGACTTCCTCAGACGAGTGGACGGGCGGCTCGGAGAAAGTGGAGGCGGCGGCTGGCTCGGTTCTGCTCCGGGCCGGGCGGCGGGCGGCCTGCGGACGGGGTCGGTGCGGAACGGGCGGAACGGGCGGTGGGGGGACGGCGGTGCGGGCGGTCGGGCGGTGCGGAGGCGGGTCGGGTCAGCGGCTGGAGTCGCGGGGGGAATGGCGGTGGGCCAGCGCCTCGTAGCTGGCGTGCAGTGCGGGCGCGGCGGCTTCGTAGGTACGCTGCGCCACGCCTATGAACAGGCAGTCCACGACCAGGAGCTGGCTGGTGCGGCTGGACATGGCGGCGGGCCGCAGCTCGCTCTCCCGGGCGGTGGAGGTGGTCAGCACGTGGTCGGCGTACTGGGTGACCTCGCCGTCCGGCCGCCCGGTGACCGCGATGGTGGTGGCCCCGTGGTCGAAGGCGGCCTGCAGCGGCTCGATCACGTCCACCGTGCGGCCGGAGTGGGTGATGGCGATCGCCACGTCCCCGGCGCGGAGCTGCACCGCGCCCGTCACGGCCAGGTGCGGGTCGGCGTGGGCGTGCGCCACCAGGCCGATGCGCAGCAGCTTCTGTGCCAGGTCCTGGGCGACCAGGGAGGAGGCGCCGACGCCGTAGACGTCGATCCGGCGGGCGCCGACCATGGCGGCCACGGCGGCCTCCAGCTGGGCGACGTCCAGGGAGGCGGCGGTGTCGGCCAGGGTCTGGCGCTCGTCCTGCGCCAGCTTGGTGACCACCTCGCTCATCGGGTCGTCCACCGAGATGTCGGTGGTGAGGGCGGGGGCGGCGCCGGACGCCTGCTGGGCGGCGAGGCCGGCCAGGGCCAGGCGCAGATCCCGGTAGCCGGGATAGCCGAGCAGGCGGGCGGTGCGGACCACGGTGGCCTCGCTGGTGCCGGTGCGCTCGGCGAGGCCGGTGACGGTCAGGGCGGCGCAGCCGGCCGGGTCTCCGGCCACGGTCTCGGCGACGCGCTGCATGGAGCGGGTCATGGAGGGTGCCATGGTGCGCACCTTGGCGGCCAGCGCGCCCGGCTCGGGCGGGGCCGGACGGGGCACCGCGGGTGCGGGGCGCGACCGGCCGCTGCGCCGGGCGAAATTTTCCTTCATGGCATTCCTCACAGGTGAAAGGTATTTTCGGTGGGGAGGGTGCGTCAACCCCTGGGGGGTCATGGTGGTGGGATGGCCGCGTTCCCCGTCAAGTGGGCGATCAAGGGCGCCGGACGGCGCGGGCCGGGAGCGCGGACACGGCTGCGGACGGCGATGCGGGTGCGGGTGCGAATGCGGATGCGGATGCGGACACGAGGCAGGCAGGGACAGGGGGCGGCATGACCGTCTACATCGATCCCCCGGACTGGCCGGGCCACGGCCGGTACTGGTCGCACCTGGTGAGCGACGAATCCCTGGCGGAGCTGCACGCCTTCGCGGCGCGGCTGGGCGTGCCGGCCCGTGCCTTCGACCGCGACCACTACGACATCCCCGCCGAGCGCTATCCGGATGCCCTGGCGCTCGGCGCGGCGCCCGCCACCAGCCGGGAGATCGTCCGCCGGCTGCATGCCGCGGGGCTGCGCCGCAGGCGGCGCCGCGCCCCGGGCACCGGGGCCTGACCGGGGGCGCCGGGCGGCGGGCCGCGGAGGGCCGCCGGTCACCGGGTGAGGAGTTCGAGTTCGGCGGTGAGGTTGTAGCGGGCGGTGGGCTCCCAGTGCCGCACGGCGTGCGGGGTGCGGTAGAGGCGGGGGTGGGAGAGCAGCCGGCGCAGCACCTCCGCGCGGCCGGCGCGGAACGCCTCCGGGGGCACGAAGCCGTACTCCCGGCGGACGGCCGCGGTGTAGGCGGCGTACTCCTCGGGCGGGTAGCCGAGCACCGCGAGATCGGCGTCGCACAGCGCCTCGCCATTGGTGTCACCGGTGGCCGGGTCGTGGTCCGCGGTGAGCCGTACCAGCCGCGCCACCTCGGCGGTGAGCTCCGGTCCGGCGCCCGCGCCGGGCAGGGTGCGCTCGGCCAGCCGGGCGCTCTCCTCCTCGTCGGCGGTGCCCGTGGCCGCCGGGTCGTAGACCGCGTCGTGGAACCACGCGGCCAGGGCCACCGCCGCCGGGTCCGCGGCGTGTCCGCGCAGCCCGGCCTCGTCCAGGTGGCCGAGCACGGCCCGCAGATGGCCGGTGGTGTGGTAGTGCCGCTGCGGCTCGGCCCAGCGGCGCAGCAGGCCGGCGGCGAGTGCGGCGGCGCCGGGGGCCTCGCCCAGCAGCGCGGTGAACCGCCCGGCGAGTCCGGCGTCGGGGGCTGCGGCAGAGGTGCGACCGTCGGTCATGGGCCCATTCTCGCCAATCCGCCCGGCGCCGCGCCGCGGTGGCGCCGGAACGGTCCCCGCGCATCCGGTGGCGGTTCCGGAATCCGGGACGGTCTTTCTCCCGGCAGTGGTCTATGCCAGCATGTGCAACATGTCTAGACCACTTCTTGAGGTGATCGCCCTCGACGCCGAGGACGCCATCGCCGCACAGTCCGGAGGCGCCGACCGCCTGGAGCTGGTCACCGAGATCGCCGCCGACGGACTGACGCCCGCCGTGGAGACCGTCGCCGCGATCCGGGACGCCGTCGCCCTCCCGCTGCGCGTCATGCTCCGCCCCGGTGACGGCTTCCGCACCGGGGGCCCGGCCGCCCTGGACGGCCTGTGCGCCACGGCCGAGAAGCTGTGCGCCGAGGGCGCCCGGGAATTCGTGCTCGGTTTCCTGGACGCCGACGGCCACGCCGACCTCGGAGCCATCCGCACGCTCACCGGCGTGCTGGGCGAGGAGGCCCGCTGGACCTGCCACCGGGCCATCGACCACAGCGCCGACCGGTCCGCGCTGCGCGCCCGGCTGGACGGCTTCCCCGGTCTGGACACCTACCTCACCGCCGGCTCGGCGGCCGGCGTGGACCACGGCATGGCGGTGCTGCGCGGCGAGGCGGCGCGCACCGCGGCCGGCGAGCCCGGCTACCTGCCGCGGCTGATGGTCGGCGGCGGGCTGCGGCTGGAGCATGTGCCGGAGCTGCTGGCCGCCGGGGTGGACGCCTTCCACATCGGCGGCGCGGCCCGCCCGCGAGGCTGGTCCGGGCCGGTCACCGCCACCGCCGTGGCCGCCTGGCGCACGGCCCTGGACGACGGAGCTGCCGCAACGGCCTGAGCGCTCGCCGGGCACCGGGCGGCCCGGCCCGCCGCCCGGTCCCGTCCCGGCCTCAGCCGGCGGTCGTTCCGGCGGTCGTTCCGGCGGTCGTTCCGCCGGCCAGCGGCGCCGGCAGGGGCGCCGAGTGGAGCACGGTGAGGCCGGAGACGGCGCGGGTGAGGGCGACGTAGAGGCGGCGCAGGCCGGTGCGTGCGTCCGGCTCGCCGGCCACCACCGCGGCCGGCTCGTCCAGCACCACATGGTCGTACTCCAGCCCCTTGGCCAGCGAGGCCGGGACCAGGGTGAGGCGGGTCCGCTCGCCGGTCTCCATACCCGGACTCAGATGGTCCAGCCCCGCCGCCGCCAGCGCCTCCGCCAGCTCCGGCACCCGGGCGTCCGCCGCGATCAGGCCGACCGAGCCCTCCCGGTCCAGCGCCTCGCGGCAGGCGTCCAGCACCGCCGCGTCCAGCCCGGCGGCGTCCGGGACGTGGCGCAGCCGCAGCGAGCCGGCGGCCTCCCGGACGGAGGTGGCCTCGGCCAGACCCGGCGCGATCGCGGGCAGCAGCCGGGAGGCGTAGGAGATCACCTGCCGCGGCACCCGGAAGCCGCGGGTCAGCTCGACCACCGCCGCCTCCGGCTTGCCCAGATGGGTCAGGGCCTCGGCCCAGCTCGCGGTGGCCCACGGTGTGGTGCCCTGGGCCAGATCGCCCAGCACCGTGGCCGAGCCGGTGGAGCAGCGCCGGCCCACCGCCCGGTACTGCATCGGCGACAGGTCCTGCGCCTCGTCCAGCACCACATGACCCAGCGACGGGGTGCGCTCCACCAGGTCGCGGGCCTCGTCGATGAGCACCGCGTCCGCCGCCGACCAGGGGGCGGACCTCACCGAGCGGACCGGACGCTCCCACAGCAGGAGCCGCTGCTCCTCGGCGGTGAGGAGCCCTTCGGCCTGCTCGGCCAGGAAGCCGGGATCGGACAGCAGCCGCAGCACCAGCTTGTGCGGGTCGACCGGCGGCAGGGCCGCCTTCACCGCCGCCTTGACCGGGGCGCTGCGCGCCACCGCCGCCTGCACCCGGTCGTCCGGGGCCTCCCCGGCGCGCTCCATCTGCACCAGCACGGCGTGCGCGATGCGCTGCGGCAGGGCCTCGCGGGCGGCGCCGTAGCGGATGTCCCGCTCCAGCAGTTCGCGCACGATCTCCGCCAGTTCGTGGGCGGGGACGCTCCCCCAGGCCCTGAGGGACCGGGAGGCACCCCCGAGCCGGGTGCCGCGGGGCACCACCACGCCCTCCTCGGGGAGGCGCACCCCCGAGCGCACCGCGCGGCGCAGCAGCTCCGCCATGCGCGCGTCGCCCTTCAGCCGGGCGGTCTCCGCCGGGTCGGTGCCGCGGATCTCCACCCCGTCGGCCACCAGTTCGTCCACCGTGGCCTGCTTCACCTCCAGCTCGCCGAGGGCGGGCAGCACCTGTTCGATGTAGCGCAGGAAGGAACGGTTGGGGCCGATCACCAGGGTGCCGGTGCGGGCCAGCCGCTCCCGGTGGGCGTAGAGCAGGAAAGCCACCCGGTGCAGGCCGACCGCGGTTTTCCCGGTGCCGGGCGCGCCCTGCACACAGACCGTCACGGCGACCGGGCCGCGTACGATCTCGTCCTGCTCGGGCTGGATGGTGGCCACGATGTCCCGCATCGGGCCGACGCGCGGGCGCTCGATCTCCCGGCGCAGCAGCTCGCCGGCGCCGCTGTCGTCCGCGTCCGGATCGGAGAGGTGTTCGTCCTCGTAGGCGGTCAGCTCGCCGCCGTCGTAGCCGAACCGGCGGCGCAGCGCGATGCCCTGCGGGTCCTGGCGGGAGGCCCGGTAGAAGGGGCGGGAGACCGGGGCACGCCAGTCGATGACCATGGGGTCGCCGGAGGCGTCGTGGACGTGGCGGCGGCCGATGTAGAAGCGGGTGCCGGTCTCGCCCTCGGCGTCGAGCGCGTGGTGGTAGTCCAGGCGGCCGAAGAACAGCGGGGTGCCGGCCAGGTCGGCCAGGGCCTTGATACGGGTCTCCACATCCCGGCGCAGCACCTCGGCGGAGACCCAGGTGGCGGCGACATCGGAGATGTCCAGCGCCTCGGCGTCCTCCCGCATGGCCCGCAGCGCGGCACGGGAGGCGGCCAGATGGGCCCGCTCGGCATCGAGCGGCGACTCGGAGGGAACGGAGGGTGTGGACGGTACGGATGGGGCGGACACGGGAGAGCCTCCGGCGGCGACGGTCACGGGCATTCGGTCACCCGGGCGCACGCGCGGAACCGTCCGGCAGCCGTGGCCGTGGCCCGCGGCTGCCGGACGGTGTGGTGCGTGCGAAAGGGGTGATTCCATGCCGGCCGGTTCCCGAACGGCCGGCGCCTCCGTGTGCGGCGGAGGCGGCAGAAGCGCGAGCCTAGGACGAGGCGCGTCCCCGGCGCAAACGGTTAATCACGGGCCGCACCCGGGCGGTCCCGGCTCCCCGGCGGGCCGGGACCGAGGGTTCCCGGAGACGACCCGCACCCGACCCGGAGGTGACCCGGAGCGATCCCGGAGCGATCCCGGAGAAGCCCCGAGCCGGGCGTCAGACCGGGGGCTGACCGGCGGAAGCCGGACATTCCGTCCGCAGACCGATGCCCCCGGCCCGCCCCCGGTCGCACCCTGGAACCATGACCACCACATCACTGCACGCCCGGGGGACCGGCGCTCCCGGGACCGGCAGCGGGGCCACCGCCCTGCCCGACGGGCACCGCCACCGCCGCCACTGGCTGGGCGACGCCCTGCGCGCCGTCCGAGTCTTCGGCTCCGCCGCCGCCGAGGTGGTGCTGCTCGGCCGGATCGACGACCCACCGGGCCGCGCAGGCGGCGGCGTCCCGCCGCGGCGGGACGCGGACCAGCCGTGACGCCCGGCCGCCCGGCCACCGGAGCCGGTCCCGGAGCCGTTCCGGCAGCCGGGCCGGGACATCCGGCAGGACCCCGGTGCACCTGCGCGCGGAGTCCCCGGACCGCCTACATCTCCGGTTCCGGGGCCTCGGAGGCGGGCAGTTCGCTCGCGTCCACGATCCGGTACGCGTAGCCCTGTTCGGCCAGGAACCGCTGCCGGTGGGCGGCGAAGTCCTGGTCCACGGTGTCCCGGGCCACGACCGAGTAGAAGCGCGCCTCGTGCCCGTCCGCCTTGGGGCGCAGCACCCGGCCCAGCCGCTGGGCCTCCTCCTGCCGGGAGCCGAAGGTGCCCGAGACCTGGATGGCCACCGTGGCCTCCGGCAGGTCGACGGAGAAGTTCGCCACCTTGGACACCACCAGTACCTTCAGTTCGCCGGAGCGGAAGGCGTCGAACAGCTTCTCCCGCTGGGCGTTGCTGGTCACGCCCTTGATCACCGGGGCGCCCAACTGCTCCGCCAACTCGTCGAGCTGGTCGATGTACTGGCCGATGACCAGGGTCTGCTGCCCGCTGTGCTGCCGCACCAGCCGGCGGGTGACCCGCATCTTGGCGTCCGTGGTGGCGCAGAAGCGGTACCGCTCGTCCGGCTCCGCCATGGCATAGGCGAGCCGTTCGCTCTCCGTGAGATCGACCCGGACCTCCACGCAGTCCGCCGGGGCGATGTAGCCCTGGGCCTCGATCTCCTTCCACGGCGCGTCGAACCGCTTGGGGCCGATCAGCGAGAACACATCCGACTCCCGGCCGTCCTCCCGGACCAGGGTGGCGGTCAGGCCGAGCCGCCGCCGCGCCTGCAGATCGGCGGTGAACTTGAACACCGGCGCGGGCAGCAGATGCACCTCGTCGTAGATGATCAGGCCCCAGTCGCGGGAGTCGAACAGCTCCAGATGCGGGTAGAGACCCTTCCGCCTGGTGGTCAGCACCTGGTAGGTGGCGATGGTGACCGGCCGGATCTCCTTCCGGGCGCCGCTGTACTCGCCGATCTCGTGCTCGGTCAGCGAGGTGCGGCGCATCAGCTCGGCCTTCCACTGCCGGGCCGAGACGGTGTTGGTGACCAGGATCAGGGTGGTGGACCTGGCGGTGGCCATGGCCCCGGCCCCGACCAGGGTCTTGCCCGCGCCGCAGGGCAGCACCACCACGCCGCTGCCGCCGTGCCAGAAGCCGTCCACCGCATGCCGCTGGTAGGGGCGCAGCGCCCAGCCGTCCTCGACCAGCTCGATCGGATGCGCCTCGCCGTCCACGTAGCCGGCCAGGTCCTCGGCCGGCCAGCCCAGCTTGAGCAGGGTCTGCTTGATCTGGCCGCGCTCCGAGGGATGCACCGCCACGGTGTCGGGGTCGACCCTTGCCCCCACCAGCGGCTGCACCCGCTTGGACCGCAGGACCTCCTCCAGCACCGGGCGGTCGGTGGTGGTGAGCACCAGGCCGTGCGCGGGGTGTTTGGTGAGGGTGAGCCGCCCGTACCGGGACATGGTCTCGGCGATGTCCACCAGCAGTGCCTGCGGCACGGGGTAGCGGGAGTGGCGCAGCAGCGCGTCCACCACCTGCTCGGCGTCGTGCCCGGCGGCCCGCGCGTTCCACAGGCCGAGCGGGGTGACCCGGTAGGTGTGGATGTGCTCCGGCGCCCGCTCCAGCTCGGCGAACGGCGCGATGGCCCGCCGGCACTCGGCGGCCCCCTCGTGGTCGACCTCCAGCAGCAGCGTCTTGTCACTCTGCACAATCAGCGGCCCGCCGCTCACCGGCATCTCCTTCGCTTCCTTCGCTTCCTGCGCTCGCTGTCCGCTCGCCCGTCCGCTCGCGCGTCGGCTCGCGCGTCGGCTCGCGCGTCGGCTCGCGCGTCGGCTCGCGCGTCGGCTCCGTCGCCTCATCGCCGCGTCGCTCCGTCCGGCGGCGCCGCCCGGCCTCCCAGTCTCCCATCCCGCGCGCGGTTTCCCCGGGGCGTCAGGCCGCCGGGGTGGTCAGGGCGGTCTTCTGCACCTTGCCCATGTGGTTGCGGGGGAGACCGGTGACGAAGCGGATCTCACGGGGGCGCTTGTGGGCCGAGAGCTGTGCGGCCACATGCCGGATGAGCTCCTCCGCACCGGCGTCGGCACCGTCCTTCCGCACCACGAACGCGACGATCCGCTGGCCGAGGTCGGGGTCGGGGAGGCCGACGACGGCCGTCTCGGCGACGGCCGGGTGGCCGAGCAGGGCGGCCTCGATCTCCCCGGCCCCGATCCGGTAGCCGCCGGACTTGATCAGGTCCGTCGATCTGCGGCCCACGATCCGGTAGTGGCCCCCGGCGTCCACGGCGGCGACATCGCCGGTGGGGAACCAGCCGTCGGCGATGAGCGGGTCGGGGCGGCCCAGGTAGCCGTCGAACAGGGTGGCCCCGCGCACCTGGAGGTCGCCGGGGGTGGAGCCGTCGGCGGGCACCGGGCGGCCCGCGTCGTCCACGACGCGGGCCTGCACGCCGCGGATCGGGGGGCCGACCCAGCCCGGCCGCCGCTCCTGGTCGGCCCGCTGGGCGAGGGTGATGATCGTCTCCGTCATGCCGTACCGCTCGACCGGTGTCCGGCCGGAGAGGGCGGCCAGGTCACGGGCGACCGGGAGCGGGAGCGGGGCGCTGCCGGAGACCAGCAGCCGTGCCGGGCCGAGCGCCCGCGCGGCGGACGGCTCGGCGGCGATCCGGGACCAGACCGTGGGCACCCCGAACAGCAGGCTCCCGCCCCGGCCGGTCACCGCCTCGGCGTAGGCGGCCGGCTTCGGCCGGACGGTGTGCACCAGCGGGCTGCCCACCCGCAGCGCGCCCAGCACGCCCAGGATCAGGCCGTGCACATGGAACAGCGGGAGGCCGTGCACCAGCACGTCGTCGGGGGTCCAGGCCCAGGCGTCGGCCAGGCCGTCCAGGCCGGCGGCGACCGCCCGGCGGGACAGCAGGGCGCCCTTGGGCGGCCCGGTGGTGCCCGAGGTGTACATAATCATGGCGGTGGACCCGGCCGGCGGCTCGGGGTACGACGCGGACGAGCGGGCACCGAGCTCCACCGGGACCGCCTCGACGGGGAGATCCTCCGCCGGTTCGCCCAGCCACAGCGCGGCCCGGGAGTCGGCGAGCAGATGGGCGCGCTCGGCGGCGCCCGAGTCCGGCCCGACCGGGACCACCGGCACCCCGGCCAGCAGACATCCGGTGACCGCGACGACGGTGCGCAGATCGGCGGCGGCCCGCACCGCGACGGCGGGGGCGCCGTGCACCCGGCCGGCGACGGCGCGTGCCGCCGCGAACAGTTCCTCGCGGCCCAGGGCGGCATCTCCCACGGTCACCGCGGGCCCGTCCGCGGCCGGGTGCGGAGGCAGCAGCGGGCCCTCGGGACCGGCCTCGGGACCGGCCAAGGGGCCGGCTCCCGGGACGTCGGCGGGAATCGTCATGAGTGGTCCTCCTCGGTCGGTCGTGCCTCGGACGGGACGGATGCGGAGGGTCGGTCGTGCGCCGTGCGCCGTGCGGTCGTGCGGCCGTGCGGTCGTGCGGTCCCGGCGTTCGCCGTACCGGGCGGCGCGCCCGGGGCGTGGGCCGGGGACGACGGAGCCCGGTGCGGGCGGTCGCGGAAGCGGGTCCGCGGCAGGCCTCACGCACCGGACGGGGCCGGGATGCCGGAACGGACCCGGCGGCCCGGGTCACGGCTCGGTGGTCAGTTCGGCGGCGCCGGTAATGCGGTGCAGGGGATAGGTGCGGATCTCCTCGGCGGTGTGGTCGAAGGCGGTGACCAGACCGCCCTCCACCCGCACCGGGGCCAGCACCCGCTGGCCGGCCACGCCGTCCGCGCCCACGTAACCGATCCAGACCAGGCCGCCGTTGTGCGCGGCGGCGCGCAGCGTGGACAGGGTCTCCGCCGCGGGCCTGCGCGGCACTTCCCGCTCCGCCGGCACCGGGGCCCCCGGGCCCCCGGGCCCGCTGCCGGGCGCCGCCGCCGG
>NZ_WTLH01000122.1 GCF_011421595.1 Streptomyces sp. YIM 98790 | reverse complement strand
CCGGGTGCCCGAGGCGCTGCGCGGCTACCGGGCCTCCCTGGACGCCGGGCTGGCCCGCGGGCTGCGCGCCGCGCCCCGGCAGGCCGCCGCGGTGGCGGGGCAGCTGACCGAGACCCTCGACAGCGGCTGGTTCCGCAGCCTGGCCGCCGCCGCCCCGGAGGCGCTGCGCACGGAGCTGGCACGGGACGCGGACACGGCCGCGGCCGGCACCGCCGAACTGCGCGACTACCTCACCGGGCGCTATCTGCCGGCCGTCGAGGGCGTCCCGGACGCGGTGGGCCGGGAGCGCTATCTGCGCGGCGCCCGGCAGTGGAACGGGACCGACCCGGACCTGGCGGACGCCTACGCCTACGGCTGGGAGGAGTTCCGCCGGCTGTCCGCGGCCATGCGCGAGGCGGCCGGCGAGGTGCTGCCCGGGGCCTCGCCCGCCCAGGCCATGGAGNGAGGTGCTGCCCGGGGCCTCGCCCGCCCAGGCCATGGAGCACCTCAACCGGCACGGCGAGGCGGTGGAGGGCGTGGAGAACATCCGGCGCTGGCTCCAGGAGCTGATGGACCGCACCATCGACGAGCTCAGCGGCACCCATTTCGACCTGGCAGCGCCGCTGCGGCGGGTGGAGTCGGCGATCGCGCCGCCGGGCACGGCCGCCGCCCCCTACTACATCGAGCCGTCCGCCGACTTCTCCCGGCCGGGCCGCACCTTCCTGCCCACGCTGGGCAGGACCCGGTTCCCCGTCTGGTACCTGGTCTCCACCTGGTTCCACGAGGGCGTGCCCGGCCACCATCTCCAGCTTGCCCAGTGGCGTCATATGGCCGGCCGGCTCTCCGCCTACCAGACCGGGCTGGGCGGCATCTCCGGCTCCATCGAGGGCTGGGCGCTCTACGCCGAGCGGCTCTCCGAGGAACTGGGCCTGTTCGCCGACCCGGGGCGGCGGCTGGGGTTCCTCTCCGAGCAGATGCTGCGCGCGGCCCGGGTCGTCGTCGACATCGGCATGCACCTGGAACTGCGCATCCCGGCGGGCGAGGAGTTCCACCCGGGCGAGGTGTGGACGCCGGAGCTGGCCCGGGACTTCCTGGACCGGCACTGCGGCATCGACGACGCGCACACCGCCTCGGAGATCGTCCGCTACCTGGGGGCGCCGGGGCAGGCGATCAGCTACAAGCTGGGCGAACGCGCCTGGCTGGCCGGGCGGGAGGCGGCCGGGCGGGCGGCGGCCGCGCGGGGCGAGCGGTTCGACCTCAAGTCCTGGCACATGGCCGCGCTCTCCCTGGGCTCGCTCGGGCTGGACGACCTGGCCGACGAACTGGCGGCACTGTGACCGGCCCGGGCGGCGGCGCGGAGCCCGCGGAGGACCCCGCGGAGGACCCCGGTGGCGGGGCGGTGGCGTATGACGAGCGGCTGCGCATGATCCCGGCCGACGAGCCCGCCTACCGCCTCGCCGCCGCCCGGGCCGAGCGTGCGCTGGCGGACGAAATCCGCCGCGGCGCGCCCACCGTGGCCTCGCTGCGCCGGGCCGGCGTCCGCCACCTGGTGCTGCGCGAACTGACCGCCGCCCGGGAGCTGTTCTCCGACGCGGCGGTGCTCGCCGTGCGGCTGGGCGACCCGCGCGGCGAGACGGCGGCGCTGATCGGCCTGGGCGACGCCTACCGGTACGGCGAGGACTACCCGGAGGCCGAGCCCTGCTACCGCAAGGCGCTGCGCATCGCCCATGAACGCTGCCCGGAGCTGGTGGACTTCGCCCTCCAGCACCTGGGCACGTTCCGGATGGACACCGGTGACCTGGATGTCGCGGAGAAGCTGCTGATCGAGGCGCTGGAGCTGCGCCGGGCCAAGGGCGACGCGGGGCTGATCGCCTCCACTGAACGCGCCCTGGAGCTGTGCGAGTCGCTGCGCGGCTGACCGTGCCGCACGGGCAGCGCGGCCGCCCGGCACGTGCGGCTGTGACGTGCGCCGGGTGCGCCCCCGCGTGCCTTACCTGTTGTGCGCGGTTCGGCAAAGAACGGCCCATACCCGGTCCCGATCGGCAACAGTCGGGCCATGAGCCTGATGACCGAGGGGAAGACCCCTGGGCCCGTGCGCTACTACCTGGCCTGCGACCGGGGAGGCTGCGGCGCCCGCATCATGTTCGATCTCGTCATCTCCGACCCGGGACCCTCCCGGGACGAGGACTTCTTCGGCTACCTGCTGCATCCGGCCGAAGAGGCGGCCCCGCACATCTCCGGAATGGGATGGACATTTCTCCAGGGTGACGGCTACTGGTGCCCGTCCTGCTCCGGATAGCGCCGCGGCGGCCGAGCACAGGGCGGGCCCGGTCCGGGGCGTGGGTGTGTGGACCGGGCCCGCCGGCCGGGGGAAGGGGGGCCGCGCATCTCGCACACGGCGGCGCATCTCGCACACGGCGGCGTGGCGGCGGGTGGGTCAGGAGCCGTAGAGGGCCGCGATGGTGTCGGCGTACATCTCCTCCACCGCCTTGCGCTTCACCTTGAGCGAGGGGGTGAGCAGGCCGTTCTCCTCGGAGAACTCGCCGGGCACGATGCGGAAGGCGCGGATCGACTCCGCCCGGGAGACCGCCTCGTTGGCGTAGTCCACGGCCCGCTGCACATCGGCGCGCATCTCCGGGTCCTCGCACAGCTCGCTCAGCGGGGTGTCGGCCGGGCGCCTGCGCACCGACAGCCAGTGCGCCACCGCGTCCTGCTCCAGGGTGACCAGCGCGGCGATGAACGGCCGCCGGTCCCCGACGACCAGGCACTGGCCGACCGGCGGGCGGCTGCGCATCCGGTCCTCCAGCACCGCCGGGGAAACGTTCTTGCCGCCGGTGGTGACCAGCAGGTCCTTCTTCCGTCCGGTGATGGTGAGATAGCCGTCGTCGTCCAGCGCGCCCAGATCGCCGGTGGCGAACCAGCCGTGCGGCTTGGCCCGGCCGGTGGCCTCCGGGTCGTTCCAGTAGGAGCCGAACACCACCGGTCCCTTGAGCAGCACCTCGCCGTCGTCCGCGATCCGCACCGAGGTGCCCGGCACGGGGCGGCCGACCGTGCCCGGCCGGGGCTCCAGGGGCGGCATCAGGGTGGCGGCCGCGGTGGTCTCGGTCAGGCCGTAGCCCTCGTAGATCACCACCCCGCAGCCGAGGAAGAAGAGATTGAGCCGGGCGTCCAGCGGTGATCCGCCGCTGATGGCGTAGCGCAGCCGCCCGCCCAGCGCCTTGCGGACCCGCCGGTAGACCAGCAGGTCGTACAGGCTGCGGGCGAGCCGCAGCCCGAGGCCCGGGGCCGGGCCGGTGCCGTAGTAGCCGGCGAGCTCGGCCTCGCCGTAGCGGACCGCGATCCGGTCGGCCCGGTCGAAGGAGGCGCCGCGGCCGAGCTTCTCGGCGGTCGCCCGCCCGGTGTCGTGGATCTTCTCGAACAGATACGGCACCCCCACCACGAAGGTCGGCCGGAACGACTCCAGCTCCGGCCGCAGCTCGTCCGGCTTGATGCTGGGGCAGTGCCCCACCGGTATCCGGGCCTTGAGGCAGGAGATCTGTATGGTGCGGCCCAGGATGTGCGCCAGCGGCAGGAACAGCAGGGTGGCCGCGGCCTCCCCGGTGATCTCGGTGAACACCGGGTGCAGCAGGTCGATGGTGTTGACCGACTCGGCGTGCAGATTGGCATGGGTGAGCACACAGCCCTTGGGCCGTCCGGTGGTGCCGGAGGTGTAGCAGACGGTGGCGACCGACTCCGGGGTGAGCGCGGCCCGCCGTTCCGCCACGACGGTGTCCTCGACGGACCGGCCCAGGGCGGTCAGCTCGCTGATCGCACCGTCGGTCAGCCGCCAGACCGTGACCGCTCCCGCGTCGTCCCCGCCGCTGCCGCTGCCGCTGCCGTCGCCGCTGTCGCCGAGGCCCGCGACGGCCTGCTTGGCGGTGGCGGCGTTCTCCTCGGTCTCCACCACCAGGAAGCGGGTGCCGGAGTCGCGCAGTATCCATTCCACCTGCTCGGCCGAGGAGGTGGCGTAGACGGGAACGGTCTGGCCGCCCGCCGCCCAGATCGCGAAGTCCAGCAGCGCCCACTCGTAGCGGGTGCGGGACATCACGGCGACCCGGCCGCCGGCCGGCAGCCCGGCGGCGATCAGGCCCTTGGCCACCGCGGTCACCTCACGGGCGAAGGCGGCGGCGGAGACCGGGCGCCACCGCCCGGCCGCGTCCTTGCGGCGGTAGACCGTCGCGCCGGGCGCCTCGGCCGCGTTGGCGAACGGGAGGTCCGCGATGCTGCCCGTGCGGAGCGGCTCGCCGAGCGCGGAGGCGCGCACCTCCCGCACCGTGCCGTGTTCCCGGATCACCTCCAGCCGGACACGATCGGCCAGCTCCGGTCGCTTTCTGGCTTTCCGCAGATCCTTCCGTACACCCATGGGTCGGCTCCTTGCAGTGGGGAGGGGTGGTGACGTGCGGTGTGCTCCGGCCGGCTCCGGCCGGCTCCGGTCGGCGCCGGCCGGTCACGGTCAGCGTTCGAGCAGCGCGGTGACGCCCTGGCCGCCGGCCGCGCAGATCGAGACCAGGCCGCGCACCGGCCCGCCGCCGTCCCCGCCGGACGTCCGTGCCTTCTCGTGCAGCAGCTTGGCCAGGGTGGCGACGATCCGGCACCCGGTGGCGGCGAAGGGATGCCCGGTGGCCAGGGAGGAGCCGGTGACATTGAGGCGGTCCCGGTCCACGGAGCCCAGCGGCTTGTCCAGGCCCAGCCGCTCCCGGCAGAAGTCCGGGTCCTCCCACGCGGCCAGGGTGGCCAGCACCTGGGAGGCGAACGCCTCGTGGATCTCGTACAGATCCGGGTCGCCCAGCCCCAGGCCGGCCGCGGCCAGCAGCCGGGGCACCGCGTACACCGGCGCCATGAGCAGCCCGTCCGGACCGTCCACGAAATCCACGGCAGCGGTGCGGGACTGCCCGAAGTACGCCAGCACCGGCAGCCCCCGCTCCGCCGCCCACTCCTCGGAGGCCAGCAGCACGGTGGCCGCGCCGTCGGTGAGCGGGGTGGAGTTGCCCGCGGTCATGGTGGCCTCCTCCCCGAACTGCCGGCCGAACACCGGCTTCAGCCGTGCCAGCCGCTCCGGGGTGCTGTCCGGACGCAGGTTCTGGTCGCGCTCCAGGCCGCGGAAGGGGGTGACCAGATCATCGAAGAAGCCCCGCTCGTAGGCGGCGGCCAGCCGCTGATGGCTCGCCGCGGCCAGGGCGTCCTGAGCGGCGCGTGCGACCCGCCACTCGCGGGCGGTGAGCGCGGCGTGCTCGCCCATGGACAGGCCGGTGCGCGGCTCGGCATTGCGCGGGATGTCCGGCACCAGGTGGCGGGGCCGCACCGCGGTCAGCGCGCGCAGCCGCTTCGGCAGGGTGCGCCCGCGGCGGGCACCGAGCAGGATGCGGCGCAGGTCGTCGTTGACCCCCAGCGGGGCGTCGCTGGTGGTGTCCACGCCGCCCGCGATGCCCGCCTCGATCTGCCCCAGGGCGATCTTGTTGGCGATCAGGATGACCGTCTCCAGGCCCGTGCCGCACGCCTGCTGGACGTCGTAGGCGGGGGTGGCGTGGTCGAGCCGGCTGCCCAGCACGGTCTCGCGGGCGAGGTTGAAGTCACGGCTGTGCTTGAGCACGGCACCGGCGGCGAACTCGCCCAGCCGCTCCCCGCGCAGGCCGAACCGGTCCACCAGCCCGGCCAGCGCGGCGGTGAGCATCTCCTGGTTGGAGGCGGTGGCATACGGACCGTCCGAACGGGCGAACGGGATGCGGTTGCCGCCGACGATCGCGACCCGGCGGGCTGCGGGGCTGGTCATGGCACGCGGCTCCTTCTGCGTCTGCGCTCTGCCCGCTGCGTGGCCGTGAGGGCGGGGCGGGGCGGGGTGGGGGAGTGGTGGGATGGAGTGGTTCTGTGCGGGCATCGGTGCCCGCCGGCCGGATCGGCGATGCCGCCGGTGGTCTCATCGGCGGAACCACGTGGCCCGTGTGGCTGGTGGGCGGAGATGGGTTGTGATCGGGGAACTGTCTACCTACTCTTCAGTAGACTTACTCATGCGTAGGGAGGAAATCAATGGCCGATCGCTACCAGAAATGGACCGCCCGCGGCCCGGGGGCCTTCGCCGCCAAGCGCCTCGGCCTGCCGCGTCCCGAGCCGCTGCGCCGCTACCGCCCTGGTCAGCCGCTGCTTGCCGGCCCGGCGGTGCTCGGCGGGGCGGACGGCGGACGGCTGGGCACCCGCCTGCGCGCGCTGCTGGACTCCTGTGGCGTCCAGGTGCGCGAGCCCGGCGGGACGGGCGGGAGCGAGGAAAGCGGCGGAAGCGGCGGGAACGGCGGTGCGCCGGGCGCCTCCGGCCGTCCGGCGGAACGGCCCGCCGCCCTGGTCTTCGACGCGACCGGCATCACCGGCAGCGGACAGCTCCGCGCCCTGCACGGCTTCTTCCATCCGCTGATCAGGTCGCTCGCACCCTGCGGCCGGGTCGTCGTCCTCGGCACCCCTCCCGAGCGGGCCGCGCGGCCGGCCGAGGCCACGGCCCAGCGCGCCCTGGAGGGCTTCGTCCGCTCCGTCGGCAAGGAACTCCGGCGCGGCGCCACCGCGCAGCTCCTGCTGGTCCCGCCGGGTGCGGAGGACGCCTGCGAATCCACCCTGCGCTTTCTGCTCTCCGCCCGCTCCGCCTATGTCTCCGGCCAGCCGCTGAGCGTCACCGGCGGCGGCGCGGCCGACGCGCCGGAGGACTGGGAACGGCCCCTGGCCGGCCGTACCGCCCTGGTCACCGGGGCCTCCCGGGGCATCGGGGCGGTGATCGCCGAGACCCTGCACCGGGATGGCGCCCGGGTGCTCTGCCTGGACCTGGCCGCACAGCGCGCCGACCTGGCGGCGGTGGCCGCGCGCAGCGGCGGCCTGGAGCCGCTGGAGCTGGACATCGCCGCCGAGGACGCCCCCGGGGCGCTGGAGCGCGCGGTGCGCGAACGGTCGCCGGAGGGCATCGACATCGTGGTGCACAACGCCGGCATCACCCGGGACAAGACCCTGGGCCGGATGGACACCGGGCGCTGGGACAGCGTGCTGGCGGTCAATCTCACCGCGGTGGAACGTCTGAACGAACGGCTGCTGTCCGGCAGCGGCCGCGGGGGCGGGGTGCTGCGGGACGGCGGCCGGATCGTCTGCACCTCCTCCATCGCCGGCATCGCCGGGAACGTCGGGCAGACCAACTACGCGGCCAGCAAGGCCGGTCTGATCGGCCATGTGCAGGCCCTGGCACCGGTGGCCGCGGAACGCGGGATCACCGTGAACGCGGTGGCGCCCGGCTTCATCGAGACCCGGATGACGGCGGCCGTGCCGCTGCTCATCCGGGAGGCCGGCCGGCGGATGAACAGCATGCGGCAGGGCGGACAGCCGGTGGACGTGGCCGAGGCGGTGGCCTACTTCGCCTCGCCCGGCAGCGGCGGGGTCACCGGTCAGGTGCTGCGCGTCTGCGGCCAGTCGCTGCTGGGGGCGTGAGCGTGCGGACCCCGACGGCGGTGCCCGGCAGACCACCCGCCCTGCTGGGCAGCTACGCCCGCGCGCTGCTGCCCAAGCGCTCCGCGGCCGCCCCGCTCCGGCTGCCCGAGCGGTGCGCGGTGCTGACCGGCGTGCCCATCGACCCCGGCCACCTGCGGCGCTACGCCCGTACCTGCGGTTTCGCCACCGGCCCCGCCGCGTCCGCCGGGGCGCCGGGGCCGCAGCTGCCGCCGCTGCCGCTGACCTACCCCCACCTCGTGGGCTTTCCGCTCCAGCTGGGGCTGATGGCCCGCCGGGACTTCCCGTTCCCGCTGCTCGGGCTGGTGCACATCGCCAACGAGATCGAGCGGACCCGGCCGCTGACCCCCGGGGAGCCGCTGAGCTACACGGTGCATGCCGAGCAGCCGTACGGGCATCCGCGCGGCACGGCCTTCACCATGGCGGTCGACGCCGCGGCACCGGACGGCGAAACGGTCTGGCGCTCCCGCAGCACCTACCTCACCCGCCACCGCACCGGCACCCCCGGCGGCTCCGGCTCCGCCGGGCCGGAAGCGCCGGGAGAAGCCGGCGAGCCGGCCGGCGCTGGCGGGGTGCCCGGCCGGGACCCCGGTGCGGACCCCGGTGCGGACCCCGGCACGGGCCCCGAGCTGAGCGAGGTATGGCAGGTGCCGGGCTCGACGGGCCGGGAGTACGCCCGGGTCTCCGGCGACCGCAACCCGATCCATCTGCACCGGCTGCCCGCCCGGCTGCTGGGTTTCCCGCGCGCCATCGCGCACGGCATGTGGTCCAAGGCGCGGTGCCTGGCGGCGCTCTCGGACCGGCTGCCGGCGGGAGCCTGCCGGGTCCGGGTCACCTTCCACGCCCCGGTGCTGCTGCCCTCCGAGGTCCGGTTCCGTGCCGCCGGGAGCCCGGACGGCCCCGGCCTGTCCTTCACCCTCACCACGCCCGACGGCGCACGCACCCACCTGCGGGGCGAGGTGGCCGCCCGGCCCGGCGGCCGGTGAGCCGCACGCCCCCGCGCCGGGCGCCCCCGGCCGCACCCGGCCGCTCTACGGCTGCGCCGGGGGCACCCAGGCCTCGCCCTCCAGGACCTGGCGCATGCCCACCCAGACCATGTTCATCAGGCGCAGCGCCACCCGGTCAGCGGGCTCCTCCGGGTGCCGTTCCATCCAGTCGGTGAGCGAGTCGGCCGCGCCCACCAGCACATGCCCCACGAAATCGGCTTCCTTCTCGCCCAGCCGGCTGCCCGCGCGCTCCGCGATGCCGGCCCGCACCAGGGCGACCACCTCGTCCGTCACCGAGCGCCGGGCCTGTACCACCTCGGCGGCGATGACGTCCCCCAGTTCGGACGCCTGGCGGTAGAGCACCACCCAGCTGTCCCGGTGCTCGGTGACAAAGGCGAAGAAGGCCCGCAGACCGGCCCACAGCCGGGTCTCCGGGCTGGTGCCGCCGGCCTCGGCCGCTTCCCGGAAGGCGGACCGCAGCCGTTCGCTCTCCCGCCGGATGCAGGCGATGAACAGCCCTTCCTTGGAGCCGAGATAGAGATACACCATCGGCTTGGAGATGCCGGCGAGCTCGGAGATCTCGTCCACCACGGCGGCGTGGTAGCCCCGTTTGGAGAAGACCTGCACGGCCGCGTCGATGATCTGCTGCTCGCGGACCCTGCGCGGCAGGCGCTGTCTCTGTTTCGCCGTCACTCTTGCCAGCTTACCTACCCGACCGTAATCTTACTCAGAAGTAAGTTTACTCTTCAGTAAGGATGTGTCGATGGCAGACAACGCCAACGCCGACGCCAACCTGCTCTCCAGGCTGGACGCGATGGACTTCGCCACCGTCGCCCCCGAGGAGTTCGCCCGGCTGGTCAAGGGACTGTCCAAGAAGGAGATTGCCGAGGTCATGACCGGCGAGCTGCGCGTCAAGGTGCTGCGCGCGGTGTTCTCCCGGATGGAGCGGCAGTTCCGCCCCGAGGCCGCGGGCTCGCTCAGGGCGCTGATCCGCTGGCAGGTCACCGGCGACACCGAGGCGGTGTACGAGGTGTCCATCGCGGACGGCGGCTGCGCGGTGCGCGAGGGCCGCACCGAGGCCGACGCCCGGACCACCCTGTCCATGGGCGACGCCGAGTTCCTGCGGCTGGTCTCCGGCAATGCCAACCCGGTGACCATGTTCATGACGCGCAAGCTCAAGGTGGCCGGGGACGTGGGGCTGGCCTCCGGCCTGACCCGCCTGTTCGACATCCCCAAGGCGTGAGCCCGAGCCTCCGCCTCTCCCCGCCCCGCCACGCCACGCCTAAGGAGCAACAACAGTGACCGGCTTCTCCCTGGACCTGACCGAGGAACAGCGCGACCTGAGGGACTGGGTGCACGGTTTCGCCGCCGAGGTGGTCCGGCCCGCCGCCGCCGAATGGGACGAGCGCGAGGAGACCCCCTGGCCCGTCATCCAGGAGGCCGCCAAGATCGGCCTCTACAGCTTCGAGACCCTGGCCGAGCTGTTCGGCGACCCCGCCGGTCTGTCCCTCCAGATCGCCAACGAGGAGCTGTTCTGGGGAGACGCCGGGATCGGCATGGCCATCTTCGGCACCACCCTGGCGGTGGCCGGCATCTTCTCCGCCGGCACCCCGGACCAGCTCGTCGAATGGGTGCCGCAGTGCTTCGGCGACCCCGACGACCCCAAGGTGGCCGCCTTCTGCGTCTCCGAGCCGCACGCCGGGTCCGACGTCTCCGCCATGCGCACCCGGGCCCGCTACGACGAGGCCGCCGACGAGTGGGTACTCAACGGCCAGAAGGCATGGATCACCAACGGCGGCATCGCCGGCGTGCACGTCGTGGTCGCCTCCGTCGACCCCGGGCTCGGCGCCCGCGGCCAGGCCGCTTTCGTCGTCCCCCCGGGCACCAGAGGGCTGGTCGGCAACAAGAAGATCAAGAAGCTGGGGCTGCGCGCCTCGCACACCGCCGACGTCTTCCTCGACGACGTGCGGGTGCCCGGCTCGTGTCTGCTCGGCGGCAAGGAGAAGCTGGACGAGCGGCTCGCCCGGGCCCGCGAGGGCTCCCGGGCGGGCGGCCAGGCGGCCATGGCCACCTTCGAGGCCAGCCGCCCCACCGTGGGCGCCCAGGCGCTGGGCATCGCCCGCGCCGCCTACGAATACGCCCTGGACTACGCCAAGGACCGGGTCGCCTTCGGCCGCCCGATCATCGAGAACCAGGCCATCGCCTTCACCCTGGCCGACCTGCGCACCGAGATCGACGCCGTCCGGCTGCTGATCTGGCGGGCCGCCTGGATGGCCCGCAACGAGAAGCAGTTCACCGCCGGCGAGGGCTCGATGTCCAAGCTGCGCGCCGGGGAGCTGGCCGTGACCGCCACCGAGAAGGCCGTGCAGATCCTGGGCGGCGCCGGCTACAGCCGCGAACACCCCGTGGAGCGCTGGTACCGGGACAGCAAGATCTACACCATCTTCGAGGGCACCAGCGAGATCCAGCGCCTGGTCATCGCCCGCGCCCTCTCCGGCCACCACATCCGCTGACCATACCTGCTGGTCATTCGGCATCCCTTCCGGCTCGCTGCCGAGGAATCGGCGGCGGACCGGAGGAATGCCGTGGCGTCTTCCTTTTCTTCTGGGGGAATTCTGGGAGATCATCTTCTGATCTCCCATGGGGATCGGCCCCCATTCCCGCTTGTCGACCACCACCCGCAGCGAGTCCTCCCTCACCACCGTGATGTCGTCGGCGCACTGCTGCCGGACCTGATCCGTGACGCGCAGCCGGCAGTGCGCCAGGCCGGCACGGTGGCGGACCGGCGTGGCCCAGGGCGTGCTCGCAGAGGTGTACTGCCTGGCCCAGTTCTTCCTCGCCTACCAGCCCGATTCAGCGATGCTGTGGCGGGTCGCCGAGCGTGGCATGGTCGCCGCCCAGGAATCAGAGGACCCGCACGCCATCGCCGTGTCGGCCTGGCTGCTCGCCGAGGCACACCGCGACTCCGGGCAACACCACCTGGACGCCGCCGACCACTTGACCACGGAGACGCTTCGCTACCTGGACCCGCTGTTGCCGGACGCTGGCGACGACGTGCTGGCGATGTCCGGGGCACTGCGCGCGGCCGCCGGCTACCGCCCGCCGGGCCGCTGCGGAACCAGGGCGCCGGACCGTTGAGGGGAGGCCACCCCACGATCGCACGTTCGAGCGAGGCGGCTGCCACCTGCCGCGTGACGGTCTCGGCGCGACGAGTGCCGGCCTCAGTTTGCCTGGGAAGGTTGCATCAGATGGCGCTCTCGGGCAAGTTTTGCCCTGAGGGGCGCTGAGATGAGCCGACACTCCACCTTAGGAGACCTGATGTTGCTGCGCTTCACGGTCACCAACTACGCCTCCTTCCGTGACGAGACGGAGCTGACTTTCGTTGCCGAACGGAGGCATGAGCATCTCGCCGTCCAGCCGGTTCCCCGCTCGCAACTGTGGGCGCTCCCGGTGGCCGGTATCTTCGGTGCCAACGCCGCCGGCAAGAGCAATTTCATTCATGCTCTCGCGTTCATGAAGGCAGCGATTGTGAACTCGCATCAGAAATGGGCGCCAAGGGCCGATATTCCTCGTCGCCCCTTTCTGCTGGGACGGGAGGGGGAGAGTCGGCCGAGCGAGTTTGCCATGGAGTTCACGGTCGAGGGAATTCGCTATGAGTTCGGATTCGTGTGCGACTCCAGGGAATTCCTTGGTGAGTGGCTCTACAGCTATCCGGAAGGGCGCCCACGGAAGTTCTACGAGCGCAAGGCCGGGAAGCCGATGAGCTTCGGCCCCTCGCTGCACGGTCAGAAGGTGCAGATCGAACGAATGGTCCGTGCCAACAGTCTTTTCCTGTCGGCTGCCGCAGCGAATAACCACGAGCAACTGCTCCCCGTTTTCGACTGGTTCTCGTCGGGTCTCCGTATCGCCTGGGACAGCAACTTCGAAGGCCGTCTGAGGGAGACTCGGCACTATCTGGACTCGCACAGCTCCAGAGCGGTTCTGAGCTTGCTGAAGTACGCTGATCTCGGTGTCTCCGATGTCACGTTCTCAGAACTCAAGTTCTCTCCGGAGCAGGCAAAGAAGATCGCCGAACTGATCCAGTTCCTCGACTCCGACGCTGCCGACATCTCCCCCGAGGAGATCAGTGCGGGGGTTGATGTGGAGGTTTCCCATGTGGTGGATGGGAAAGAGTTCAGGTTGCCGTTGGAGCTGGAGTCCAGTGGAACACGCACCTGGCTTGGGATTGTCGGGCCGATCGTTTCCACCCTGATGCGGGGAAGTGTGCTTGTCGTTGATGAGTTGGATGCCCGGCTTCATCACCACCTGACCGCCCAGCTCATCCGGCTTTTCCAGGACCCACGAACGAATCTGCATGGTGCACAACTCCTGTTCAACACCCATGACGCGGCCCTGCTGGGGCCGGAGGCCGCCGCGACGCTCCGGCGCGACCAGGTGTGGATCGCAGAGAAGAAGGAAGGTGCCACGACCCTGTATCCGCTGACGGACTACAAGGTGCGCTCCATCGAGAATGTGGAAAAACGCTATCTCGGAGGCAGGTACGGCGGTCTGCCATTCTTTGATGAGGAACTGCTGCAGAGTGTGATTTCCGAGGTGGAGGCGGCAAGGAATTGATCAGGCCAGGAAGGTCGCTGGATCGTCGATCCAAAGAGAACCCTCCCCGGAAGAGACTGCTGGTATGTTTTGAGGGTGAGGTGACCGAAAGCCTCTACGTCAACGGTCTCCGGAAGCTGCTTCGCGGGTGCCCCGTTCATATTGAGACCGGAAGAAAGAACGGCGAGCCACTCAATCTCGTGCGAAGCGCGATCAAGCGCGCACGTCAGATCTCGCGCGGGGACTCCTACGACGAGGTCTGGTGCTTATTCGACGTGGAGACGCCACCGCACAGCGGACTCGCCGCCGCCCTTGAACTGGCCGACAAGAACGGCATTCGTTGCGCAATCTCGAACCCATGCTTTGAGCTATGGCTGGTCCTTCACGTTGTCGATTGTCATCGCCATATGACGTCCAGGCGTATGGAAGATCTTGCCGAGAAGGAAATCGTCAGCTATGCCGGCAAGAAGTTCTCTTTCGAGGAGGTCCGGCCGCACATTGCACAGGCGTGGGAGCGTGCGCGGCGGCTGGAGGCCAAGCACGCGCCGGGCAGTCCGGTGCAGCTGAGAAATCCGTCGACGACCATGTGGGCTTTTATTGAATCGCTTCGGGACAACGGATGGGCCGTGCCCGGTCTTTCCGGGACGTCGGACTGACCGGGTGCCGTTCGGACAGCCTGCTTCGCGAAAGCGCGAGGCCGGTGAGCGGTGCGCCCGTTCAGCTCACCGCTCGGATCCCGGCGCTGTGCCGGCCGAGGGCCGCGTTCGGGTCCCGGGGGCCGGGCAGCCCTGTCTGGCCCTGCGCCTGGTGGGCCACCGTCAGGATGGCGGAGCGCAGGCGGTCGACGTAGAGGCGCATGGAGTGGCGGGCGGCCTCGGTGTCCGGGTGTCGGCAGGCGAACTGCATGCCCTCGTGGAGCCGGGTGATCCAGGCGCACACCTGGTCGCCGTAGGAGACCCGGATCAGCCCGTACGCCTTGAGCTCCTGCCACCGCTCCGAGCCCGGTACGGCCCGGGCGTCGACGTACGACACGATCGAGTACAGGTCCGGGGAGGTGGGCCGGAAGTCGGCGCCCAGCAGCTTGAGCACGCGGGCGATGGGGGTCCGGGACAGCGGCCGGCTCTCCCGCAGCGCGGCGCGGACCATGCGCAGCGCCCCGTCGAAGTCGCGCGCCCCGGCCACCGGGATCTCGACCGGCGCGCCGCCCACGTACCAGCCCACCGAGTCGGACCAGCGGGACTTGGCCCTGGTGTGGAACGGCACCACCGTGCGGTACACCTGCTGTCCGCCGATCTCCCGGACGATCAGGGCGGTGGCGGCGAGGATGCCGACCAGGCTGCCGCCGTACGGGCGGCAGTACGCCTCGAAGGCCGCCGCGTCGGCGTCGCCCACCAGCATCTCCTGCATCAGCCGCTGGGTGGGGAGCGGGCCTTGCGGATCGAGCCCGAGATCGAGGGGGAAGTTCGGCAGCCTGCCGTCACAGTGCGCGATGAATTCGCGCCAGCGCGCCACGATCGCGTGCGTGTCGTCGATCCGGTCCGCGCCGGCGCGCTCGGCGGCGCAGAAGTCGACATAGCTGGTGACCGGTGCGGTGTCCAGGGCACGGCCGGCCAGGCCCGCCGCGTAGAGCTCGTGGATGTCGGCGGTGATGCGCTGCAGGGAGTACGCGTCGACGTTGGTGTGGTCGAAGGCCATGCAGACGCTGGTGCCGTCCTGGCGGACGACCGCCGTATAGAGGAAGTTGGGCCAGGTGAGCGCGTCGGCCGCGATGTCGAAGCGGTCCTCCAGATAGCGGGTGAGCTTCGCCGCCTCGGGGAAGTCGCCGATGTCCTCGCGGTGCAGGGCGACCGCGCTCGCGTCGAGGGTGAAGCGCCGCAGGCTCTCGCCGGTCCACTGGAAGCCGCTGCGCAGCGTCTCGTGGCGCAGTGTCCACGCGTGCAGCGCGTCCTGCAGGATGCCAAGATCGACCGGCCCGGGGATGTCGAAGGCCGTGCCGAGCCAGGTGGGCACGAAGAGGCCGTCCCGGCGGACCGATCGCGCCGTCCGGACGTGGGACTCCTGTACGTACGCGGGCGGGCGGCGATCCTCCGGCAGACCGGCCGCGGCCTCGACTGCCGCCGGATGCAGCGTCCACTCCACGAGGTGTCCGGGGCGGATCTCGCAGCGGTGGATGTCGGTCAATCGCACGGGGCTCTCCGTTCGGCAACCCCCCGGGGACACAGATGCAGCGCCGGGAGCATCACTCCCGACGCAAACGGCCCAACGATCGGATGATCCGTAAGCAACGGCCCGGGCACCGCCGTCCCACCCCGCTGTTCCGTGCGGAACAGCGGCGGGAGCGCCGGCGGAGCACCGCGGGATGGCACATGGGTGTAAGTACAACGGTGTTATACGGCATGCATATGTCAAATTACTCCCGTGTAACACATGCTGCCGGTGGGAGGCGCGGGACGCCGGCGTGCAGGTCAGCGGCGTGTGGCGCCGCGTATCTCCAGATGTTCGAGCAGATGCGCGGTGGCCTCGGTGACCGCTTCAACCGCTTCGTCAAAGACTGCGCGGTTGTGCGCGGCGGGAGCGCGGAAGCCGGACACCTTGCGCACGTACTGGAGGGCAGCCGCGCGGATGTCCTCGTCGGTGACCTCGGGCGTCATCGGGGCACGGAGCGTCTTGATACTGCGGCACATGCAGCCAGTGTGCCTCCCGGCACCGACAACCGGCGGACGGCGCGGGACACCCCGTGCGATGCTGGCAGGGTGCCCAGGACACCGCCCGGCCGCCCGGAGCCGGTGAGCGCCGATCCGCCGCCCGGTTCCGCCGCCGGACACCCGCTGCTCACCCAGTCCTGGCTCGACCTCGCCTTCCTGCACTGGGCCGCCGACCCCGCCGAGGTGGCCGGCCTGCTGCCGCCCGGGACCGTCCCGGACACCTTCGAGGGGGCCGCCTACATCGGGCTGGTGCCCTTCCGGATGCACCGGGTGGGATGGTTCGGGCTGCCCGGTGTGCCGTATCTGGGCACCTTCCCGGAGACGAACGTCCGGCTGTACGCCGTGGACGGCGACGGGCGGCGGGGCGTGGTCTTCCGGTCGCTGGACGCCTCGCGGCTGATTCCGGTGGCGGTGGCACGGGCGTTCTTCGGACTGCCGTACATGTGGTCCCGGATGGCGATCCGGCGCAGCGGGGAGACCATCACCTACACCAGCACCCGGCGGTGGCCGGGGCCGCGCGGGGCGCACAGCCGGATCACCGTGCGCCCCGGGGAGCGGATCGAGGAGCCCTCCGCGCTGGAGCACTTCCTCACCGCGCGCTGGGGCATGCACAGCGCCTTCTTCGGAGGCCGCACCTACTACCTGCCCAACGCCCACCCCCGGTGGCCGCTGCACCGCGCCGAGCTGGTCGACTGCGAGGAGAACCTGACCCGGGCCGCCGGCCTGCGCGGGGCGCTCGGCGAGCCGGTGAGCGTGCTGTACTCGCCCGGCGTCGCGGTCCGCTTCGGCGGCCCGGCCCGCCGGCGGGCCGGGGGCGTGCCCACCCCCTGATCCGGGTGCGGAACGGCCCGGCGCATCCCGGCTGTCCCGGCCCCGCCCGCCCTGGACTGCCCGTCCCGGCCTGCCGCGGCCTCTCCCGGCCTCTCCCGGCCTCTCCCGGCCTCTCCCGGACCGGCCCGCCGTTCCGGCTCAGCGGAGCAGGGCGCGGACCTGGTCGACGGTGTCGGCCTCGGCCGCGGTCTTGTCCTCGCGGTAGCGGATCACGCGGGCGAAGCGCAGAGTGACGCCCTCCGGATACCGGGGCGAGCGCTGGACACCGTCGAAGGCGATCTCCACGACCAGCTCCGGGCGGACCCGCACCACCCAGCCGTCGTCGCTCACCGCGAGCTCCTGCAGCCTGCGGGTCTGCCAGGCCAGCAGCTCGTCGGTCAGCCCCTTGAACGTCTTGCCGAGCATGGCGAAGGAGCCGTCCGGGCGGCGGGCGCCGAGATGGAGATTGGACAGCAGGCCGGTACGCCGCCCACTGCCCCGCTCCACGGCGAGAACCACCAGGTCCAGTGTGTGCACGGGCTTGACCTTGAGCCACGAGGCGCCGCGCCGGCCGGCCGTGTAGCGGGAGTCCAGGGCCTTGACCACGACACCCTCGTGCCCCCGGGCCAGGGCCGCCTCCGCAAAGGCACGGGCGGCGCGCCGGGCCGCCGGATCGGCGGGGTCGTCCACCGGCAGGCGGCGGATGCGGCGCGGCTCCGGGGCCACCCGGGCCAGCTCCGCGTACCGCTCCCCGGCCGGCATGTCCAGCAGGTCGCGGCCGTCCAGGGAGAGGATGTCGAAGAAGACCGGCAGCACCGGCAGCGTCCCCCCGGCGCTGGCCACCCGGGAGGACACCTCCTGGAACGGGCGGGGACGGCCGCTGTCGTCCAGGGAGACGACCTCGCCGTCCAGCACCGCCGTGCCGGCCTCCAGCTCCAGGGCGGCCCGCCGCACCTCCGGCAGCCGCGCGGTGATCTCGTCCAGGGTGCGGGTGAAGACGCGGACGCCGGAGCCCTCCCGGTGCACCTGGACCCGGATGCCGTCCAGCTTCTCCTCCACGGCGCACGGGCCGAGCCGGTCCAGGGCCTCGTCCACGTCCTTGGCGGTCTGCGCCAGCATCGGCTGCACCGGCCGCCCCACCTCCAGCCGGAACCGGGCCAGCGCGCCCGGCCCTCCGGCGAGCAGCGCGGCGGCCACCGCCCCGAGCGAGCCGCCCAGCATCACCGCGCGGCGCACCTCGTCCGGGGCCGCCCCGGCCGCCGCCGCCAGGCCCTCCACGGCCAGGGCGTCCAGCGCGCCCTGCCGCAGCTCACCCGTCAGCAGCCGGACCAGGAAGTGCTGTTCCTCCTCGGTGGCCGCGGACATCAGCCCGTCCAGCAGGTCGCGGCGGGCGGCGGTCGCGCCCTTGCCGGAGACCGCCGCCATCCGGCTCAGCGCCGCATCGGTCTCCCGCACGGTGAGGGACGGCGCGGCGGCGGGCGGCGGCAGCCCGTGCAGCGAGCGCCGGCCGATGCCGGTGCGCCGCTGCGGCAGCCGCCCGGCCAGATACGTGATGACCAGCGGGGCGTCCTCCGGACCGGCCAGTGAGAACAGCCGGGCCAGCGCGGCGGTCTTGGCCGAGCGCGCCGCTGTCCCGGCCACCTCCCGGGACGTCCGGGCCAGCTCCGCGAGCAGCATGCCTCCCATGGTCCCCCGCGGCCCCGGTTACCGCAGCCTCCGCGCCACGCCGCTGTCGGCGGCACCGCACCGGCACCGCACCGGCCGGGGGGGCCGGGAGACGAAGACGGGAGACGAAGACGGGAGACGGGGATGGGGGGACGGGCGGCCCGGGCGGTGGCTCAGGTGCGGCCCGCCGGGCGGCTGCCGGGAGAGGCGGCGCCGGCGGCGGCGGGTTCCCCGGCGGCCAGGGCTTCGAGGGCGGGACCGTCGGCGCGGAGGCGGGCCCCCGCCGCGTGCTCCGCGGCG
>NZ_WTLH01000121.1 GCF_011421595.1 Streptomyces sp. YIM 98790 | reverse complement strand
GGCGGCGTCCGCGGCGGCCACCGCGGACGCGCCGCTCCGGGGCCGGTTCCGGCGCCGCGCTCGCCGCGGCGGACCCCGCAGACGGGGGCGGTGGTGGTGTGGGGGTGAGCGCCATGAGGGATCTCCGTCCCGTGTGGGGGTGCGTGCGGGCACGCGGGGACTTGCCCGGTGCCGGTGCCGTGCGCGGGTGCGCCGGCGCCGGCACCGGGCGGCAGGGAGTCCGGTGGCCACCGTCTGCCCAGCAAGATGGTCCAGACCAATTGGGCTGTCAAGGCCCCCGGCCCCGGCCGCCGTTCCGCCCGGCCTGGTTTGCCCGCATCGGATGTCGATAAGCTGCTCAACTGGCAGACTCAGCGGCAGCACTGGAACGGACAGGGACGCTCGACCCCGGGGGGAGCGGCGCATGCCCATGGCAATCGCGGTGACCAGCCCCGATCTCGTGCTGCCGGTCGCCGACCCGCGCACGCCCGGCGCCCATGTGCTGCGCCCGCCCGCGGAGCAGGACTTCCCCTCCGCGCTGGCCGAGACCAGCGGGCTGCTGGAACGCCATGGCCATCTGCTCGTCGTCTACCCCGGCGGCACCCCGCTGCCGTACATCCAGCGGCTGCACACGGTGCGCGCCATGCTGGAGACCGACCGGATCGCCCTGCTGCCCGGCCCGCTGCCGCCGCTCGGCACCGCCGTGCTGGTCCGCCAGCTCCGCCAGCTCTCCGTCTGCGACTTCACCCCGGGCGTGCTGGCCTCCGCGGCCCGGCTGCTGGCCCACTACATCTACGCCGGCGCCCAGCTGGCCAGCGGGCGCACCGTGGAGCGGCTGCCCGTCGACCTGCCCGCCCGCGGCACCGCCCGCGCCGCGGGCTCCTGCGTGGTGCTGGCCGGGCCGAAGCCCCAGATCGTCCGCACCGGCGAGGGCGCCCTGGCCGGACCGCAGTTCGCCACCGCCCTCACCTATGCCGTCGGCGGGCTGGGCAGCGACTGGGTGGTGGGGGAGCTGGCCCGCCACTGGCGGGTCAGCGGCGTGCACCCGGTGCGGCTGCCGGAACGTTCCCCGCACTGGTGGGGCACGCACAAACTCGTCGAGTTCGCGGCCGGCATCCCCGATGTCGGCCCGCTCTACCAGATGGTCAGCTCGGTGCGGCAGGAGACCTGCCACTGGTGCGGACTCGCCCTGATCGGCGACCGCTGCGCCTTCTGCACCGCCCCGGTGGTGGCTCCGGCCGACCGCCGGACCCCGGCCCTGCCCGCCCTGGTGCCACGCCGTGCCCTGACCTGACCCGGCCCGCCCGTTTCCGGGTGCCCGCCGGGCGCCCCCGGGCCGGCCGCCGGCCCCGCCACCACCAGCCCGCCACCAGACCAACCGTCCAGCACAAGCGACACCAGACCATCCGTCACCAGACCAGCCCAAGGGAAGAGAGAGACCGGCCCTATGAACGCTCGCCAGCGGCGCGGCGCCGTCCTGCTGCTCGTCTCCGCACTGCTGGCGCTCGCCGCCTTCGCCGGGGTCCTGGCCGTGATCCGGGACGTACGCTCCAAGGTCGGCCCCGAGGTCACCGCCTACGAGGTCGCCGAGGAGATCCAGCCCTACGAGGAGCTGAGGGCCGATCAGTTCCGGGAGGTGTCCATGCCCGAGCGCTATGTCCCGGACACCGCCGTGCGCGACCTGGCCGACGTGGAGGGCAAGGTCGCGGTCGGCCCGCTGCGCGAGGGCTCGCTGCTCCAGGACGACATGATCTCCGAACGCCCCGATCTCGCCGAGGGCGAGATGGAGATCGCCATCATGATCGACGCCGCCACCGGAGTGGCCGGCAAGATCTATCCCGGTGCCACGATCAACATGTATGCCGCCTACCGCGTCGACCTGCCGGACGAGGAGGGCAGGCTCGGCGGGGACGGCAGCGAGCAGGAGGACATCGACATCGTCCGCCTGATGGTGAACAACGCCCGGGTCATCAATGTCGGCGACCTCACCGAGGTCGAGGAGGACCGCGAACAGATCGAGGTGGTGCCCATCACCTTCGCCCTGAACAACCTGGACGCCCAGCGGGTGGCCTTCGCCGAGGCCTTCGCCGAGCAGGTCCGGCTCGCCCTGGTCGCCCCCGGGGACGAGCGGGACATCCCGCGCGACGAGTGGACCTACACCATCGTCGGCGACATTCTCGGCAATCCGCACACCGATCCGCTGCAGTTCGGCGGGGGCTCCTCGGAATAAGGCCCCGCCCACGTGGCCATGAGAACCATGAGCAAGCAGGACTGAGAGCAGGTGCCAACCCGATGACGACGCGCGTACTGCCAGCGGTGAGCGACCCCGACGCCGCTCGCGCCATGGTCACACTGCTCAGCCAGCTTCCCGGCTGCGAGCCCCTGAGGCCGGTGCCCGACTCCACCGCCCTGCTCGACACGCTGGCCGCCCAGGCCCACGAGACCGTCGCCGACCTGCCCGAAGTGGTCGTCATCCACGAACGGATGGGCCCGCTGCCCGCCCTGGAACTGATCCGCGAGGTGGCGCTGCGCTTCCCCGCGGTCGGCGTGGTGCTGGCCTCCGCCGACCCCACCGCCCGGCTGTACTCGGCGGCCATGGAGGCCGGCGCCCGCGGCCTGGTGGGTCTGCCGCTGTCCTACGACGAACTCTCCGCCCGGATCACCGCCGCCGGGCAGTGGGCCGCCGGCATGCGCCGCCACCTCGGTGTGGGCGACGCCATGGCCTCCGGCCCGGGCGCCCGCCTGGTGACCGTCTCCGGCGCCAAGGGCGGGGTCGGGGCCACCCTGCTGGCCTGCCAGCTGGCCCTGGCCGCCCGGGCCGCCGGGCCCGGTGAGCGCCGGGTGATGCTGATCGACCTCGACCTGCTCTGCGGCGACGTGGGCTCCTTCTTCGACGTCCAGTTCCGCCGCTCGGTCGCCGATCTCTCCGGAATCGCCGACATCACCCCGCAGGTGCTCGCCGAGGCCGTGTTCCCGCACGAGACCGGGGTGTCCCTGCTGATCGCCCCCGCCGAGGGGGAGCGCGGCGAGGACGTCAGCGACACCACCCTCCGGCAGCTGCTCAGCGCGGTCCGCACCCGCTACGACGTGGTGGTCGCGGACTGCGGTTCGCACCTGTCCGGTGCCACCGCCGCGGCCGTCGAACTCGCCGACACCGCGCTGCTGGTCACCACCCCCGACGTGATCTCCGTCCGCGCGGTCAACCGCATGGTGCGGATGTGGGACCGGCTCCAGATCCGCAAGGCCGAGGAGACCCTCACCGTGGTCAACCGGCTCGGCCGCACCAGCCACATCCAGCCCCAGCTCATCTCCCGGATCACCGGCACCCGCGTGGCACGCTCCGTGGTCCCCGCCGCCTTCCGCGAACTGCAGGAGGCCATGGACGCCGGCCGCATCCAGGACCTGGACCACCGGGGCACCGTGCGGCGGGCCATGTGGGCGCTTGCCTCCGAGATCGGGATCAGCGCCCCCGACACCGCTTCCGTGAGCGGACGACGGAAGGGGAAACGCTGATGCCCGCCGCCGTCATGCACCGTCCCCGTCCCGGGCCCCCGCCCGGCCCCGGCACCGGGCGCACGCCTCCGGCCGTGCGGCCCGCGGCCGGCGAGACGCGGCGCGACCGGGGCGCGGTGCTGGTCGAGTTCGTCGGGATGTTCCCGTACGTGCTGCTGATGATGGCCCTGATCTGGCAGGGCATCCTCATCGGCTACACCTTCTCGCTGGCGGGCAACGCCGCCGACCAGGGCGCCCGCGCCGGGGCCGCCGCCCGGGGCGGCGCCGGTGACTGCCGGGCCCGGGCGCTGGAGGACCTGCCGGGCGCCTGGCAGGCGAACGCCGATGTCTCCTGCGACGACACCGGCGCCGTCTACACCGCCGACGTGAAGCTCCGGGTCCCGGTGCTGTTCCCCGGGGTGTTCACCTCGCCGATCACCATCGACGGCCGGGCCGGCGCGGCCGACGAGAAGGAGGGCGGCTGAGATGCACGGCATCACGCCGGGCCGGGCCCCGGCCGCGGGCCGTCCGGCCCGGCGGCCGGGCGCCGGCCATGACCGGGACCGGGGCATCACCGCGGTCGAGTTCGCGGGCTGGCTCCCCATCCTGCTCATGGTGGCGCTGGCCGCGATCCAGCTCGGACTGGTCGGCTTCGCCGCCCTCCAGGCCGGTTCCGGCGCCCGCACCGCCGCCCGGATCGCCTCCGCGGACGAGACCCGGGACCAGTGGCAGCAGGCCGGCCGGCAGGCCATGAGCGACTGGCTGGCCGGTGACGTCGGCATGGACGAGGGCTGCGGCAACGACGGCGAGGTCACCGTCACCGCCACCGTCACCATCCCGTCCGTGCTGCCCTTCTTCAACGGCCTCGGCGACGCCACCAAGACCGTGACCATGCCCTGCGACTGACCCGCGACAGACCCGGCACCGCACCACCGGACGACCGCACCACCGGACGACCGCACCGACCGACGACCGAGGAGACCGGATGGGCCTGAGGTCCCGGCTCGCCGCCCAGGACGAGCCCACCGAGGCCGGCCACGGCGACAGCCGGCTGGTCGCCACCTACCGCGCCAGACTCCTGGAGGAGATCGACCTCGCCGAGATGGCCGGCATGGACACCGCCGAGCGCCGCGACCGTCTGGAACGCGTCCTCGGCCACATCCTCAGCCGGGAGGGCCCGGTCCTCTCCGCCCAGCAGCGCGCCCTGCTGATCCGGCGGGTGGTCGACGAGGCACTCGGCCTCGGCGTCCTCGAACCCCTCCTGGAGGACGCCTCGATCACCGAGATCATGGTCAACGGCCCCGACCGCATCTTCGTCGAACGGGCCGGCCGGGTGGAGCAGCTTCCGCTCCGCTTCGCCTCCGAGGAACAGCTCATGCAGACCATCGAGCGCATCGTCTCCACGGTCAACCGCCGGGTGGACGAGTCGAACCCCATGGTCGACGCGCGGCTGCCCACCGGAGAACGGGTCAATGTCATCATCCCGCCGCTCTCCCTCTCCGGCCCCTCCCTCACCATCCGCCGCTTCCCCCGCGCCTACACCCTGGCCGAGCTGATCGGCTTCGGCACCCTGGACCAGCAGATCATGCTGCTGCTGTCCGCACTGGTGCGGGCCAAGTTCAACATCATCGTCTCCGGCGGCACCGGGTCCGGAAAGACCACGCTGCTCAACGCCCTCTCCGGGCTGATCCCGCCCGGCGAGCGCATCATCACCGTGGAGGACGCCGCCGAACTCCAGCTCCAGCAGAACCATGTGATCCGGCTGGAGTCCCGCCCGCCCAACGTGGAGGGCAAGGGCGAGGTGACCATCCGCGACCTGGTGCGCAACTCGCTGCGCATGCGCCCCGACCGCATCATCGTCGGCGAGGTCCGCGGCGGCGAGACCCTCGACATGCTCCAGGCCATGTCCACCGGCCACGACGGCTCCCTGGCCACCGTGCACGCCAACAGCGCCGAGGACGGCCTGCTCCGGCTGCAGACCCTGGCCTCCATGTCCGAACTCCAGGTTCCCTTCGAGGCGCTGCGTGACCAGATCAACAGCGCGGTGGACGTACTGGTCCAGCTCGTCCGCCACCCCGACGGCACCCGGCGGGTCGAGGAGGTGGCGTTCCTGGCCAGCCGCGGCCGGGAGCCCTTCCGGATCGCCGCCGTGTCCCGCTTCGACGCCCAGCCGATGGGTCCGGACGGCAAGGTGCACGGTGCCTTCCGGCACTTCCCCATGCCGCGCGCGGTGGCGGAACGCCTCCACCTGGCCGGCGAATCCGTACCGGCGTCCTTCGGCGTCCTGCCGGACGACCGCCGGCTCACCACCCGGGAGGCCCGCTGACATGACCGCAGAAAGCGCCGCGGGCACGGCCGCGGACAGTGCCGCCCGGCTCTCCGCGCTCGCCCTCGGGCTGACCCTGCTGGCCGCGGTGGTCGCCGTCATCGGCCTGGCCGTCTACGCCTCGGGCCGGGCCGAGCACCGCGAACTGCTGCGCCGGCTCTCCGGCCCCGCCCCCGCGCCCGCCGACCCGATCACCTCCGCCGCACTGGCCAAGCAGGGCATGGCGGGCCGCAACCGCCGCTTCCAGGCCGTCGACCAGCGGCTGCGCGGCACCTCCTTCGGCCGCCGGCTCCGCCTGCGGCTGGCCGCCACCGGCCTGGACATCACCCCCGGCGAGTACGTGGTGTACACCGGGGCCGTCGTCGTGGTGCTGTGGCTGCTCGGCGCGCTGGTGCTGGCCCCCTTCTTCGGGCCGGTGTGCGCCCTGGTCGGCCTGTGGTGCGGGCGCGCCTTCCTCGACTGGCAGCGCTCCAAGCGCAACGACAAGTTCATCGCCCAGCTGCCCGAACTGGCCCGGCTGATCGCCAACGGCACGGCCGCCGGGCTGGCGCTGCGCACCGCGCTGTCCATGGCCGCCGAGGAACTGGAGGACCCGGCCGGTGCCGAGATGGCCCGGGTCGCCAACCAGCTCGCCGTCGGCCGCTCCATGGAGGAGGCCCTCGACGAACTGGGCGAGCGCCTGCCCTCCCGGGAACTGAGCGTGCTGGTCACCACCCTCGTGCTGGCCAACCGGGCGGGCGGCGCGATCGTCGAGTCGCTGCGCAACCTCACCCGGACCCTGGAGGAACGCAAGGAGACCCGGCGCGAAGTGCGCACCATGCTGGCCGAGATCAACGCCACCGCCGTCACCGTCCCGGCGCTCGGGCTCGGCGCCCTGCTGCTGCTCAACGCCCTGCAACCGGGCGCGCTGTCCCGGGTCACCGGCTCCGCGGCCGGCCAGATCGCCATGCTGGTGTCCCTCGGCCTCTACGCCGTCGGTTTCGTCGTGGTCCGCCGCTTCGGACGCATCGACATCTGACCGCCCGGCCGGTCCCGGGACCGGACCCCGCACTCCGACGAAGGAGCCGCACCGCATGATCGCCCTGCTGCTGGCCCTGGCCGTGGCCGTCGCCCTGCTCGGCGTCATCGCCGGCATCCGGATGCTGCGCTCAGCAACCCCGCTGCCCGCCGACCTGGCCCTGGCGCTGGAGATCGGCGCCACCCGCACCACCGCCACCGGCTCGGCCCTGGACCGGCTCGGCATCCGGCTGGTGCCGCTGGTGCTGCGGCTCATGGGCCCCAAGGCGGTGGCGCGCAAACGGCAGCGCATCGACCAGGCGGGCAATCCCGGCGGTCTGACGGTCGAGCGCTATGCCGCGCGCCGGGCCGTCTACGGCCTGTTCGGACTGTTCACCGCCCTGCTGTTCTTCACGGCGGGCTGGCCGCTGCTCGGCGTGTTCGGCCTTGCCTTCGGGCTGTTCGCCGCCGATGCGCTGATCTGGCAGGCGGTCAGGGCCCGGAAGGACGAGATCGAGCGCATCCTGCCCGACTTCCTGGACGTGCTCGCCGTGGTCGTCTCGGCCGGCCTGGGCTTCCGGCAGGCCCTGGACCGGGTGGCCGGCCGCTACGAGGGCCCCTGGGCGGACGAGATCCAGATCACCCTGCGGCAGATGGACATGGGCGTGTCCCGCCGGCAGGCGTTCGAGGAGCTGAGCCGCCGCAACGACTCCGAACCGGTCAACCAGTTCGTGTCCGCGCTCCAGCAGGGCGAGGAACTGGGCGCGCCGATCGCCGAGACCCTGGTGCAGATCGCCAACGACATGCGGCGCACCGACGCGCAGAACGCCCGCCGCAGGGCCAGCCGGGCCATTCCCAAGGCGACCGTCGCCACGCTGGTGTTCATGGTCCCGGCCACCATGATCATCATCATCACCGGGATGATCCTGGGCACCGGGACCGACCTGCTCGGCGTGCTCGACCGCTGAGCCCGGCGGCCGGGACGGTCAGACCGGCTGGTCGCCGCCCCCGCCCTCGGAGCCGTCGCCCTCCAGCGAGGACTCCAGGTCGTGGTCCATGGTCCGGAAGGTGTCGACGACCTGGTCGGAGATCTCCTTGATGGCCTCCAGCTGGCCCTCGATCTCCTTGCGGCCGTCCCGCCAGTTGTCGACGAAGTCCTCCAGCGCCTTCTTGACCCGGTCGTCCCCCATGTCGTCCTCGTAGTTCTCGACATCCTGACCGGTGCCGTTCATGCGGTTCTTGATCGACTGCATCTCGCCGCCGAAATTCTCCAGCATTTCGAACGGGACCTTGAGATCGCTCATGCGATGTACCTCCCCCGGATCGGCCGGACGGTATCGGAAGCCTGTGCGGACTGACGGATGGACCGACGTGTCACACGAAACGGAACGTGGACGTCACCGCGTCGAAGACGTCGAAGAAGGAATCGGCGAGGTCGAGCACCTGACTGCTGCCGGAGATCAGGGCGATCTTGTTGGCGCTGCCGGGCACCGGAACGTAGGTCTGCATCAGCACCACCCGGAGCAGCCGCGGATCCCCCTGATACCTGATGTCCTCGACGCCGTGCGTCCGGGCGACGGTTCCCACTCCGGGAATCTCGACGGTGGACACCCGGCGCCAGGGATCGCCGTCCTTGCGCGGCTTGATCTCGCTCAGCCGGCGGGCGATGGCCGCCGGGTCGGTGGCCGGTGCCGAGCCGTCCTGGGCGCGGGCGTTGATCAGCGACACGGTCATGCTGGCGGTGATCGGCACCTCGCCGCCGAAGGTGTCCGCCATGCAGCCGATGTAGGCGGCGCCGTTGTCCCACGCCTCCTTGGCCTGGCGGCGCAGGAAGGTACGGATGGTCTCCCGGTGCTCGGCCATCTGCGGAGAGGACTTCACCCGCTCCTCGACCAGCCTGCGGATGGAGTCGTCCCGGGTCTCCGGCCGGATGTCGAACTCCCACCAGCTGTCCGGCACCTTGATGTGGAAGCCCTCCCGCTCCACGGAGACGGTGTCCACCCACTTGCCGGTCATCCCTGCCCCCTTCGGTGTCCTGCGCAGGCACTCCGGGTCACCGTACCGTCTCCCCGGACGCATCCGGCGGCCCGGTGAGCCGCGGATGGCCGCCGGATGCCAACCGACAGCATGCGGACAGCCTCTTTCCGTAGGCAACCCCGCCAATCTAACCTTCACACCTGACAAGTGAGGGAGCGCGGTGCACCGGCGGAACCGCCGGCTCCCGGTGCTTGACGGCAGCACGGTGACTGCGGGAGGGGCGTCATGGCACGACCGGCCCCTGAGGGCGTACGCCAAGGTCCGTCTTCGGTCTGCGAAAGCGGCTCAACCGGACGGAATTGCGCGGTCGCCCCGATACCCGGACACTCGGGCCCGCAGTACGGTGTGGGCTGCACCGTCACGGGTACGGACACACCATCAGCATCAGGGCCGCCGGGCCCTGCCGGAGGGGATGAACGAGATGGCCAGAGTGATCAGGGCCTGGGGGCGCACGATGACCCGCCGTCTGCGCGGCGCGGAGGCCGACCGCGGCGCGGGTTTCGTCGAGTACGCGGGCCTGCTTCTGCTGATCGCCGCCATCGTGACCGCGGTGCTCGGCCTGGATCTGCACACCCAGATCGCCGACGCCATCCAGAACGCGGTCAGCGACGTCATCGGCTGATGCCCCGCCGGCCCGTCGGGGACGACGGAGCCGCATTCGCGCTCTACATCTGGATGGTGAGCGGGCTGCTGCTCGTCGCCCTGACCTTCTTCGTGTTCGCCCAGGCCGCGGTCACCCGCAGCGCCGGCCAGTCGGCGGCCGACGCTGCCGCGCTGGCGGCCGTCCGCGAGGCCCGTGACGGCCTCTACGACGACTTCCTCGGCATGCTCGACGGCGACGATCTGGACGACCTCCAGGACATCCTGGACGGCCGGGACTTCGCCTCGGACCGCGCCTGCCAGGCGGCCGCCGCCATGGCCGCGAGGAACAAGGCGAACCTGGTCGACTGCGACCCGGTGACGGCCCGGCAGGGCTACCGGGTGGTCGTGGAGACCCAGGAAACCGTGGGGGAGTCGGTGATACCCGGCACCGAGACCCAGACCGCCACGGCCGAGGCCACGGCCGTACTGGGCGGGCTGTGCGCCGGCGGCCGGCAGGACGGCGGGGGAACTGAGGGCGGCGAGACCGAGGGCACCGGCGAGGACGACGGGCCCGCGGAGGAGGCCCCCGTCCGGCTTGCCTGCGACGACCGGGACTGGGAGTTCGATCTCCAGGATGAGGCCGCGCTGCCCGCCGCCCGGGATCTGTTCAGGATCTACCTTGAAGACTGACTTGCATTGCCAACCGACGCAGCGCGCAGACCAATGGATTTGACAGGGGCAGTTGTCCGATGAATCTCCGTGATGGCAAGACGAGACTGATTCTGATCGTGGCCGCGCTGGGCATTGCCCTGGTGGTTGCCGTGGCAAGCTGCGGTGGCGGTGGCGGGGACGGAGTTGACGGCGATCAGACGTCGAACAGCCAGCCGGAGGAGAATGCGGACGGCGGCCAGGAGACGCAGGACGACGAGGACGCCGAGAAGGACAACGGTGAGGAGGACCCGGGCGCCCCCACGACTATTGGGGAGGTGACCACAGCCGACGGAGTCACCATCACCTTCACCAGGGCCGAACGGGAGGACGGCGGCTTCCTGACCGTGGAGGGCACCATCCGGAACAACGGCACCGAGCGGCTGTTCCGCACCGGCTGGGCCGGCCCGGAGAAGGAGCTCTCCGGGAACGGGTTCTCCATGGCCGGCGCCACCGTGACCGCCAAGAGCGAGGGCAAGCGCTACCTGATTCTGCGGGACACCACCGGACGCTGCCTGTGCACGGGCTTCAACGGTCCCATCGAACCGGGCGATACGGTTTCCTGGTTTGCGCAGTTCCCAGCCCCCGATCCGGCCACCAGTGAGGTGGACTTCGCCATCGCCGATGTGCCGGCCGTGACCCTGGAGATCAGGTGAGAGGCGAGCAGATGCGCAATCGCAGGATGTCGGCGCAACGGGCCGCGGTGGTGGTGGCGGTGACGGCGGGGGCGCTCGCCGTGCCGGGGCACGCCTGGGCGGCCGACGACGACTACGAGCAGCCGCCCGGATATGAGGCCCCCGCCACGCCGGAGGTCGACGCCAACGCGCCCGGCCTGCGGCTGGGGGACGGGGCCACGCTGGCCACGCCGCAGGTCCTGGACATCAAGTTCGTGGTGGAGAGCATCGGCGGGGACGACGTGGGCGGCACCGGAGGCACGGACACCTCCGGCGGCAGCGGTGACAGCACCGAGGGCGGCACCACCGGCGGCACGACGGACGGCGGCGGTACGGACGGCGGCACGACGGACGGCGGCGGTACGGACGGGGCGTCCGGTGACGCGGACGGCGCCACCGGCGGCGGGGGCGGGTCCACCGGCACCGGCGGCTCCCGCGAGGAGCGCACCGGTGACACCCGCAAGTTCGTGCTCCAGACCGACGTGCTCTTCGCCAAGGGCAGCGCCGAACTCAACGACGAGGCCCGCGAGGCGCTCCGCACGGTCGCCGCGGCCATCGACGAACAGCGCCCCGAATACGTCAACGTGTTCGGGTTCACCGACGATCTGGGCTCGTACGAGTCGGGTCTCACGCTCTCCAACGACCGGGCCAAGAACGCCCGCCAGGTGCTGCTGGACCTGATCGACGATCCCTCCGGCATCACCTTCAACGTCCGCGGCTACAGCGAGGACTACCCGATCTACGACAACAGCACCGAGGAGGGCCGGCAGAAGAACCGCCGGGTGGAGATCTCCTGGCCCACCGCCGGCTGACCGGCCCGCCCGGCCCGCCCCGTCCGGCCGGGGTGACGCGGCCGCGGCCGTCCTCACCCCGTGGAGACGGCCGCGGCGGCCTCCTCGGCCAGCCGCCGCAGATCCCGGTCCTCGGCCTCGGTCAGCGGCGCCGCGCCGTCCAGCGCGTAGAACTTGATGTCCACCACCACGTTCGCCCGCCGCGCCTGGATCGTGGTCCGGGTTGCGTCCGCCGCCTCCCGGTACGCCTCGTCGCCGATCGGCAGCGAGTCGGCCTCGGCATGCTCGCGCCGCTCCGCGAAGGCCCGCTCCGCCGAGGTCACCGACGTGTCGTTGGTGCCCTGCCACGGGAAGAGCCGGTAGGTGACGTAGAGCAGCCGCCGCTCGTCCTGCCACCCGCAGGTGCGCTGATCGGTGGCGATGTCCCGGTAGCCGCCGGAGTCCGGCCCGGCCGCGTCCGGCACCAGCACCTCGGCCCGTGCCGCCGCCACCGCGCACGGATCGGGCACCGAGCCGGCCAGTCCGCTGCCCGGGAACCACGGCGCCCGCCACGGCTGGTCCAGCGGCAGCGTCGCCAGCACGGCGGTCCCCACCGCGCCCACGGCCACCGAGCGGGCGGCGGGCCCCATCCGCCCGCGCTTGCGCCCGCGCCCCTGGACGGCGTGCCACAGCACCACCACGATGAGCAGCAGTCCGAGCCACTGGAGCGCCGACAACTGCCAGCGGAACGCCCACCACACCACCACCGCCAGCACCGGCAGAGCCACCGCATGCGGCCACAGCGGGCGCCGCGTGCGCGCCTCCGTCTTCCCCTCGGTCATCGTGCGGGTCCCTCCCCGTGCGGCCCCGTTCCCCGGCCCCGTCCCTCTCACCCGGCCCGTGCGGTTCCGGGTGCTCCGTCAGCCTCACATCCTGCCCTACGTCCCGGCGCCTCTTCGGATACGTTTTCGGAATGATGCCTGATGACGGAAGCGGCGAGGCCGGCCGGACGGGCGCGGCCGGTTTCACCTACCGCGAGGTCGGGGCGACCCGCTCCGGCCCGGAGGGGCTGCCGCCCGCGGGCTTCCACCTGATCCGGGTGTCCGTTCCGCTGGGCCGCGGCGCGGCCGTGGCCCGGGCGGCCGGCCAGGCCCTGATGGACTGGCGGATGCACCGGGCGCTCGGTGCCACGGTGCGGGCCGACACCCCGGAGGCGGAGCCGGGGAGCCGGGTGGTGATCGGCCTGGGAGTGGGGCGGCTGCGTCTGCACGCGCCCTGCCGGGTGGTCTGGACGGTGCGTGAACCGGACCGCACCGGCTGGGCCTACGGCACGCTGCCCGGCCACCCCGAATCCGGTGAGGAGGCGTTCCTGGTGGAGCGGGCGCCGGACGGCACGGTACGGCTGACGGTGACCGCCTTCAGCCGCCCGGCCGCCTGGTGGACCAGGGCTGCGGGCCCGCTCGGGCGGGCCGCGCAGCGGGCCTATGCCCACCGCTGCGGCCGGGTGCTGCGCCGCCTGGCCGCAGGGGGCGGCGCCACCGCTCCCGGGGCCTAGCCACCGCCTGCCGGTGAGCGTCCGCCCGGGGAGCGGCGTCCCTTCCCGGGCGCGCGGCGGAAGATGCACGTTCCCACCACATGTGCTGTATCGTTCAACTGTCTCGGACTGCCAGCGTCGTCCATCCCACCCCCGGCGACGGCTGGCGGGGCGGGCCCCGCGGAGCCATCCCCCCCGGCTCCGGGCCGCCCCCTGCGACGGGCCGGCCCGCCCTTCCCCCCCCCCACTCGGACGGGTCGGCCCGCGCTCATTCCTCTTCTTCTCCTCTCCTCTTCTCTTCTTCCCCTCGTTGTCTGCTCCCCGTTCCGTACCCCGCCGGCTGTCCGTGCCGACGGATACGCTCGGTGCGTGCCTGTGCTGCTGCTGATCGTGCTCGCCGCCGGATACGGCCTGGCTGCCGGCTCCCTGCTGGTGCGGCCGGTGTACCGGTTCTCGGTGCCGGCCGGCGAGCCCTGGCGGGACCGCTGCCCGGCCGGGCATCCGCTGCCCGCCGGGCCGCGCGGCTGGCTGGGCCGCAGCCGCTGCCCGCGGTGCGCCGCCGTCCCGGCCGCCGTGGCCGCGTCGCCCGCCGAGCGTGCCGGGCACACCGGCCCCGCCGAGCACGCCGAGCANTGGCCGCGTCGCCCGCCGAGCGTGCCGGGCACACCGGCCCCGCCGAGCACGCCGAGCACGCGGAGTCCGCGGAGCACGCGGGTCCGGCCCCGGCCGTGCCGCGTCACGGCCCCCGGGCACGGCTGCTCGCCCCGCTGACCGGGGCCTGCTGCGCCGCCGTGGCCGCGGCCGTCGGCCCGCACCCGGAGCTGGCCGTCTGGCTGCTGCTGATACCCGGTCTGGTCGCGGTCACCGCCGTGGACGCCGCCGTGCTGCGGCTGCCCGATCCGCTCACCCTCCCGGCGGCCGCCCTGGCCGCCGCGGGCCTCGGCGTGGCCGCGCTGCTGCCCGGGGCCGCCGGGAGCTGGCCGCGTGCCCTGCTGGGCGGCGCCGTGCTCTGCGCCGCCTTCTTCGGGCTCGCCCTGATCAACCCGCGCGGCATGGGGCTGGGTGACGTCAAGCTGTCGCCCGTCCTCGGTGTCGCCCTTGCGTGGTACGGCTGGCCGGTGCTGCTCGGCGGGGTCCTGGCCGCCTTCCTGCTCGCCTCCCTCTACGCCTTTTTCCTGGTCGTCGCGCGCGGCGCGGGGCGCGGTACGGCCTTCTCCATGGGGCCGTTCCTGGCGCTGGGGGCACTGGCCGGGGTCCTCGCCGGAGGACTCGGCGGATAATTTCCCACCGGGTGCGCGCACCACCGCCGGGGATGCGTTACTGTGGAAACCCCCCCCTCGGGCCGGTCCGTCACCCCCCCCACGGACCGGCCCGCTTCTTTTCGCCCGCCCCCGGCAGCCGGCACGCCGTCCGCCTCCATGGGTCCTTCCGGCGGCCCCTCCCGCGCCCCGGGCACGGGCGGATCGCCCAGGTCACAGCCCTGTCACAGGCCCGCACCAGAGTCGTCCGGAGAGGCCCGGGGCGGCACTCGGCCAGGTGTACGCTGACCGCGGGGTACCGATGGAGGGGCGACACCGATGAAGACCAAGCTGCGCCAGCTCATGGTCAGGCTGTACGCGTGGCGGGTGGAGGGCCGGCTCGACCCGGACCGCGTGCCGCACCACATCGGCGTGATCCTGGACGGCAACCGCCGCTGGGCCAGGGCGGCCGGCTCCACCACCAAGGAGGGCCACCAGGCCGGGGCGGCCAAGATCGAGGAGCTGCTCTCCTGGTGCGAGGAGACAGGCGTCCGGGTGGTCACCCTGTGGATGCTCTCCACCGACAACCTGCTGCGCCCGCAGGACGAGCTGGGACCGCTGCTCACCATCGTCGAGGACGCGGTCCGCGACCTGGCCGAGGACGGCCGCTGGCGCGTGCACCACGTGGGTGCCCTGGAGGCCCTGCCCGAGCGCACCCAGAAGGTCCTCAAGGAGGCCGAGCAACTGGCCGGGAACCGCGACGGCATAGTGGTCAACGTGGCCGTGGGCTACGGCGGCCGGCAGGAGATCGTGGACGCGGTGCGCTCCCTGCTCGACAAGCGGGCCGCGGACGGCGCCACGCTGGAACAGGTGGCCCGCACCCTGACCACCGAGGACATCGGCGAGCACCTCTACACCCGCGGCCAGCCCGACCCGGATCTGGTGATCCGCACCAGCGGCGAGCAGCGGCTGTCCGGATTCATGCTCTGGCAGACCGCGCACTCCGAGTACTACTTCTGCGACGTCTACTGGCCCGCCTTCCGCAAGGTGGATTTCCTGCGGGCGCTGCGTGAATACTCCGCCCGGCACCGGCGCTACGGCCAGTGAACCGCCCGGCCGCGCGCCCCGGGCGCGGGCCCGGCTCCGGTCCCGCAGGGCACTGACGCCTCACCCGCCGCGGTGACCGGCCTCCCGCCCGGCGCCCGGCGCGCCTCAGCGGGCCGCCCGTCACCCTCGCGCCTCTTGCGTACACCGGACCGTTGACCGCACGTCAGGTATGAGCCAGCCCGGTGCAGGGCATATTCCGGGCGGGCCGGTGTACCTCCCGGCCCGCCGGGAGGCCCGCTTGCGCACCACGAGAACGCAGAGGGCCGGTACGCGGCCCGCGCGGCGCGGGTCCGTTCCGGTCAGACCCCCGGGCGCCGCCGCTGCCCGCCAGGCAGCCGTGCGCCTGCCCTCCCCGACCTCGTCCAAGGGGGTTCTCTCTCCGTGGTGACCAGCAAGAAGCGCGCCGACCGGCGCACCTATGTCCTCGACACCAGCGTCCTGCTCGCCGACCCGGCGTCCGTGACCCGCTTCGACGAGCACGAGGTGGTCATTCCGGTGGTCGTCATCTCCGAACTGGAGGCCAAGCGGCACCATCCGGAGCTGGGCTACTTCGCGCGGCAGGTACTGCGGCGGCTCGACGACTACCGGGTGCGCTACGGACGGCTCGACTCCCCCCTGCCCATCGGCGACCTCGGCGGCACCCTGCGGGTGGAGCTCAACCACTCCGATCCGACCGTGCTGCCGCCGGCCATGCTCAACGACCGGGGGAGGCTGGCGGACAACGATTCCCGCATCCTGGCGGTGGCGCGCAACCTCCAGGCCGAGGGCTACGACGTCACCGTGGTCTCCAAGGACCTGCCGCTGCGCATCAAGGCCTCCTCGGTGGGGCTGGCCGCCGAGGAGTACCGGGCCGAGCTGGCGGTCACCGACTCCGGCTGGACCGGGATGACCGAGATCGCCCTGGGCGCGGACGCGGTGGACGAACTGTTCGCGACCGAACGGGTGCAGGACCCGGTCACCGAGGGGCTGCCGGTGCACACCGGTCTGGTCATCGCCTCGGAGCGCGGCCATGCGCTGGGCCGGGTGCTGCCGGACGGCCGGATCGGGCTGGTGCGCGGCGACCGCGAGGCGTTCGGCATCCACGGCCGCAGCGCAGAGCAGCGGGTGGCCCTGGATCTGCTGCTCGACCCCGACGTCGGGATCGTCTCCATGGGCGGCCGGGCGGGCACCGGCAAGTCGGCGCTGGCGCTGTGCGCCGGGCTGGAGTCGGTCCTGGAGCGCCGTCAGCACAGCAAGGTGATGGTGTTCCGGCCGCTGTACGCGGTGGGCGGCCAGGACCTGGGCTACCTGCCGGGCACCGAGGCCGAGAAGATGAACCCGTGGGCGCAGGCGGTGTTCGACACCCTGTCCGCGGTGACCAGCCGGGAGGTGATCGACGAGGTGGTGGCCCGGGGCATGCTGGAGGTGCTGCCGCTCACCCACATCCGGGGCCGGTCGCTGCACGACGCCTTCGTGATCGTGGACGAGGCGCAGTCGCTGGAGCGCAATGTGCTGCTGACCGTGCTGTCCCGGATCGGGCAGGGGTCCCGGGTGGTGCTCACCCATGACGTGGCGCAGCGGGACAATCTCCGGGTCGGCCGGCACGACGGCGTGGTGGCGGTGGTGGAGAAGCTCAAGGGGCATCCGCTGTTCGCGCATGTGACGCTGACGCGCTCGGAGCGCTCGCCGATCGCCGCACTGGTGACGGAAATGCTGGAGGAGGGGCGTATCTAGCCCGTATCGCGGCTCCTGCCGGGTTTCCGGTGTTTGCCCGGACGGCCCGTTCCGGGAGTCCGCGGGGGTATTGCATACGTTGCGGCGGCCATGACCCGTTCTGCCGGGTTGTGGCCGCCGTGCGGAGGCACCCTATAGGACAGCGCCCCGAGTTCCGCGTTTTTCCTCGAACCGAAGAAGCCAAACGCCATGTGACCTATCCCACATCTCCGTGGATTGCTTCGAGTATCACGGTTCGGGCAAGGTTTCCTGCTGTCAGGTCCCGCATACGACACCCCCGCCCGTCCAACGGGTGGCACGCGCACCGCAGTCACGGCGATCGGCACGACCGCCCGGTCCCGGCGGCGCACAACTGAAGAGTTTCCTGTCGTATGCCGCCCGAAGCACCACGCGAGTCCCGCGTCCGTCACGCGGGGCGGAGCACCGGGCCAGAGCCTCCGGTGGCCAGGCCCTCCCGCGGCGCGGGGGAGCCGGTGGAGGCCAGTGTCAGGGGCATGTTCACGTCCGCGCGGCCACCCGGGAAGCGGACGTAGGCGGAAGGGAACCGAGTGACCGGGATGTCTGTCCGAGGATTCGCAGTGGCATCCGCGACCGCGGTGACAACCGTGGGTGCGGCCGTCGGCGTCGCCTCGGGGGATGAGCGCGTCGGCGAGGACATCGAGGTCGCCGTCGCGGACCCGTCGCTGCTCGTGGAGATATCGGCCTCCGAGGACACCGAGCTGCACGCCGCCTCGCTGACCAAGCAGGCCGAGACGCAGGCCACCGCGGCCGAGGCCGCGGTCCGCAAGGCCGCCGAGGAGGCGGCCCGCAAGCAGGCCGCCGAAGACGCGCAGACCAAGCGCGAGAAGGCGGAGCAGGAAGCCCGGGAGGCCGCGGAACGGGCCGAGCAGGAGCGCCGGGAGCGGGAGGCCGCCGAGGCCGCCAGCCGCGCCGCGGCGGCGGAGCGGACCGACTTCGCCGTCCAGTCCTCCTACACCAAGGCCGAGATCCAGGCCATGGCGCTGGAAATCGTGGGCCAGAGCCAGTTCCAGTGCTTCTCGAACATCGTCGACCACGAGAGCGGCTGGGATCACACCGCCACCAATCCCTACTCCGGGGCCTACGGCCTGATGCAGGCCCTGCCCGGCTCCAAGATGGCCTCGGCCGGCGACGACTGGCGCACCAATCCGGCGACCCAGCTCAAGTGGGGCCTGAACTACATGAACGACCGCTACGGCAGCCCGTGCGGCGCCTGGGAGTTCTGGCAGGCCAACAACTGGTACTGAGGTGAGGCGCTGAGCGGCCCCCCGGGGCGCGCGGCCGTGCATCCGGGGCCCGGCGCCCCGGTGCCGCAGCCGCCCCCCCGGCGGGCCGCTGCGTCTTCCGCCCCCCTGCCGGCCCGCCCGGCCGGACGGCCCTCCCGTCTCCGATCCCGGCACATCCCCGCGCACCGGACCCGATCCGGTGGGCGGGGCGGTGTGGTTTCGCCACCGTTCTCCCGTGCGGAACGACGGCAGGGTAACGTCAGGTCGCCGGGACCCGGGGGAAGAGCAGGGGGAAGGAACTCATGTCACGACTGGACCGCTTGCGCTCCGGTGTCCGCCGCGTCCGGGCCCGGTTCTCGGACTACCGGGCGGCGGCCGAGCGGCAGGCGGAACGCCGCCAGCAGGCGGCGGCACAGCGGGTCACGGACGCCGGGGCCGCGGCCGCCGCGGGGCTGGGCGGCATGCCGGGCCCGGCGGAGGCGCAGCG
>NZ_WTLH01000120.1 GCF_011421595.1 Streptomyces sp. YIM 98790 | reverse complement strand
GCCGCCGCGCTCACCGTGGCCGGCGGCGCCGCGGTCTGGCTGGCGGCCCGCCGCCGGGCGGCCGGCACCCGCTGACCGCGGGCCGTTCGGCCCGCCGTTCGCGGGACGAGACCAGGCCCGCCCGGTGCCGACACACCGGGCGGGCCTTTCCGTCCGTCTCTCTCCGTCCCCTTCGGCCTGCGTCCCCTCCGGGCGTCAGACGGCCATGGCCGCGCCCAGATCGCGGAACATCGCGGTGTTCAGGGAGAACGCCAGCCGGCATTCGTCCACGATGCGCAGCTTCTCCGGCGCGTCGGCCGGCAGTGCGTCCAGCCAGGTGCGGTACTCGCGCTTGAAGGCGGCCGGGTTGGCGATGTCCTCGAAGACGTAGAACCGGACCCCGTCGCCCCTGCGCGCGAAGCCCCAGGTCTTCTCCGCCGTGCCCCGGATCACCTGGCCACCGGAGAGGTCGCCCAGATAGCGCGTGTAGTGGTGCGCCACATAACCGCCCGGCCAGGTGCGGGCGACCTCCAGGATGCGCGCCGCGTAGTTCTCCGTCGCGGGCAGCGGATGCAGCGCGGCACGCCAGTCGCCGCCGTCGTGCAGATGGTCCAGGTCCCGCTCCAGGGCGGCGGTGCGGGCCAGTTCCGGGCGTACGAAGGGCCCGGCCACCGGGTCGTCCGCGAGCAGGGCGGTCGGTGCCTCCAGCGCCCGGTAGACGAACCAGAGCTGCTCGGTGTACCGGATGTACCCCTCCAGGCCGAGCCGTCCGCCCAGCAGCTCGCTCATGAACACGGAGTTCTCGGCCTCGGTGTGCTGCTGGTGCGAGGCCTCGCGGATCAGCGTGGAGAACGGCGTGGTGTCGAGCGAGGACGTATCGAACGCGGACAAAACGGGCCTCCCGTGGCGGGCGGGGCGGGGCGCGGCCGGAGTGCCGCACTCCGCCATCCTTGCTACTTAGGTTTACCTAAGTCAAGCGTTCGGTTAGGTAAGCCTAAGTACCGGGTTCAGGGGAGCGTGAGTATCTCCGCTCCGGTCTCGGTGACCACGAGCGTGTGCTCGAACTGCGCCGAACGGCTGCGGTCCCTGGTCACCACCGTCCAGTTGTCGTCCCACATCTCCCACTCATGGGTACCCAGGGTGAGCATGGGCTCGATGGTGAAGGTCATGCCCGGCTTGATCACCGTCGTGGCATTCGGGTCGTCGTAGTGCGGCACGATCAGCCCCGAGTGGAACGAGGTGCTGATGCCGTGCCCGGTGAAGTCCCGCACCACGCCGTAGCCGAAGCGCCGCGCGTACGACTCGATGACCCGGCCGATGACGTTGATCCGGCGGCCCGGCCGCACCGCCTTGACCGCCCGGTTCAGCGCCTCCCGGGTGCGCTCCACCAGCAGCCGCGACTCCTCGTCCACCGCCTCCTCGCCGCCGACCAGGAAAGTGGCGTTGGTGTCGCCGTGCACCCCGTCCACGAAGGCGGTGATGTCGAGATTGACGATGTCGCCCGCGTTGAGCACGGTCGAGTCCGGGATGCCGTGGCAGATCACCTCGTTCACCGAGGTGCACAGCGACTTGGGGAAGCCCCGGTAGCCCAGCGTGGAGGGGTAGGCGCCCTGCGCGACCAGGAAATCGTGCGCGATCTCGTCCAGGTGGTCGGTGGTCACCCCCGGGGCAATGTGCCTGGCGGTCTCCACGATGGCCCGGGCGGCGATCCGCCCGGCCACCCGCATCCGCTCGATGGTCTCCGCGCTCTGCGTCTCCGGGCCCCGGTACGGGGCCGGTGCCTTCTTCCCGACGTACTCCGGGCGCGCGATCGAGGACGGGACGGTGCGCCGCGGGGAGAGCCTTCCGGGGACAAGTACAGATTGGCCAGACATGCGCCTGAGTGTAGTCCGCGCAGGCCAGAACCGGCCGGGCGGTGCCCCGCACCGCCTCGCCGCTGCCGCGGCGGTGGCCGCGCCCGCCCGCGGCGGGCAGGATGCAGACATGTCACTCTTCAAGCGCAGGCCCGCCCACGGCAAACCGGGCGAGTGGTTCTACTGCCTCAAGCACGGCACGGTCGAGGAGGGACCGGAGTGCCCGGCCAAGGACCGGCTTGGCCCCTACTCCACCCGCGCCGAGGCCGAGCACGCCATCGACCTCGCCCGCAAGCGCAACGAGGAGTGGCAGCACGATCCCCGCTGGAACGATCCGGACCCCGGTCAGGACACCGGCGGGGCCGGCTCCCCGGAGCGGTGACGGGCGCGCGTCGCGCGCATCGGTACCATCGCGCCTCGGCTTTCTCCCTCCCGTGGATGCGGGCGACACTCCGCCGTGCCCTGACCCGGTCGGCCCCCTCCCCGTGGCCTTCTTCACCCCTCGGAGGTATTCGATGACTGCAGCAGACGGAGCGCAGACCCCGGCGCCGGGACCGGCAGCCGCGCCACGCAAGGACCCCTGGGAGCTTCCGGATGTCTCCGGGCTGGTCGTGGGGGTGCTGGGCGGCACCGGCGACCAGGGGCGCGGCCTGGCCTACCGTCTCGCCCGCGCCGGGCAGAAGGTGATCATCGGCTCGCGGAACGCGGAGCGCGCCCGGTCCATCGCCGCCGACGACCTGCTCGGCCCGGCCGGCGTGGAGGGCGCGGACAACGCCGAGTGCGCCCGGCGCAGTGATGCCGTGATCGTCGCCGTCCCCTGGGAGGGCCACGCCGCCACCCTTGCCGCGCTCCGCGCCGAACTGGCCGGGAAACTGGTGGTGGACTGCGTCAACCCCCTCGCCTTCGACAAGCGCGGCGCGTACGCGCCGCGCCCCGACGAGGGCAGCGCCGCCGAACAGGCCGCGTCTCTCCTCCCCGACTCGCGGGTCACCTGCGCCTTCAACCACCTCTCCGCCGTTCTGCTCCAGGACCCGTCCATCGAGCGGATCGACACCGACGTGCTCGTCCTGGGCGACTCCCGCGCTGACTGCGAAACCGTCCAGGCCCTGGCCGGACGCATCCCCGGCATGCGCGGCGTCTTCGCGGGCCGCCTGCGCAACGCCCACCAGATCGAGGCCCTGGTCGCCAACCTCATCTCCGTCAACCGCCGCTACAAGTCCCACGCCGGCATCCGCCTCACCGATGTCTGACGGCCCGGCGGGCTCCCCGGCGGGCTCGGCGGGGCTCCGGCCGTGCCGGTCGCGGGCCGGCGGGCGGGGTGGGGGACAATGGGCAGGCCGGACCGTCCGGACGTACGGAAGCACGGAAGTCACCCTCATGTCGCAGTCCAGCCCCGCCCCGGCGCGGCGCGCCGACCGGCGGTTCGCCGTCTATGCCCTGATCGTCTGTGTGCTCGCCGTGGCCGCCGCGGTCGTCTCGTTCGTACAGGGGAGCTGGCTCGGCATCGTCTGGGTGCTGCTGGCCGGGGTGTCCTCCAATCTGGCCTGGTACTACGCCCGGCGCATCCGGATGGCCCGCGCGGCACGGTGAGACCGGCAGCCCGCCACCGGCAGCCCGGCACCGGAGGCCCGGGACCAGGGGTGCCCCGGCCCGGAGGGAACGGGCCGGGGCACCCCGGGCGGCGACCGCTGGGCGAGCGGTCGCTCCCGGCGGCGGCACCGGCGGGGCCCCGCGCGGAGCGCGGCGCCGCGGTGGGGGGAACGTGGCGCCGCACGTCCGGCCGGTGCCGCGTGGCGGAGGCGGCCGGAGCCGGCCGGTACGGACCGGCCCCGGCGGGCACGCGGGGGCAGGATCAGCGGAAGCTGTGCTCCGGGGCCGGGTAGGTGCCGGAGACGACGTCGTCGCCGAAGGCGCGGGCGGCGTCGCCGAGCGTCTCGCGCAGCCGGGCGTACTCCTTGATGAAGCGCGGCTTGCGCCCGCCCGGCCAGTCCGTCATCCCGGCCATGTCCGACCACACCAGCACCTGGGCGTCGCACTCCGACCCGGCGCCGATGCCCACGGTGGGGATGTGCAGGCTGCGCGTCACCTCGGCGGCCAGTCCGGCCGTGACGAGTTCGAGGACCACCGCGAAGGCTCCGGCGTCCTGGACCGCCTTGGCGTCCCGCAGAAGCTGCTGGGCGGCTTCCTCGCCGCGCCCCTGCACCGGGTGCCCGCCGAAGGCGTTCACCGACTGCGGGGTGAGGCCGACATGGGCCATCACCGGGATACCGGCCTCCACCAGCAGCCGGATCTGGTCGGCGGACCGCTCGCCGCCCTCCAGCTTCACCGCGCCCACCCCGGCGTCCTTCATCAGCCGGGTGGCGCTGCGCAGGGCCTGCACCGGGCCCTCCTGGTAGCTGCCGAACGGCAGATCGCCGACGACCATGGCCCGCCGGGTGCCGCGCACCACGGCCGCCGACAGCATGGTGATCTGATCGAGGGTGACCGGCACGGTGGAGTCGTAGCCCAGGGCCACATTCCCCATGGAGTCGCCCACCAGCAGCACCGGGATGCCCGCCTCGTCGAAGACGGAGGCGGTCAGGGCGTCGTAGGCGGTGAGCATCGGCCACTTCTCGCCGCGCTCCTTGGCGCGGCCGATGTCACGTACGGTGATCCGGCGGCTGCCCTTGCCGCCGTACAGTACGGGCTGCTCCGGTGATGTCCGGGCAGCCTGATCCTGCTGCGTCATCGCAGTTCTCCTGTCGTCGTCTCGTGGCGCCTCGCGGCGTCCCCGGAACGACTCCATGGTGGCACCGCGCACCCGGGACGGGAACCGCGGGCCGGGCACGTTCCCGCGCTGTGGGTGATGTCACACCGCGGTGCCGGTCGTGCCGGTGCCGGTACGGCCGGGTCGCGCACGTGCACGGGGCGGAACCCCGGGTGGTGCGCCGGTCGTCCTGGTTCACATTGGAGTTCGTCCCTGACAGCCGCGTTCCCCTCCGCCGGATCGAGGAGCGCGATTGTCCTGGGACGCCCAGGCTCCCCTAAGGTCCTGGGTGGCACCCGCGACAGCCAGTGAGGGTTTTTGCACATGGCACGTACCGAGAGCCCGGCGGGCAGCCCGGGCTCCGCACCCGAGCCGCACGGCCCGGCGGAGGCGGAAATCCGGACGGTGGCGCACGCGGCCGTGCCCGGTGAGCCGCCCGGGCGGCCGCAGCGCACGGCGCCGCAGGAGCGGACGCCGCAGGAGCCGGCGTCCGGGGAGAGCGCGCCGCCGCCCCGGCCGCGGCCCCGCTGGGGGGACCGCACCGGCCGCTGGCGGCGGGGCCTGGTGCTGACCGCCCTGGCCCTGCTGGTGGCGCTGCTGATGGTCAGTCACGCGCACATCCCCAACGCGGTGGGCAACCTCGGCAGCCTCGCCGAGACGTTCCTGCCCTGGGCCGGACTGGCGCTGCCGGTGCTGCTGGGCGCCGCACTGTGGCGGCGCTCGTGCACCGCCCTGATCGGCGTGCTGGTGCCGCTGCTGGTCTGGCTGAACCTGTTCGGCGGTCTGCTGCTGGACAAGACCGCGGACGGCGGCGACCTGATGCTGGCCACCCACAACGTGGACGCCGGCAACCCCGATCCGGCCGCCACCGCCGGGGAACTGGCCGCTTCCGGGGCCGATGTGCTGGCCCTTCAGGAGATTCCGCAGCATCAGGTCGCCACCTACGAGCGGGAACTGGCCGGGGCGTACCCCCACCACGCGGTGCAGGGCACGGTCGGGCTGTGGAGCCGCTACCCCCTCGACGACGTGCGGCCGGTGGACATCGGCCTGGGCTGGGTGCGGGCGATGCGCGCCACGGTGTCCGCCCCGGACGGCGACCTGGCCGTGTACGTGGCGCATCTGCCGTCGGTGCGGGTGCAGCTGCGGGCCGGGTTCACCGCCGGGCGGCGGGACGACGCCGCCGACCTGCTGGGCCTGGCCATCGCCGCCGAGCCGCTGGAGCGGGTGGTGCTGCTCGGCGATCTGAACGGCACCATGAACGACCGCGCGCTGGCGCCCGTCACCTCCCAGCTCCGGTCCACCCAGGGCGCGGCCGGGGCCGGTTTCGGCTTCACCTATCCGGCGGGCTTCCCGCTGACCCGGATCGACCACATCCTGGTGCGCGGCCTGGAGCCGGTCACCTCCTGGACCCTGCCGGCCACCGGCAGCGACCACCGCCCGGTGGCCGCCCGGGTGGAGTGACCCGCGGCCCGGCCTCCCGCCGGGCCGCCGGGCCGCCCCGGGCCGGTGGCCCGCTCAGCCCTCGCGCCAGCCGTTGGTGATGGGCAGCCGGCGGTCCTTGCCGAAGACCTTGCGGGAGATCTTGGTGCCCGGCGGATACTGCCGCCGCTTGTACTCGGCGGCGTCCACCATGCGCAGCACCCGCCGCACCAGCTCCTCGTCGAAGCCCGCGGCCACGATCTCGTCCCGGCCGTGGTCCAGGTCGACATAGCGCTCCAGCACCGCGTCCAGGACCGAGTAGTCGGGCAGCGAGTCGGTGTCCAGCTGGCCGGGGCGCAGCTCGGCGGAGGGCGGCTTGGTCAGGGTGCGCTCGGGGATGGGCGGGGTCTCGCCGCGTGCGGCGGCGTGCGCGTTGCGCCAGCGCGCCAGCCGGAAGACCGCCGACTTGTAGACGTCCTTGATCGGGCCGTAGGCGCCGACCGAGTCGCCGTAGAGGGTCGAGTAGCCGACCGCCAGCTCGCTCTTGTTGCCCGGCGCCAGCACGATCTGCCCCTCCTGGTTGGAGATGGCCATCAGCAGGGTGCCGCGCAGCCGGGACTGGAGGTTCTCCTCGGCCAGCCCGGTCAGCTCGGTGGACGCCATGTAGGCGTCGAACATCGGGGCGATCTCCACGGTGCGGTAGTGCAGGCCGGTGCGGCGGGCCAGCTCGGCCGCGTCGTCCCGGGAGTGCTGGGAGGAGTAGCGGGAGGGCATGGAGACGCCGTAGACGTTCTCCGGTCCGATGGCGTCACAGGCGATGGCGGCGGTCAGCGCGGAATCGATGCCGCCGGACAGGCCGATCAGCACGGTGCGGAAGCGGTTCTTGCGCACGTAGGCGCGGACCCCGGTGACCAGCGCCTGGTACATCTCCTCCTCGTCGCCCAGCCGCGGGTGCGCGCCGCCGGGGTACTCCACCGGGTAGCGGGGCAGCGGCCGGGCGGACAGCGTGCGGTGCACCACGGTCAGCCGGTCCGCCCCGGTGCCGTCGGCGCCGACCGTGCCGGACGGCGGCTCGGGCGCGGCGGCCGGGAGCTCCATGTCCAGCAGCAGGCATTCCTCGGCGAACTGCGGACCGCGGGCCACCACCGCGCCCTGGGCGTCCACCACGAGCGAGTCGCCGTCGAAGACGAGTTCGTCCTGGCCGCCGGTCATGGCCAGGTAGGCGAGAGCGCAGCCGGCTTCCCCGGCGCGCTTGCGGACCAGGTCCAGGCGGGTGTCGTCCTTGTTGACCTCGTAGGGGGAGGCGTTGATCACCAGCAGCAGGCCGGCGCCGGCGGCCCGGGCGGCGGGCACCCGGCCGCCGTCCTGCCACAGGTCCTCGCAGATGGCGAGCGCCACGTCGACGCCGTGCACCCGGATCACCGGCAGGGTGTCGCCGGGCACGAAGTAGCGGAACTCGTCGAAGACCCCGTAGTTGGGCAGGTGGTGCTTGGCGAAGGTGAGCACCACCTCGCCGTGCTGGAGGACGGCGGCGGCGTTCTGCGGCGAGCCGGCCGGCCGGCCGTAACGGGGGAGACGTTCCTCGCCGCGGTCCAGGTAGCCGACGACGACGGGGACACCGCCCAGGCCCTCGCGGTCCAGGCGGGCGGCGAGAGCGAGCAGGGCGGCGCGGCTGGCCGCCACGAAGGACGGGCGCAGCGCCAGGTCCTCGACGGGGTAGCCGGTCAGCATCATCTCCGGGAAGGCGACCAGGTGGGCCCCGCGTTCGGCGCTGTACCGGGTCCAGCGGACGACCGCGTCGGCATTGCCGTCGAGGTCTCCGACAGCGGAGTCGATCTGATTCAGGGCGAGACGTAGCTGAGGCACGTCTCCGAGTCTAGAGGACTAATCGTCCAACTGACGTTATGACCCTGCTCACGCCCTGCCCGCCCCTGCCCGCCACCGCGCGCGGTCCGTCCGCGGTCCGTCCGCGGCCCGTCCGGGGGCCGGGCCACGGACGGGCGCTCCGGTGCTAGCGCAGGTAGCCGAGCGGCGCCATCATGCCGGACTCGGCGTGGTAGACGTTGTGGCAGTGGACCATCCACCAGCCGGGGTTGTCGGCAGTGAAGTCCGCCTCCACGGTCTGGCCCGGCAGCACCACCGAGGTGTCCTTGCGCGGCCCGCCGCCGCCGAGCTGGTAGGTGTGGCCGTGCAGGTGCATCGGGTGCCACATGGTGGTGCTGTTGGTGAACACCAGCCGCACCCGCTCGCCCTCGCGCACCGCATAGTCCTCGTCGGGCGCGTGGTCCGTGCCGTGCGGCTTGCCGTTGATGCCCCAGTCCCAGGCCGCCATGCCGCCGGTCAGCTCCATGCGGATGACCCGGTCCGGCTCGGCCTCCGGCAGCGCCACCGAGGGGTCGGCCCGCAGCTCTCCGGCGGTGAGCACCCGGCCGTCCAGCTCGGCCGGGCGGGTGCCGGGCGCCGGGGTTGCGCCGGCGGACGCGGTGCGCAGCACGGCCAGCGCGGTGCGGTCCTTCCCCTCGGCGAGCGCGGTCAGCGGGAAGACCCCGTCCCCGGCGGTGACCAGCACGTCGTAGCGCTCGCCCATGGCGATCAGCAGGGCGTCCGTCTCCGCGTGCCGCACCGGGAAGCCGTCGGTGTGGGTGACGGTCATCCCATGGCCGCCGAGCGCCACCCGGAAGGCCGTGTCGCCGCCCGCGTTGATGAACCGGATGCGGATGCGGTCGCCGGGGCGGGCCCGGAAGACCTGCGGGTCCTCCGGCACCCGGCCGTTGACCAGGTAGTGCGGATAGGCGACATCGCCCGCGTCGCCGCCGAGCAGTTCGCTGGTGAAGCCCATGGCCACCCGGGACGGNAGTTCGCTGGTGAAGCCCATGGCCACCCGGGACGGGCCGCCGTCCGTGCCGCCGTCCGTGCCGCTGTCCGTTCCGCCGTCCCCGCTGCTGTCCGAGCCGTGTCCGCCGTGGCCCCCGTGCCCGCCGCCGTCCGAGCCGCCGTCCGCGCCGTGTCCGCCGTGGCTCATGCCTTTCTGCAGTTCGGCCAGGACGGCGTCCGGGGTGCTGCCCTCCACGCCGTCGAGCCAGTCGTCGAGCACCACGACCCACTCCTGGTCGTAGGCCAGCGGCTCGTCCGGGTCCTCGACGATCAGCGGCGCGTACAGCCCGCGGTCGAGCTGCACGCCGGTGTGCGGATGGAACCAGTAGGTGCCGGGGTGGGGGACGGCGAAGCGGTAGGTGAAGTCGGCGTGCGCGGCGATCGGGGGCTGGGTGACGTCCGGGACGCCGTCCATGTCGTTGCGCAGCGCCAGGCCGTGCCAGTGAACGCTGGTGCTGTCCGGGAGGTGGTTGGCGAGGGTGAGCGCCAGGGTGTCCCCCGCGGTGACCCGGACCTCCGGGCCGGGCAGGGTGGCGTCGTAGGCCCAGGTGGGGACGGAGAGACCGCCGCCCAGACCGAGCCGCCCCTCGACGGCCGTCAGCCGCACCTCGCGGAGCGGGCCGGAGCCCCGGGCCGCCTCGGCGGCCTTCACCTCGGGGTCGTCCGGGGAGACGAAGCCGCCCGGGTTCCGGGCGTCGCCCCCGGTGCTGCTGCCGTCGGAGCCGGAGCAGGCGGCCAGCAGGCCGGCCCCGGTCATGCCGAGCCCGGCGCCGAGCACGCCGCGGCGGGAGATCCGGGCTCGCTGAAGTCGCGGAACACGCTGAATGCGCATGGGAGATTCCTCGTCCTGAAGTCGTGAAGCCATGAAGTCGTGAGGCCGTCGGGCCGTGCAGGAAGCCGAGGGGCCGGGGAGCCGCGCGCACGCGGACGGGGCCCACGGGCCGCCGCCGCGCCGCGCCGGCCGAGACGGACAGGCGGGCGGGCGCGGCAGCGGCCGGGGCCCGCTAGATGCGCAGCAACGACAACCGGGCGAGGCGTATGGCGTGACGGGGCGGGGGCGGCAGCGCCAGCAGGGTGGGCGGCAGCAGCCGCGCAGCGGGTGAGGGTGTGTCCTGCCGCATGCGGCGGGCGAGGAACACGGCGCCGGTGACCAGCAGCACGGCGGCGGAGCCGAGCGCCAGCACCGCCAGGCACACGGTCAGGGGATCGAATCCGTGGCCGGGGCCGACGTCGTCCCGGTCCGCCGCGCCGCCGTGCGGATCGTGCGGGGCGTGCACGGCCATCCGGCCGGCCTGGTGCCCGGAGAAGCCGGAGGACCCCGGGAACCCGGAGAAGGTGTGCTGCGCCGGCTGCCCGGCCGTCGTGGCGCCGGCGGATGCCGGTGCCGTGGCGTGGTGGTCACCGGTGTGGTGACCCAGGGTGTGCATGGCGGTGAAGCCGAGCAGCAGGGCGAGGAGCAGCAGCAGCCGGCCGCCCCAGGCGGCCGCCCTCCGCCGTCCGTCCGCCGTCACCGTGCGTTCGCCCTCCCCGTCCCGAAGGTGTGAGTGCACGATACCCCACCGGGGTTCTCCGCGATGCAGTGTGGTGACTTGTCTGGTATCGACCCATACAGTGCTTATGTGCCGCTGTGAGGGCGAGGAGCGAGGAGAGAGCCATGCTGAAGACCCCCGTCATCTCCGTCTGTCTCGGGGTGCGGGACACCCAGGCGTCGGTCGGCTTCTTCAAGAAGCTGGGCTTCACCGCGCTGCCCGGCGGCGGCGATCCGGACGACGACCTGCGCACCCTGCTGTTCAACGGCGAGTTCGCGCTCACCGTCTACCGGGACGAGCACCTGCGGCGCTGGATGCCGCCGCTGCGGGACACCCCGGTCGGCGCGTTCGCGACCTTCTCGCTGGCCGTGGACGACTTCGACGCCTATGTGGCCGGCATCCGCCCCCTCGTCGAGGTGGCCCGCGAGCACGAGTACGAGAACCAGAAACTCTTCTACTTCTTCGACCCGGACGGCCACGTCTTCGGCGTCATCCAGAAACGCCCATGAGGCGGACGCGGACGCGAGGCCGCCCCGTCCGCGTCCGCCTCAGCGGCCGACGGCCGGCGCGGCCTGCCGCAGCGTGCTCACCAGCCGGTCGGCCGGGTCCGCGCCCGCGGTCAGCAGCCGCCGCCGGCGCTGCGCGGCCTGCCGCCCCCGCCGCAGGCACCAGGACCACCAGGCGTCCAGCCGGGCGGCGTCGAGCTGCTCGGCCGGGATCAGCGCGGGCCAGCGGCAGGCGTGCGCCTGGGCGGTGACCTTGGCGCCGCCGCGCACCGGATCGACGGCGACCGGCGGCACCCCGGCGCGCAGCGCCAGCACCATGCCGTGCAGCCGGTCGGTGATCACCGCGTCGGTGCGTTCCAGCAGGGACAGCAACTCCTCGGGGGTCCCGGCCAGCAGACCGTCCCGCGTGTCGAGCCGGGTGTCCAGCACCAGCGGCGCGCACCGGGTGCGGGCCAGCCACTCGGAGACGGTGCGCGCCACGTCGTCGTGCAGCCGGCGGGTCCCGTACTCGCTCTGGCCGTGGGTGAGAAGCACACCGGTCACCGGGACCGAACCGGCGGTCGGTGCCCGCACCGCCAGATCGCGGGTGGCCGGAATCCGGCGGCCGTCGCGGGCCAGCACCTCGTGGAATCCGGTGACGGCGGGGTCGGCGGGGTCGATCACGGAGTTGCCGACCGCGACCCGGAAGCAGTGCGGAAAGCGCGCGTGCAGTCCGGCGACATGCGGACCGTGCAGCGGGCCGCAGACGAAGACCAGCGAGGCGTAGTCCTCGGGGCGGGCCCGGTCCAGCGTGAGGGCGTCCGGCCGGAAACGGGGACTCCAGGCCACGTCGTAACGGACCCGGGCACGGTCCAGCACCTCCTGGACGCGCCGCAGGGCCAGCGCGTCGCCGGCCGTGACTTCGCCGTGCAGGAAACTGAACCATCCGGTGAGCAGGACTCTGCCGGTCTCGTGGAACGTCACGGGCCGCGGGTAACCGGCCCCCACCAGCCCAAACCGCCCCGGGCCGGGGCCGGGCGGCCACTCGTCCGGCCACCCGGCCGCCGCCCGCGGGCCGGTGCGCGTACAGGCCCCGGGCCCCGCCGTTTGGCGGCAGCCGCGCGAGGGCACTCGCCGGCGCGTCATGAATGCATCCTCCCTGGGAGTGGTGATCGCCACCCGAGACCGCGCCGGGCGGCTGGCCGAGACGCTCCGGCGGCTCACCGCGCTGCCCGAACGGCCCCGGATCGTGGTCGTGGACAACGCCTCCACCGACGAGACCCGCGCCATGGTCACCCGGCGTTTCCCGCAGGTGCGGCTTGTCCCGCTGCACACCAACCGCGGGGCCCTGGCCCGCAACGAGGGCGTCCGCGCCGTCGGCACCGACTACGTCGCCTTCAGCGACGACGACTCCTGGTGGGAACCGGGCGCGCTGGCCGCCGCCCGCGGACTGCTGGACCGGCATCCGCGCGTTGGCCTGCTGGCCGCCCGCACCCTGGTCGGCCCCGGTCCCGGCGGTGCCGAGGACCCGCTCAACGCGGTGCTGGCCGCCTCCCCGCTGGCCCGGCCGCCAGGCCCCGCACCGGCCGACCGCCTGCCCGGCCCGCCGGTGCTGGGCTTCCTGGGCTGCGCGGCCGTGGTCCGCCGGGAGGCGTTCCTGGCCGTCGGCGGCTACCACCCGGTGCTGTTCTTCGGCGCCGAGGAGACCCTGCTCGCCTACGACCTGGCCGCCGCCGGCTGGACGTCCTGCTACGCGCCCCGGCTGACGGCCCGGCACCGGCCGGCCGAGGCGCCCCGCCCGCACCGGGACGCCCTCACCCGGCGCAATGCCGCACTCACCGCCTGGCTGCGCCGCCCGCTGCCGGTGGCGCTGCGCCACACCGGCGAGCTTGCCCGGTCAGCGCCCGGCGACCCGGTGGCCCGGCGGGCGCTGGGCGGGCTGCTGCCCCGGCTGCCCGCCGCCCTGCGTCACCGCCGCCGTCTGCCGCAGGACGTCGAGGCCGCGGTGCGCCGCCTGGAACAGCAGCGGCTGCGGCCGGGGGCGGCCGGACAGGCCCGGGTCGCCGCCGGCCCGTAGCCGCAGGCCCCTCCGTCCGGAGCCGGCGGGCGGCAGCGGCACGGGAAACGGCGGCAACGGCGGAGACGGCGGGAGACGCCGGAGACGACGGGACACGGCGCGCACGACGCGAACGAGGCGGGGAGCAACGAGAGGAGAGCGGTCCATGACCGAGCGGCAGCGGCAGCGCACCCCTCCGGAGGGACGAGCGGCTCGGGCTCGGGAAGCGGAGGAGACGCGTAGGCAGCCGGACGGCCGGGTGTCCGTGGCCGTCATCACCCACAACCGCCGGGACGAACTGCTGCGCACCCTGGACCGGCTGGCCGCGCTCCCCGAGCGCCCCCGTGTCCTGGTCACCGACAACGCCTCCGCCGACGGCACCGCCGAGGCCGTTGCCCGCCTCCACCCCGAGGTCACCCTGCTCCGGCCCGGAGCCAACCTGGGCGCCCTCGGCCGGAACCTGGCCGCACGTCACCTCACCACCCGCTACGTGGCCTTCTGCGACGACGACACCTGGTGGGAGCCCGGCTCGCTGCGCGCCGCCGCCGACCTGCTGGACGCCCACCCCACCGTCGCCGCCGTCACCGCCCGCATCGTCGTGGAGCCCGCCGGCACCGAGGACCCCATCGTGGCGGAACTGCGCGACTCGCCCGTCCCCGGGCCGCCGCCCGGCGAACCCGCGCTCCCCGGGCCGCCGCTCGGCTCCTTCCTCGCCGCAGCCACCGTGCTGCGCACCGACGCCTTCCGCGCCGCCGGGGGCTTCTCGCCCCGGCTGTGGCTCGGCGGCGAGGAGGAGCTGCTGGCAGCCGATCTGATGACCCGCGGCTGGTGGCTGGTGTTCTGCCCGGAGCTGACCATCCATCACGCCGCCTCGCCCGCCCGGGACGCCACCCGGCGGCGGACCGACGGCATCCGCAACACCCTCTGGTTCACCTGGCTGCGCCGGCCGGCCGGCCCGGCGCTGCGCCGCACGCTCCATCTGCTGCGCACCGTCCCCCGGGACCGTGCCACCGCCCGGGCACTGGGCGCGGCACTGGCCGGGCTGCCGTGGCTGGTGCGCGAACGGCGGGTGGTGCCGCCCGAGGTGGAGCGCCGCCTGCGGGCGCTGGAGCACGCCCAGCGCCACTCCACGGCCCGCCGCTACATCGGGTGACCGGCCGCACGGCCCGCCACCGTGGCAGCGGCGCCTCCCGGTCTGCGTCTCCCGGTCTGCGTCTCCCGGGCCGCGTCTCCTGTCCGCGTCTCCCGTCTGTGTCTCCGGCCTGTGTCTCCGGTGTCCGGCTCCGGCCCGGTGTGCCGTCAGCCGCGTCGCCAGTCGTCGCCGGTGAGGTGGGAACCCGCCTGCGGCCCCATGCGCAGCATGCCGCCGTCCACCACCCAGGAGGCGCCCGTGACATAGGCCGCGTCCTCACTCACCAGAAAGCCGATCACGGATGCCACCTCCCGGGCGTCCCCCGGTCGGCCCAGCGGCACGCCCGGCCGCCTCTGAGTGTGCGGATCGACGCCCTCCTGTCCGGTCATGGGGGTGCTGATCTCACCGGGCGCCACCGCGTTCACCCGGATGCCGTGCTCGGCCAGCTCCAGGGCCATCACCTGGGTGAGCAGGCCCAGACCGCCCTTGGCCGCGCAGTAGGGCGCCGCCCCCACCCGCGGCTGGTGCTCGTGCACGCTGGTGACATTGATGATCCGGCCCCCGCCGCCCTGCTCGATCATCCGCCGGGCGGCACGCTGCCCGCACAGGAACGGGCCGACCAGATCGATGTCCAGCACCTCGCGCAACTGCTCCAGACCGATGTCGAGATAGGGCGTGGCGGTACCGGTGCCCGCGTTGTTGACCAGCACGTCGATGCCGCCGAGCCGCTCGGCGAGCCGGTCGATCACCTCCGCCGCCTCCGGCAGGCCGGTGAGGTCGAGCTGCTCGACGGACGCCTGGCGGCCCAGTTCGCGCACTTCGGCGGCGGTGCGCAGGGCGCCTTCCCGGTCGGTGTGCCAGGTGATGCCGATGTCCATGCCCTGCCGGGCGAGCTGCACGGCCGTGGCGCGGCCGATGCCGGAGTCCGAGCCGGTGATCACGGCGACCCCCGTGGAACCGGGGCCCAGTTCGCGGTCTGTTGTCATGTCCGGGTCTCCTCCTGGTGGTGAGCGTGCACGGGAGCGGTGGCGGCGGAGGGGGAGGGGGAGCGGGAGGGGGAGGGGGTCCGGGAGGACCGGGACGGGCGGCGGCGGTCGCCGTCGAGACCGGCCAGCGCCGTGAGCACGTCCTCCGGGGTGATGCGCAGCAGCCGCGGGTCGGGGCGGTGACCGTGCGCGTCGCCGGGGCGCGGCACGTCCCCCTCGCCCGGACCGGGGCGGAACAGCACCCGGTGGCGCGGCCACGGCGGAGGCCCCCACACCCGCGGCGAGACCGGGCCGAAGAGCACCACCGAGGGGGTGCCCAGCGCGGTCGCCAGGTGGGCCAGGCCGGTGTCCCCCACGACGAGCGCGCGGGCCCTGGCCAGCAGCCCGCACAGTTCGCCGAACGGCAGATCCCGGTCACCGCCCAGCACGCTGCCGTCGGGCAGTCCGGCGTCGCTTGCCACGGACCGCGCCGTCGGGCCCTCGCCGCGGCCCGCGGTCACCACCACCCGGTGTCCGGCCGCGCGGAGCGCGCGGGCCACGGCCGCGAAGCGGTCGGCCGGCCAGCGCCGGGACCCGGCGTCCGCGCCCGGATGCAGCACCACGGCCCCCGCCCCCGCCCCTGCACCTGCCCCGGGGCCCCGCCCGCCGGGCGGGCGGGGCGTCTGCGGCACGGTGTCCAGGAGCAGATCGTCCGGGTCGGGGGCCGGGATGCCGTGCGTGTCGAGCAGGCGGCACCAGCGGGCCCGTTCCGGCTCGTCCTCGCGCCAGGGCGGGGCGCCCGGCAGGGCGTAGCCCAGCAGGCGGGCGGGGGACAGGGCACGCAGCGGGGCCAGGCTCTCCGGGCCGTTGCCGTGCAGATCCACGGCCAGGTCGGGCGGCGGGCCCCGCCAGGGCACCCGGCGCGGCACCTCCCGGCCGGGAGCCGTGGTGGGCAGCAGCCCGTCCACCACGCCGGTGGCGGCCGCCGCATCGGCCAGCCGGGCCGGCGCGGCCAGCAGCAGCCGGTGGCCGGGATACGCCCGCCGCAGCGCGCGCAGCGCAGGCACTCCGGTGAGCAGGTCTCCCAGCCCCAGCGCCCGCAGCACCACGATCCGCCGCTCCCCGCCCTCGTCATTCCGCCCGGGCGCACCGCCCGTCCCGCCGGTACGCCGTGCGGCTGCGGCGCCGCGCCCGCTCCTCCCCTCCGCTGTCGCTCCGCCCGCACCGCCCGTACCGCCCGTACCGGCCGCGTCTGCCGGGTCCGCCGGGTCCGCCTGGTCCGCCTGGTCCGCTGCGCGGCCCGCGCCGGCCGGTCCGGGCGCCCCTGCCCGGCCGCTCCGGCTGACCCTGCCTGCGGCGCCGGCCGCTGCGGCGGGTGCTGCCGGAGTACGGGGCAGCGGAGCGGGGATTGCGGCGGTGTTCATCGCGGCAGGGACGCGGAGGCGGAAGAGGCGTCCGGACCGTGGGCGGCGCGCCGGGCGATGGCCGTGGTGGAGCGGCCGGCCAGATACGGCAGCACCAGCGCCTGCCCGCCCCACTCGCGCAGCGCCGCGGCCTCCGGGAGTCCGCTGACGCTGTAGTCGCCGCCCTTGACCCACAGATCCGGGCGGATCCGGCGGAGCAGCGCCTCCGGGGTGTCCTCGTCGAACACCGCCACGGCGTCCACGCACGCCAGCCCGGTCAGCACCCGGATCCGGTCGGACAGCGGGTTGAGCGGCCGTCCCGGCCCCTTGAGCCGCCGTACCGAGGCGTCGGAGTTCAGGCAGACGATCAGGCAGTCACCGGTCCGGCGGGCGTTCTGCAGCAACTGCACATGGCCCGCGTGCAGCAGGTCGAAGCAGCCCCCGGTGGCGACCACGGTGCCGCCGCGCGTCTGCACCGACTCCACCAGGGCCAGCACCTCGGCCAGCCGGTGCGGCGCCCTGCCGCGCTGCCTGTCCCCGCGTCCGTCCGCGCCCGCGGCGGCGCCCGCCCGGGCGCGGCCGTGGCGGTCCTGCGGGCGCCAGGTGGCCGGGTTGCCCGCGCCGCCCGCGGCGACGAAGGCGCTGGCCGCCTCCACCGCCCTCAGCACCGCCTCCTCCGGCAGCCCGCCGTCGGCCAGCGCCGCGGCCGCGGTGGCCGCGAAGCAGTCCCCGGCTCCGCACGGATCGCCCGTGGTGTGCTGGTTCACCGGCACATACAGGGGGTCGTCGCAGCGGGCACGGGTCAGCAGGGCGCCGCGTGCCCCCAGGGTGACGGTGACCGAGGCCACGCCCCAGCGTTCGGCGAGGCGTGCGCCGCGCAGGCCGTGCGCGCGCAGCGAGTCGGAGCCGGCCATGCCCTGCCCGGGTGCCGGATCGGGCACGAAGGTACGGGCCTCCCGGTCGTTCGGGGTGGCCAGCCGGGCCCCGGCCACCGGGGCTTCGCCGCGCGGATGGGGGTCCCAGACGAGCGGCAGGTGGCGTGCGGCCTCGGACAGGTCCTCGCGCACCGCCGAGGCGGTGGCCCGGCCGTAGTCGGCGACCAGGACCGCCCGGGCCTCGCGCAGCACCTGGCGGACCTCGTCGCCGGGGGTGCCGGGCCGGCCGCCGCCGCGGTCGACGCGCAGCAGCGGCCGGCCGTCCACACACACCCGGGTCTTGACCGGCAGGGTGCCGCGCAGGGGGATCTCGACGAGCCGTACGCCGGGCGGCATCACGGCGCGGGTGGCCTCGCTGGCCTCGTCGGAGCCCAGGGCGGTGACGAGCACCACCTCGCGGCCGTCGCGGGCGGCCAGGGCGGCGGCCAGGCCGGCGCCCCCGGGGCGGGCGCGTTCCTCGGCCACGTCCACCACCGGGACCGGGGCGTCCGGCGCCAGGCGGGTGGTGTCGCCGTGCACGTCCTGGTCGAGGAGCGTGTCGCCGACGACGACGATCGGCTGCTGGCTGGTCATGGGTACGTACTCCTTGCTCCGGGCGGGAGGAGCCGCGGCAGCGCGGCCGGGCCGGGCTCAGTGGTCGGCGAGCCGCGCCGCCGCCTCCGGGTCCGCTTCCGCTCCCGCGGCCGTGGTGGCGCCCAGCGCGGCGTCGGGCTCCGCTCCGGCCGCTATGTCGAAGGACTCGCACATCAGGTGCAGGGCGACCAGGTGGGCCTCCTGGACGGTGGCGGTGCTGGGGGAGTCGATGGCCAGGGCCTCGTCGGCCTCGGCGGCCAGCGGGTTGGGCCGGGGGCCGGTCATGGCCCACACCCGCAGGCCGGCGGCCCGGCCGGTGTCGGCGGCGCGCACCAGATTGGGGCTGCGGCCGGAGGTCGACAGCAGGACCAGCACGTCTCCGGGACGGCCGTGCGCCTCGACCTGGCGGGAGAAGACCTCGTCGTAGCCGTAGTCGTTGCCGATCGCGGTGAGCGAGGAGGTCTCGGCGTGCAGGGCTATGGCCGAGTAGGCGGGGCGCTCGGTGCGGTACCGGCCGACGAGTTCGGCGGTGAGGTGCTGGGCCTGGGCGGCACTGCCGCCGTTGCCCGCGGCGAGCAGCCGTCCGCCGACCGGCAGGACCGCGGCCAGATGCCGCCCCCACTCGGTGACCTGCACGAGCCCTTCTGCCCGGAAGTGGGCCAGCGCGTCCTGCAGGGACTGGCAGTGTTCGTGCGCCACACGCAGTGCAGTGCTCACGGTGTGCTCCTCCTTGACCTTGCTGATGCTGTGGGGCCGTCCGCCTGCTTCCGGTGCCGGGTGCCGGGTGCCGGGTGCCGGTGCCGGTGCAGTGCGGGGACGGTGGGGGCGGACGCGGGCTCAGGGGGCGGCGGCGGGCGTGAGGACGGTGCGGTACGCGGCTTCGGTGGCGGCGGCCACCCGATCCCAGCCGTAGTGGCCCAGCACCCGCCGCCGGCCGGCCACGCCGCAGGCCGCCCGCGCCGCCGGGCTGGCCAGCAGGGCGGCGACGGCCTC
>NZ_WTLH01000012.1:54176-62437 GCF_011421595.1 Streptomyces sp. YIM 98790 | reverse complement strand
CCCGCGGCGTTTCCGAACCCGTGCGCGAGACAGTCACACGACGGGGCAACCGAGTTGGACTCCCCGACCGTCCGGACGGAAGACTGCGGCACAGGGCCTCCTGACGCTCGAAGGACTTCAGCAATCCCGAGCTGGACAGGAGGCCCTGTCTTCATGCCCGCACCGGCCGAAGATCACCCAGCCGAATCCCCGTCCTCGAACCAATGCTCACCACGATCGATAGAGCAACGGCTTCTCACCTGACCTGCTCAAACTGAGGATGGAAAAGGCTGACTGCGTGCCGGTCTGGAAGTTGTGGGCGATCGCGTCGATCACCTCACGATGGTCCCGCCAGCGGCCACCCCGCTTCGGCGTCCGGTCCGGAAGGAGCGGCTCGATCCGCGCCCACTGCGCATCAGTCAACGGCACACCCGGACCAACGACCAACTGATCCAAACGAAACTGCCTAGTAGCAGCGCTGCTAGACGTCGCCGAGGAGCTAAGATCATGCTCAATCAAGATTGAACGATAGTTCTATTACTTGCGAGTAGTTCCTTTCGCGTCGAGCGATGGTCACAGGATGGAAAAATCCCCTGCGAAGCTGCATCGCGGCACCTCATGATTGTCTCTGCCCCCCAAGTCCGAGGTTCTAGTTGCAGAGAGTGGTGAGTGAGGCGTCTCGCTGGTATAAGTGTGACCTGCAGGTAGCTACACCTGCGTACGATTTTAAGCTCCCCCCTGGCACGAACTTCGATTTCTCTCGTAGGAGTGATCGGGAGGGCTTCGCTGATCAGTACATGCGAAAGTTGCGTGATCAAGGAATCGATGTGATCGCGCTAGCGGATCACAATACAGGCGACTGGCTTGACGATATGAAGGTCGCTGGTGAACGTCACGGTGTCATCGTTTTCCCTGGGGTTGAAGTAACAACTGGATCTGGTTCAGATGGTGTTCATCTCCTGCTCATTGGAGAGTTGGATCGCAGCAAGCACGACATCGACCTTATGTTGGCGCAGACTTGTGGATTTAATGAAGATCATCCTCGTCTGAATCCGAAAACTCGGCATCCTGCCCCGGCGCCACATACGGTCACGCAAATTCTCGACAATCTTCCAGAGGGTTGGCTTGCAGTTGCACCGCACGCACTGAACGACAATGGAATTGCGTCGAAGAAGACAATCCAGGGAGACTTGCGATGGAAGGCTCTCCATCACGACCGACTTGGGGCTATCGACGTTGGAGACGTGAACCCGTCCGATTCAGCATCCCCCTCTTGGGCAGGGCGCTTTCGAAGCCGCAGGTTGGATGATTTGCCGTGCATTCGAAGACTTCCGTTCATCGCAACATCAGATGCCTACTCACTCGATGAATTGGGCAGCAGGTATACGTGGATCAGAATGGATTCGCCTTCGAAGGAGGCTCTGCGTCAAGCTTTTCTTGACTACGAAGCTCGCATCATTCCTAGTTGGGATGTTCGGCTGCGTGGAAATTCGGATCCTAACGTTGTCGATCACGCCTGGGTTGAGAGGGTGCGCCTGGGGGGAGATCTCGGAAATTCAAGCGAGGCGCTAGAAGTACGGTTCGATCCTCGTTTGAATGTGATAATTGGTGGACGCGGGGCGGGAAAATCCACAATTGTCGCAGCCTTGCGCCAGCTGTACGGTCGGCTTGATCTTCTACCTCCAGGAATACAGCGCGAGGCTCAGGTGTTTGTCGAAGGAGTTTTCCGTTCGGCAGATCTTTCATCCTGTCATCGCATTGCGATCTCCCGTGAGACAGGCACTGCGCAGTGGAGTGCACAGAGCGGCTCGCAAATGCGTCACGGGAACGGTGCACTCGCAACAACTTTCCCGATGAGTATCTTCAGCCAGAAGGAACTCTTTGAGCGCACTGCGCAAGATCATCAAGATAGATTTGCCGCGTCGCGACATCTGTTCACTCTCGTCGACAGCGCCCTAGAGGCCGAGAGTGGCTTCACCGGTACCTTCCAGCAGACACTTGAGGCCGCGCAGACTGCTTGCTTGACGAGCGTAGCTGAGCGACTGAATGCCGAAGTTCGCTTGTCACGTCGTCCCGAGATAGAGGCGAGGATCAGAGAACTTCAGCAACAAGTTTCAGCCTTCGGAGATGCGGAGAGTCAGAGCAGGCGCCGACAGAGTGAAGAAATTCTGCGCGAGCAGGCAAATCTCGCATCCTCTACGCGGCGTCTGACTGATACAGTCCACCAACTTGAGGAATCACTACTGCGTCACCTGGAAGCAGGTTCGGCTCCGCATTCGCCTGCCACGAGTGATGTGTCATCGTATTACGAGGAATTGAATAGGATTCGCGATGAGCTAGAGAGAGATCTCCGTCAGAGAATCGCTGATTCCCTTCAAGAAGTGGAGGCGGCGCGTAAGCGCCAGCAATCCGGAGATTGGGCAGTCAAGGTTGAGTCCGCAGAGCGTTCCATCATTTCCTTCCAGGAGTACATGAATGAGCTGGGTATTGACCCTGCGACATACCTTTCTCTGACTGAATCATTGAACGGAAGTATCGAGGAACTCAGGTCTCTTGACGAAATTTCGCGAGGACTTGATGACCTGCGCCAAGCGGAGGCTCGCGCCTGGAGTCGACTTCAGCAGATTTATGAGAATAGATCCGGGCGAAGGGAGAAACTTCTCCATGAAGTCGAACAGCGTAGTGGTTCACTTCGGTTCGAGGTGAACCATTTCGGGAATACTAGCGGCTGGGTTAGGGAGGTTCGTGAGCTCCTGGGAATCCGAGCTGATGGATTCGTGGAAGACATTCCCGCGCTTGCTGAATGGATTTGGGAGACCTCTCAAGAGGTCCAGTCGCAGCGGCTGAAAGTTTGGCGGGAATGTGTTCTTAGTGGCACCTTTGAGCCGATTAAGAAGGAGGTTGCGTGCAGGGTTAATTGGTGGTCCAAGCTTGTAAAACTTGATACCGGCCAACGCATTCGACTCGCGATGCTTTATCCGGATGACGTCGTTCATATGTATTTCCTCCGTGACGGGGGAAACGTGACGTGTGACGGAGATTGGCAGTCGGTTACGACTAGCTCTCCAGGACAGCGAAGTGCGGCAATGCTGAGCTTCGTCCTTCACCATGGCGTCGAGCCACTGGTGCTTGATCAGCCGGAAGATGATCTAGACACAGCGTGGATCTCCCAGCTCATCGTCCCTGAGATTCGGAAGAGTCGCTGGGTGCGTCAAGTAATCGTAGTTACGCATAACGCCAACATTCCGGTCAATGCAGACGCTGAGCGTGTCATCGTAGTCGAGAATGATGGAGATTCCATCCGGGTGAAATCAAGCAAGGCCGGTGGAGAATCTGAAGCAGGTGACCTCGTTCAGCACGCAGGGTCCATTGAGGTGACTCGCGTGCGCCGTGATATTCAAGACATTCTGGAAGGCGGGACGGAAGCCTTCATGGCTCGGGAACGCCGCTACAACAATGAACTCAGTGTGTACAGAGCTGCCCTGAGAGGGTGAGAGGAGGCTCCCAGGCGGGGTGATTTTTGGGCGAGGCTGGAACCAGGCACTCATGCCCATGAGCATCCTGAAGAGCATCGCCTGGGGCGCGACACTGCAGGCGAGGGGGGTCTGCGTGAGCGATGCGTGAGCGGACGGGGTGGCACCCGGCGGACTCGGCGGCATGGCCGGGGAGGAGAGTCCGCCTCTGACCAGGGGGAACGGGATGCGGTGGCACCGCGCACCATCACCCGGGATGATCTTGCGGGCCCTCGTAATGCGTAGGTCAAGGGTTCGATTCCCTTAGGCGGCTCCATGGGAAACCGCAGGTCAAGGCTTTGACCTGCGGTTTTCCTGTGTCGATGACCATGGGCGCGGAGCCGGAGGCTATGTCTGACCTACGCGTTACATGCGTTGGGGCCGGAGTGTCACATGGTGTGCGTGAGGCCGAAGGCGTCGCTGCCGAAGCTCTTGAGGAAGTCCTGCACCACGCTGCGGGAGAAGGGGTCTTCGCGGGGGTTCTCCGGAGTGACGAGGGTGGCCGTGTAGTACTCGGTGAGCAGGAGGCTCGACCCTTCCAGGCGGTACGGGTCCTCGTCGGCCGGTACGGTCTGGCGTGCTCCGGTGAGTTCCTCGGCGTAGAGGGTGTCACTGTGGAGGCGGAAGAAGAGGGCGAAGGGTCCCTCTCCGGAGGCGTCCAGGGCGTACCCGTTCTCCTCCCAGAAGTCGTTCATCCCGGCGTTCTTGCAGAAGGTCAGGATGTCGGGATACTTCTCACCCCGCGTATCGGGGAGGGTCCAGGACGCGAGTCCGGCGGTGCTGAGTTCCTCTTCGTTGAAGAGAAATCTGGGCCACCGTTCCATCTGGAGCTGGATGAATCCACGGACCCGTGCGGGGAAGTCCGCTCCGCAGATGAAGGTGGTGTCGAAACCGGTGGGCACCATGTCCTGTTCCTCAGCTTGCTGTCCAGTCCGCGGTGGGACCGTGGTAGGAGATGTTCTCGTGCGGGATTTCCAGATCCTTCGGGCTGTACACCACGTGGTCCCCACGGCCCCCGCGGATACCCTGCAGCAGATCTCCGTCCATCTTGAATTCGATCATGTATTCAGACTTCTCGCGGGTGATGCCGAGGTAGGATTTGAATCCGCCCTTCTTCTTGGCGATATCAGCGGGGCTGAGGGGAGTCAGGTAGACCCCTTCGGGGTGGCCCTTGCCCGGCTTGCTGGCCTTGAGCAGGATCTTTCCCTTGCCGCCGCCGCTCATGATCTGCTGGTAGCTCCTCTTGGTGGTGAAGTGCCGTACGACCGTGCAGGCGAGGCCGAGCGGGTCGATCCAGAGGAAGGGGTTCGGGACGTAGTTGTAGTGGTGTGGACCGGCCGTCAGGCCAAGGGGGTCGGGGGAGAGGTAGCGGGCGACGTCGGGGTCGTAGTAGCGGTGATAGTTGTAGTGCAGCCCGCTTTCGTCGTCGTAGTACTGGCCGGGGAAACGCAGCGGGCATGCGGTGGCCTCGCGAGTGTCGCTCCTCGGTATGCCCCAAACGGTGGTGTTCAGCTCCCAGGCGATGGTGCCGGAGGCGTCCACCAGCCGGGTGGGTGTGCCCACGAAGTCGGTGATGACCGAGTAGAGGCGGATGTCTTCCGTGCCGTCGGCGCCGTCCGTGCCCTGCTGGGGTGTGAGTGCGGAGGAGCGGGCGCGGTGTTCCAGCTGCGCGACAGGGTTTTCGGTTTCCGGGTCGTATTCCCAGGCCGTGGTCGTGGTGTCCGGCGAGCCGGGGTGCTGGGTGGACTGTTCGGCCAGGCGGGTGCCGTCCCAGGTGAAGAGAGTCCGTGGCCCCGGAGTGCCGTCGGCCGCCAGATGCTGTTTCTCGATGCGGCGGCCCAGCGGGTCGTATCGGTAGAGCCATCGCGAACCGTCGGGGAGTCTGATCTCCCGGAGCTGGTCGTCGGCGTCCCACACGTAGCGCACCGTCCTGGTCGTCCCGGAGAGCGTCCTGGTGCGCCGGGCGATCACGCGGCCGGCCGCGTCGTAGTCGAAGCTGACGCGTCCGGCCGAGGCGATCGCGGCCTGCTGGTGTGCGCGCTCGCCGATCGAGTCGGTGTGTGCGGTGCCTTCGGCGGTCCAGTGGGCGCCGGTCTGGCTGCCGGTGCGGTCGTAGGTGTACTCCTCGGACCAGTTGGAGCCGTCGACGCGGGTGACGCGGCCGAGGGGGTCCAGAGTGTAGGTGGTGTCACCGGAGCGGCTGTCGTGGACGCCGCTGAGGACGTGGTCGGGACGGTAGGAGAAGGTCTTTGCGACGCCGGTGACGGGGAGTGTCTGCCGGGTCAGCCGGCCGGCCGCGTCCCAGTCCTGGGTGAGCAGGGCTTCCTCATCCGCCAGGCGGGACACCTCTCTGCCTCCGGCGTCGAGCGCGAAGGTCAGTGTGCGGCCCGCCGCGGTGAGCCGCCGTTGGCGTCGGGACGGGTCATGCTCCCAGCGGACTTCGATACCGGCGGGGGTGATGCGCCGCACCGGGCGGCCCAGAGCGTCGAAGGCGGTGCGCAGGGCCCGGCCGTTGCAGGTCTCCGCCACGATCTGTCCCAGTCCGTCGCGCTCCAGGACGAGTTCCGCGTCCGGCCCGATGGCCCGGACGATACGTCCCGCGGGGTCGCGCCGGTACTCCGTCAGCACCCCTGCGGCGTCCTTGGCGACCACCTGGCCGAGCTTGTCCCGCAGGTAGCGGGTCAGCTCGCCCAGCGGATTGACCGTCTCCGTGAGCTCTCCTGCCGCGTTTCTGCGGTAGATGATGCTCCGGCCGTTGTAGTCGCGCTCGCCGGTCAGGCGGCCAAGGGGGTCACGGCGGTAGTCCCAGGACAGCCCCTGCGGGTTGGTGATGCGGGTGGTGTTGAGCTCGGTGTCGTGGGCGAAGGAGTAGACGGCGCCGTCCGGATCGATCCGGCGCCTGAGCAGGTCGAAGGCGCCGTACTCGAAGCGGGTGGTATTGCCCGCCGCGTCGGTGTGACGGGTGTTGTTGCCTTCCGGGTCCCACTCCCAGAGCTGCACGCCGCCTTCGGGGTCTTCCTGCCGGGTGACCTTGCCCTCGGTGCTCCACTCGATCCGGGAGACCGCACCGGAAGGGTGGACGATCTCGGCGGGTCTGCCCATGGCATCCCGGCGGTAGTGGGTTTCCGCGCCTGACGCCGTCCGTGCCCAAACGGGCAGCCCGGCGCTGTCGCACCGGACCTCGGTGGTCTCTCCGGCCGCATTGGTGGCCCGGGTCAGACCTCCGCCGGGGCCGAATGCGTAACGGGTGACCCCGCCCGCGGGGTCGGTGACGGATATCTGGTTGCCGGCGTCATCGTATGTCTGGTGCCACTGGGAGCCGTCCGGTTCCGTGATGACGACCGGAAGGCCCAGTTCGTTGTATTCGGCCGCGAACACGGTGCCGTCCGGGCGGGTGACCGCCGTCAGGTTTCCTTCCGCGTCGTAGGCGTAGGAGGTGTTCCGCCCCAGGGGGTCGGTCACCCGCAGGGGGCGGTCGAAGCGGTCGTACTCGTAGCGGGTGGTGGCGCCGGTCGGGTCGGTCTCGGCGACGAGCTGGTAGCAGTCGTTGAACTGGAAGACGGTGGTGTGGCCGAGGGAGTCGGTGAAGACCGTCCTGCCGTGCTCCGTCTCGTACTCGATGCGGCTGGAGAGGAAGGAGTCGACGCCTTCCGTGGCGACGCAGCGGCCTTCGGCATCGTAGGTGTAGCGGTACCAGTTGCCATTGCGGTCCTGCCAGCCGGTGATCCGGTGCCGGTCGTCGTAGAAAAGCAGTGAGGGCAGACCCGAGGAGTTGTAGACCTTGCTCAGGTTCCCGGCGTCGTCGTAGTCGTAGGCGATGAGCACCGGCTCCGCGGGGTCGCTCAGCAGCCGCAGCGCGGTCACCCGGTCGTCGTAGACCGACACGCCGAGGCGGTAGCCGCCGGAGTGCCGGATCTCCGTGAGAACGCCGGACTCGTAGTGGAATGTGATGCGGTTGCCGTTGAGATCGGTCATTGCCACCAGCGGCAGGTGGTGGCTGGGCACTCCGTCCACCGCGGCGAAGTGGAGGTTTTGGTGAGTGTCTCGTCGGCGGACGGACATCGCGCCTCCCGGCCGGCCGTCCCAGGAGAGCTCCCAGCGAGGCCCCTCGACAGGCAGCACGGGGAGGCGGGGGTCCGGGAGTGGCACCGGATAGTCCAGCACCATGCCGTCGGCCGAGAAGAACTGGGCCCCGGAGTCGTCCAGGACAAGCCGCTGGTCGAGGGTGGAGGCCCAGGAGCGGCCGAAGCTCCGGCCGTCGGCATAGCTGGAGATGTGGTGGCGCTCGATCCGCAGCGGCAGGACTCCGGTCAGATCCACGTCCACGCTGTCCATGACCATTTCACCGGTGGCCATGTCAATCGGGTCGGTCTTGCAGACCTTGACCTCGACCGGTCTGCCGTTCCGGCGAAGAGTGCGACCAAGCCCTTTGACACCTTGCTTGAGGCCCTTGAGGCCGGATTTGACTCCCTTGAGGAGTCCGGCGGCGGTGGTCAGGCCTTTCATGCCCGGAATGCAGTCAAGTGCCGCAAAGGCGACGTCCCAGAGTGATGCTTCGCCGTTGGCGTATTTGATGAGGGTGTCGGCGAGGACGATGAGGGCGGCGGCGAGGACCAGGAGGGCGAGGGGGCCGCCGATGATCATGGCGATGATGCCGACGACGGCGACGATGATCTTGCAGACGTTGACGATGGTGTCCCAGTTGTCGACGACCCAGTCGACGGCCTTCTGCCACCACTTCTTGTTCTGCATGCCCGCGTCGGAGGCTTC
>NZ_WTLH01000012.1:0-54160 GCF_011421595.1 Streptomyces sp. YIM 98790 | reverse complement strand
TTGGCCTGCTGGGCCAGGGCGATGGCGGCGTTGAGCTTCTCGCGGGCGTCGTCGACGGCGCTCTGGGCGTTGCCGGCGTCGAGCTGGGCGTCGGCCAGGGCGCGGCGGACCTCGGCGGAGACCTCTTCCTCGTCCGGCGGGTCGGCGGCGTCCTCCGCGTCCTCCAGCGAACTGGTGGCGCGTTCCAGCCAGGACTGGGCGGTGGACAGCTCCGCGCGGGCGTCCTCGGCGTCGGTGAGGGCCTGGTCGGCGTCCCGCTGGGCGTCCTCCAGCTTGGGCGCGTAGGTCAGCAGCGCCTGTCCGGCCAGGTCGTAGGAGGTGTGGAGTTTTTCGAGGTTGGGCGGGACCTTGTCGAACTTGTCCCGGTAGGAATCCGCCGACTCCCCCACGAACGCCGCCAGGGTGCCGTCCTCACCCAGGGCGCGGACCTTCTGCAGCGCGTCGTAGACGTCATCGGCGAAGGTGGTGAACTTGTTCCCCAGCTGTTCGATACGGCTGGGGTCGCCGGGCGTGGGATCGCTGTCCATGTCCAGCGGCGACCAGTCCGAAGCCCGCCCCATGCCCCTCGCCCCCGTGTCGTCCGGCCTGCGAACTGTATGAGCCACCAAGCTAGTCGGGGTAGTTGCCGCGAGCAATATCCGCTGTGCGTGGGGTGACCGGGCGGGCGGGACACAGCTGTACTGGCCTCGGAAACCGGGCGCACACGTCCCGGCCGGCTTCCTGGGACGTGACCTCCGGTGGGGACCGCAGGGATCGAGGAGAGTGCTTCTGTCCGTGCAGCCGGCAGGACCTTGGACAGTCCCATGGCCGCAGGCCAGAAGCACTCTCCCCTGATGCGGTCAGTCAGCGTCGCCGATCAGCTTCCAGGGCTCGTGGTCGGGGTCGGCCCCGGTGCCCGGGGCATTGCCCTGCGTCCACCACTTGGCCCTCCAGACCTTGCCGTTGTACTTGACCGTGGTCTCCTCGACCGGCTGGCTGTCCGGGGAGTAGATCTTGGTCTCGTCCCAGTCCGCGGCACTGCAGCCACCGGCCGGCGGGGTCGCCGTACCGAGTCCCTTGAGGTTGTCGGTCACCGGCGCGTACGCCGTACCGCCGATCGACAGACTCGTGTTCACCGGACCGGTGACCGGGAGGAAGTAGATGATCGGCAGGTCGAGCGATTTGCCGGCCGGAATGATCTGGCAGTACTCCAGCGTCGTGCTGACCCGGTGGAAGGTCGTACCGGGCGTCAGCTTCCACTGGCCACCCTCGTCACCGGTCAGCCAGTCGGCATCCTTGACCAGCGGTGACGTCGAGGCCGGAAGGTCGAACGACAGCGTCGTGTCCTTGCCGCCGCCGAGCGTGCGCCCGGTGTTGTTGGTGATCCGGACGGTCGGCTGCAGCGGCCACAGATCCGCCGAGGTGGTCGGGTAGTCGACCAGCTCGACGCTCACGTCGGCGGTCACCGTCGGCGCGGCACCGGCGCTGCCGGTGCGCAGACTGTTGTCGTATGCGCCGCTGTTGCCCAGCCTCTCGTGGAGCCGGGTGGTCAGCGTGTAGCCCATCCCGCACGGGGTGTCCGGCTGGACCTCGGCCGGGCAGGAGTAGTCACCACCGAGCTCCCAGATCATCACGCCGCCCGCGCCGGTCGCCTCGACCAGATCGGTGACCGCGTCGATGCCCTGCTCGTCCTCGGTCGACAGGAACACCTTCTTCTCGGCGTTCCACAGCCACGACGTCTTCGTGGTGTCGTCCCAGTGGCGGGTGTACTCGCCCGTGCGCCGGTCGGTGATGTCGGTCTCCGGCGTCAGCCCGACGCTGGGCGCGTAGACCGGCGTGATGTTGTTCTCCAGGTTCTTGGTGTGCCACAGCGGGTTCGTCCCTGAGCCGAGCTCGCTGCCGTTGTTGGTCTCGTCGTGCCAGATGTTGTCGATGCCGAGGGCGCCGTCGCCGCACGGCCGTTGGATGCCCGTGCCCGGCTCGCAGCCGTCCGGTTTCTGCGACGTGCCCCACAGACCGTTCGTACCGCCGGTGACGTTCCGCCAGCCGCGCGTGTAGTAGGGCACACCGATGTTGACGCGCCCGGCCTGCATCGCGCCACGCATGTACGTCATCGCCCAGCTGGTGTTGAAGTACCCGATCCCCCCGTACTCGGGAGTGGCGTACTGGTCGGCCAGTTCCGGGTCCTTGCCGTCGTCGAACAGCGTCGCGTTCGGACCCACCACGTCGTTCCAGGTGCCGTGGTAGTCGTAGGACATCAGGTTGGTGAAGTCCTGGTAGGCCAGCGCCGTCTGGTTCGCCATCCCGCGGACCATGTAACCGGAGGCCGAGGACGCCGAGGTGAGCAGGTAGTACGTGTCGTCCTCGACCGAAGCCCTGTTCAGCGAGTCCCGCAGGGTCTTCATCAGCGCGGTGTAGGCCGTGGGCAGACCCGCGCGGCGTGGGTTCGCCACCGGCCAGTCGGCCGGATTGCCGGTGTCCTCCAGGACCGTGGGGTACTCGAAGTCGATGTCCACACCGTCGAACCCGTAGGTGCGCAGGAAGTCCACGACCGAGTCCGCGAACGTGTCGATCCCGGCCTGGTTGACCGAGCCGTCGGGGTTGGTGGTCATCGCGTAGAAGCCGCCGGAACCGGCCCAGCCGCCGACCGCGATCAGCGTCTTCACCCGCGGGTGCAGGCGCTTGTACTTCGTCAGCAGGTTGAAATGCCCCTTGTAGGGCAGCGAGGGGTCCATCTCGGCGCCGGGCTCGCCGGGCCACTCCCTCTGGGTGGCGTTCGCGTCGACCGTGATCCGGCTGTTCTCCACCGTCGCGAACGCGTAGTTGATGTGGGTCACCTTCGACCACGGGATGTTCTTCACCAGGTAGTGCGGCGTGCCGTCGGCGCCCGTGCGGCCACCGTTGAAGTAGCCCACGATCCGGCGCTGCCGGCCCTGACCGAGCCATTCCCGGCCGTCGCTCTGGTAGACCTTGCAGTACGGCGTCGCCACGCCCGGCGTGGTCGCCAGACCTTCCGGCCGGCAGTCGCCGGACGCGTCCGGCCGCGGGCCGCCGTCGTCACCGCCGGGGTGCGCCTCCATCGGGTCGCCGACACCGCCATTGACACCGAGATCACCGGCACCGCCGATGCTGCGGCTGCCGTCGCCGTAGCTCGGCACCAGCCAGCCGTCGGTCTGCCCGGCCTCACTCGTCAGGGCCGCCTTGACCGTAGCGCTCGCCGTGGTGCTGGTCCGGGTCACGGCGAAGTCCTCGATCCCGTCGCCGTTCAGGTCGGCGAAGGTGCCGAAGCCGCTGGGGAACGGATCGTCGGCACGGATCACGCCCAGCGACTTCCAGCCCTCGGTGGCGCTCCACGGAGCGCCGGTGTTCTCCCAGGCCCGGACCTCGCCGGTCATGTATTCGACCCGGACCGTGTCGGCCCTGCCGTCACCGGTGATGTCGGCGAAGGCGAGCTGCGCGGCGGGCGACTCACCCGGACTGCCGAAATCCTCGGCCGTGTCCCAGTCGCCCGGAGCCGGCATCCCCGCGCCCTTGTTCAGCCAGGCGCTGGCGAACTTCAGCCGGTTCAGCGTGACCAGGTCGTCGCGGCCGTCGCCGTCGAGGTCGGAGAAGTTCATGTCCCGCTCGTAGTTGAGGTCGTTGGCGACGATCGTCGCGCTGCCCCAGCTGACCTCGCCGCCACTGCTGGTGTTCCGCGACACCCGCATCGCCGCAACGCCGGTCGGTGAGTCGGCCGCCGGCAGGATGCGGATGTAGTCGTCCTTGCCGTCGCCGTCCAGGTCGGCGAAGTAGACCCGCTCCGGGTCGTCCCCGCGGTCGGCCGGGCTGATGTCGCCCAGCGGGACCCCGGGCTCGCGCGGGTTGTCGTTGCGCCAGCCGGTGACCCTGCCGTCCGTACCGACCACCGCGTAGTCGGCCTTGCCGTCGCCGTTCAGATCGGGGAACCCGATCTTCGAGCCGGCCGCGGCGGCGTCCCGGATCTTGCCGAGCGGTTCCCAGACGTACGAGCGGCCGCTGACCATGCGCTGCAGGAACGCTTTTCGGACACCTTCGGCGAAGGCGTGCGCGATCTTCTGGTGACCGGCGTCGTTCGGGTAGATCTCGTGGACGATGTCCTGCGGGGTGACCGAGCCCAGCTCGACCAGCACCACCTTCGCGCCGCTGTCGATCTTGTCCTGGGCGATCGTGCGGAGCGCGGAGTTGTAGGCGTCGATCCGGGCCTGGTACGTGGGGTTCGTCGAGGGCGGCAGGGTCCCGATCAGGACCGTGGTCGTCGGCGAGGCGAAGTAGATCTCGTCCAGGAAACTCCGCATCTTCCCGGCCGTCGCCGTACCGTCGGCACCGCCGGCCAGATCCACCGTGCCCGCGACCAGGGTCATCATGTTCGGCCGCAGCGTCCGCAGCGCGGGGATCGTCTCGGCCTTGATCTCGTCGATGCTCTTGCCGTCGAACCCCATGTGGTCGGGGTCGCCGGTCGTGCCGCTCTGCAGCTCACCGACGAAGTCCGTGCGCTTGGAGAGGAGGGTAGCGGCCGTCCCGATACCGGCCACCGCAAGCGTGGTCAGGCCCTTGACAATGTCGTGCAGGTAATCCCGGAAGCCACTGCCGTCGGTGGAGTGCACACCTGCCGTGGTCCCGTCACCGGTCGGCATCAGCCGGAGCTCCTCGATCGACGGGCTGGGACCGGCCGCGTTGAACCGTCCGAACTGGACCGGCCGGTGGTCGGAATCGCCCTCCTCCCGAACCGTGATCCTCGGCGCCTCGTCGAAGAAGTGGGTGGTGACGAAGTAGTCCAGCACACCGCCGTCCTGGTGGGTCGGCTGATCCGGGCGCGGGGCGTAGGGCCGCATGGTCGGCGGGAAGCTGTCCCGGTTACGGAGGATGTCCGGGGCAACGTTGAAGTCGCCTCCGACCGTCGCGTGGTAGGTGACGCCGCGCTGGGTCGCGAGGGCCTCGATCCGGTCGTCGATGGCGTCCAGCAACGTCCCGGAGTCACCGCCGCCGCCGGACAGGCCGTGCACGGTGAAATACCACTCGTCGCCGAACCGCGCACCGAGCGCGTTCCGGCCGGCATCGACCGGGTTGCCGACGACGATCAACTCGTCGGGCGTCTCGGACAGGACGAGTGCGATGTTGACCCGGCCGCCGATCCGGCGTGGGTTGGTCGCGTCGTCGGCGGTCTGCAGGAAATAGACCTCACGGGTGTGCACCCCATCGCGGAAAGCGCTGGCAACGTTCCAGGTATGGTGCAGCACGGTGTACTGATGCGTGTTGCCCTGGCTGTCGGTCGTGGTGAAGGTCTGGTCGGGCTGGCGGACGCTGCGCCAAGGCGGGTGCGGGCCGACCTCCTGAAGCATCAGGATCGGCACCTGCAACGCCAGCCGCTGGACCGTATTGGTCCACTTGCTGCCGTTCTCCGCCGCGTTATTGGCCCCCTGCATGTTCCAGCTGATCAAGGGCGTGGTGTTGGCGGGAAATTCGGTGGCGGCGGCCGGAGCAGCCGGAACGGCAAGTGCCGCCGCCAGCCCGGCCATCACCGCCACCGTGGATATCAACCGGCGTAACAAAAGCCCTCCTCATGTCTCACATCGAAAACGCCAAAACACCCGGGTAATTGACAACCGGACAGCCTCCCAAACGGTGGTTACTGGCCATTCAAGAGGCTGCGTCCGTCTTCTGACGCCCTACGAGGTGAGTTCTGGCGACTCCGATGTCGTGATGCCAAGGCTGTGCCGCCGCCGTGCCCGGGTCGTGAGCAGATCCGTGACGTCGGTGATGGCCGTCTCAATCCGCCCGTAGACGCGGGGGTTGAGCAGGGTGGTGCCGTCGAAGTCGCCTGACGAGGCGAAGACGGCCACCGGGACGGTCAGCGACTGGAAGAACCCGAACAGGGGTCGCAGGGCGTGCTCCAGGACCAGCGCGTGGTGGTCTCCGCCGCCGGTGGCGGCGAGGAAGACCGGCTTGTTCGCGAGTGCGTACTGGTCGACGAGGTCGAAGAAGTGCTTGAACATGCCGGTGTACGAGCCGCGGAACACCGGTGTGGCTGCGATCAGCAGATCGGCCTGCTCGGCCTGCCGCAGCACGGACTCGATCTCCGGAGCGATCCCCTCACGCTCGACGGCGCCGGTGAATCCGGGGCCGAGCCGATAGACGTCGATCCGGGTGTGGTCGACCGTGACCGCATCCTCGGCGAGCGCGCTGCTCAGGGTCTGCAGGACGACATCGGCCAGACCCATGGTCTTGGACTTCGCGCTCGGGCTGCCGTTGACGACCACGACACGCAGCATGCGGCGGGACACGCCGTCGCCCGGAGTGACGGAGAGGGCGGGAGGTGCTTCGGGCGAGACGGTCACGCCACCTTCTCCTTCCGTGCGGCCACCTCGCGGCGCACCACGGGGGCCACCTCTGCGCCGAGGAGCTCGATGGCCTCGAGCACGTGCTTCTGCGGCATTCCGCCGAAGCCGATCTGGACGAGGGCACGGTCCAGGCCGTAGATCTCGTGGTAGGTCAGCAGCTTGTCGATGACCTCCTGCGGGCTGCCGACCACGAGTCCGGCGTTCGGAGACGTCTGGGCGTCGAACGCGGCCCGGGGCATCCGGAACCCGCGGCCTCGTTGGTGGTTGTTCTCCATCATGCCCTGTGCGAAGTACGGGTACATCGTGTCGCGTGCGCCCTGGCTGGTGCGGGCGACGTAGCCGTGGAGATTGATGCTTGTCCGCAGGGCTGCCGGGTCGTGCCCAGCCTGCTGGGCGGCGGCACGGTACATCTCCAGCGTCTGCTCGTGGAACGTGAGGGGTCCGAGCAGCAGGGCCATGGCCATGGGCAACCCGAGTCGTCCGGTGCTGACCGCGGACGCCGGCGTGCCGCCCACGCCGACCCAGATCGGCAGCTCGTCCTGGAGCGCGCGGGGGCCGATGTCAGCGTTCTCGAGTGCCGGGCGGAACCGGCCGTTCCAGGTGAGGGGGTTCTGTGCGCGGATCTTGAGCAGCAGGTCGAGCTTCTCCCGGAACAGGTCGGCGTAGTCCTGCAAGTCGTATCCGAACAGCGGGAACGACTCGGTGTACGATCCGCGGCCCGCAATGATCTCGGCCCGGCCGCCGGAGAACTGGTCGAGCGTGGCGAACTGCTCCCACACGCGGACCGGGTCTTCGGAGCTGAGCACGGTGACCGAGCTGGTGAGCCGGATGTTCTCGGTTGCCTCGGCGGCCGCTGCCAGGACCATCGCCGGGGCCGACCCGACGAAGTCGGTGCGGTGGTGCTCGCCGACGGCGAACAGGTCGAGGCCGGCCTGGTCGGCGAGCCGGGCCTGCTCGATGGTCTCGCGGGCGCGCCGTTGCGGGGAGGGGAGCGCGCCTGTGTGCGGGTCCTCGGTGATCTCGACGAACGTCATGAAGCCGATCTCGAACGGCGACCGCTGCTTGAGCTCGGCGGTGTTGTCGGCAGTGGGGCTCATGGTGGTGGGTTCCTTCCCGGTGGTCGGGCCCGTCGATGCCGCCGGCGCGGACCGGAGCGTATTCGTCCGCCGGGATCAGGCGGGTGTCCACCGCGTCGGCCTCTCGCCGCCGTCGCTCGTGAACTGGGGCATCGTGGGCCTCCGTGGGGTCTCGATACGGTGTGGCAATCCGAGTAACCTGCCTGCGCAGGCAGATATTCCCGCGGTGCCGCTGTCTGCGCAGTCACGTTCCGGGAGTGGCGAAACCGGGCGTCGCGGTAGTGTTCGGGGATGGCGACTCCGCGTTTGACCGAGCTCGAAGACGAGGCATGGGTGGGCTTTCTCCACGCGCACGACCGCATCTGGCGAGAGGTGGAGGCCGGACTCGTGCCACTGGACGTGAGCATGGCGGAGTACAGCGCCCTGTCCTTGCTCGGTCGGGCCGGTCGCAGGGGCATGCGCATGTCGGAGCTGGCCAAGCGCCGCGTGATGTCGACTGGCGGCTTCACCCGGATGGCGGACCGGCTCGAGCGCCGCGGACTCATCGAGCGCCGGCGAGCCGCGGAGGACGGGCGCGGCTATGTCGCCGTCCTGACGGGTGAGGGGCGGACGCTCCTGCGCAAGGCGTGGCGGCAGCAGTACAGCGACCTGCGCCGTCTCTTCTTCGACCGGTTGGACGACGACGACCTGCGCGACCTGGCCCGCGTCTGGTCACGGCTCGCCCCGGAGGGCGACGGCGACCGGTGACCCACGGCGCCAGGGCCGGCCAGGACTGCAGAGCGATCTCGGCTACCTGCCGCAGGCCGCCTGTGCAGCGCCCCCGGCCCGCCCCGGACCGCGATGCCGTTTGCGGCCGGTACGAGGCAGCGGATGAGCAGCCCGGGGTCCGTGTCCGGGAAGGCCGCCGTCCCACTGGCGTGCAGCATGACCCGGACCGGGCGTCCGACGAGCCTGCCGGAGACGGAGAACTTGTTCATGCGCATGGTGATCCGGGCGCACCGATCGACGATGGGAATCCGTGTCATCCAGCGGCATGATCGCTGACGCCCTCGTGGTGCGTAGGTCGAGGGTTCGATTCCCTCATGCGGCTCTCCCAAAAACCAGGTCAGGCCCCTCCGACTTGGCCTTTCTCTTTCCCTGTCCCTTACCTCGGCCCCCGAACCCCTGTGTGTGTCACGGGAGCTCCCAGGTGCAGCGCAACCGGGAGCCCGCACCCGCCCCACCTGGCCCTCCTCCCACTCCCTTGTAGAGACCATACAAAGTGACTCCGTGTAGTGGTCCCGTGGCGGACGACCTCCGAAAGACCGTGGCGTTCAAGGCCTTCACCGCACAGGCACGGCACGGTCCTGCTCACCCGAGGCATGCAGGTCGAGGCCGTCGCTGTCCAGGGCATCGTCGCCCACAAGACTGATCGCCGGAGCCACCGCCTTCTGTGTGAGGGCAACGGCAGTGCCCCGGTCACGAGGGACGGAGACCGGCAGGGCTGTGAGGCGCTGCGTGGTGGAGTCGCCGCGCCGCCTTGGAAGATCGTGACCGAGGACCGAACAAAGGCACGTGTATGCCCGTGTCGCACGGCGTGGAGAGAGCGGCTGGTCGGCCATCGGCGGAGGCCATGGGGGCCGATTAGGATGCAGAGCCGGGGTCGGCCCGGCAAGGCGTCCACAGCGGTGGATCCTCCCGGCGGCTCACCGAGTAGCCTGCGTTCATCTGCCGCTTCGACGACTGGAGGTACCCCCTGTGACGCCCGCAGCGCGGTCCTCCGTGCCCAAGCCCGGACCGCCGCCGCGCAAGGAGCGCTGGTTCCAGCCCCGCCGTTCCGGCTACCGGTGGGAGCAGGAGGGCCTGGACCACATCCGGCGGCTGATGCCGCAGGCAGAGCCCTACCGTGCCTGGGCGACGTTCCAGTTCACCGGTGCCTCCGGACGCGTCAACGAGTGCGACCTGCTCATCGTCGTTCCGGGCGGCCTTTACCTGCTGGAACTCAAGGGGCATCCCGGACGCCTGGTGAACCACGGAGACACCTGGCAGTTCCACGGCGACCGGGTCCGTACCCTGAAGAACCCCCTGCACCTCACGGACCTGAAGACGAAGGAGCTCAAGAGCCGGCTGGAGCGCGCGGCCCGAGCCACCGGCAAGGACCCGCGCAGGGTGCCGTTCATCAAGCCGGCCGTCTTCCTGCACGACCCGACGCTGCGGAGCGAGCTGGACGAGTTCCAGCAACCGGGCGTCTTCGGGCTCAACGACGGCGCAAGCGGGCTGCCCCGGATCTGGGACGATCTGCTCGGCCTGCCACCGGAACGGGAGAGCTGGCGCATCACTCCCCAGACCGGTCAGCTCGTCGAAGCGCTGATGAAGCACATCGGCATCAGCCATTCCACTGCGCACCTGCGGTACGGGGACGACTGGAGACTGCAGCCGGGTGTCCTGGACGCGGGCCCCGGCTGGGAGGACCGGCTCGCCGCGCGCGACGACGGCCTGGTGCAGGAGCGTGGCCGGGTACGTATCTATCTGGCCGGCGAGGCGGCATCCGAACAGCAGCGTCTCAAGGTGGATCGCGCCGCGCGGCGCGAGTACCAGGTCCTGCAGGGCATCAATCACCGCGGCATCGTGCAGGCCGTCCAGATCCGCGAACACCGGGGTGGGCCGGCCATTCTCTTCCGCCACCGCGAGTCCGATCTGCGGCTGGACGCGTACCTCGACGCCTACGGCGGCCGGCTCACCGCCGACGACCGGCTCAACCTGGTCCGCCAGCTCGGCGAGGCCGTGCGGTACGCCCACAACCGCTCCCTCTACCATCGCGCCCTGGCGGCACGGTCCGTCTACGTCTCCGCCAAGGAGGACGGCAGTGACCCCGTGCTGCGCATCGCCGACTGGCAGACCGCGGCCAGGGACTTCGACACCACCCATCTCCGCTCGCTCGGCGACACCCCTCTCGACGCCGGTCTCATCGCCGATACGGCTCAGGTCTACCTCGCCCCCGAGACCGATCAGGAGTTTGCCGACCCGGTCGACCTCGATGTGTTCGGCCTGGGCAGTCTCTCCTATCTTCTGCTCACCGGACGTCCCCCGGCCGACCGCCGCAGTGCCCTCATCGACCGGCTTGCCGCCGAGGGCGGCCTGCATCCCTACGCGATCGCCGACGGCATCTCCTCGGCCCTCGACGACCTCGTCTTCCAGGCCACTCGTCCCGATGTGCAGGACCGCCTGCCCTCGGCGGACGACTTCCTCCGGCTGCTGGACAAGGCGGAGGAGGATGCCACGCCGCCGGAGGAACCCGGCGCCTCGCTCCCCGACCCGCTGACCGTGCAGCCGGGCAGGCCGATCGACGACCGCTGGACCGTCGTACGCGTCCTGGGAACGGGCGCCACCGCCCGCGCGGTGCTGGTCCGGCCCACCGACCAGCACGAGGGCAATGACGAGCACGGGGACGGAGCCGGACGGCCGGAACCTCCGAGGGTGTTCAAGATCGCCCTGGACCGGGAGAAGGACGCGCGACTCTACGCCGAGGCCGCGGCGCTCAAGGAAGTCGGCGGCGACCGCATCGTCAAGCTTCTGGAGGAGCCGCGGGAGCTGGGCGGCCGCACCCTGCTGGAAATCGAATACGCCGGCGGGTTCCGGAGCGCGGGGGACCGCGAGCCGGTCAGCCTCGGCTCCCGGCTGCGCGGCGAAGGCCGGCTCAGCTACGACCAGCTGGAGCGCTTCGGCAACGACCTGTTCCACGCCCTCGACAGTCTGGCGGCCCGCGGGGTCCGCCATCGGGACATCAAGCCGGACAATCTCGGCCTGTTCAAACGCAGCGACGGCTCCTGGCAGCTCATGCTGTTCGACTTCTCGCTTGCAGACGCCCCGGACAAGGACATCCAGGCGGGAACCCGCGGCTACCTCGATCCCTTCCTCGGCAGCAGCCGTCGTTCCCGCTACGACGACCACGCCGAGCGGTATGCCGCGGCCGTGACACTCCACGAAATGGCCTCCGGGGAACGCCCCGTGTGGGGTGACGGACGAAGCGCCCCGCTGACCGTGCCGGACGCACAGCTCTCCCTCTCCGACGAACTGTTCGAACCCGCGCTGCGAGACGGGCTGACCAGGTTCTTCGAGCGAGCACTGCACCGGGATGTCGAGCACCGCTTCGACAGCCTCCAGCAGATGTGGGACGCCTGGCGGCAGATCTTCCGCACCGCCGACTCGGCCCGCCCGGCCACCACGCCGGCGACCGTCGGCGCGAACGCCGTCGACATCGAGGACGCCCGGGAGCAGGCCGCCGCCGCGGCGACCCTGGACACGCCGCTGGACGCCGCGGGCCTGTCCCCCCGCGCGGTGTCGGTGGCCGGCGCCCTGGGAGCGACCGATGTCCGGGGCCTGCTGGCCGTCCAGCCGCATGTCATCTCCCGCGCCCGGGGCGCCGGCGCCGTGGTCCGCAAGGAACTCAATCGCCGCCACCGTCAGTGGAGCGCCGCCCTGCGGCAGCGGCCGGCCGCGAAGCCCGCCGCGGAAAGCGTCCGCACCGGCGGGACCGCGGATGCCGGGGCGGACGGCTACGGCTCGATCGACGAGCTCGCCGCCCGCCTGACGCCCTCCGGCGAGGGACGCCGTTCCCGGCCGCGCCCCGATGTCGTGCTGGCCACGCTGCAGTTGCCGGGCGCCGCTCCGCTGGAGACCTGGCCGGCCCAGACCTCCATCGCCAAGGCGCTCAACATCAGCCAGGCCACGGTGTCCAAGCACCAGCAGGCGGCCCTTGAACAGTGGGCTGCCCTGCCATGGCTGCGCCAGGTCCGCGACGAACTCGTGGAGATCCTTACCGCCCAGGGCAGGGTGATGACGGCCGAGGAGCTGGCCGCCGAACTGCGGGCCCGGCACGGAGCCGGAGCCGACAGCCCGGCCCAGACGCTTGCCAGGGCGCTCGCCGTGGTGCGGGCCGCCGCCGAGACGGAGGCCCGGAAACGCGACGAGGAGCCGCTCCACGACGCACAGGACGGTGACACGAGCGGCACCGGTACGGAGGCCGTCGCCCGCCTCGCCGTGCTGCGGCGCGGCGGGCGGGTCCTGCTGGCCCTGGAGGACCGCCCGGGCGCCGACGAGCCCACCCCGGCGGAACTCGCCGACTACGCCGCCGGGCTCGGCGAACTGGCGGCGGACCTGGCAGCCCGCGATCCGCTCCCCGGCCGCGCCACCGTGGTGCGGGAACTGCGGACGGTGCCCGCTCCCGACGGGATGGCGCCGCTGGCGGACACCCGGCTGGTCACCCTCGCCGCGGCTGTCGCCGAGCGGGTCGCCGTCTCGCGGCGCCTGGAGGTGTTCCCCCGCGACCTGCCGCTGCCGCGGGCGCTGCGGATCTCCCAGGCCCCGGCCGGAGTGCGGCCGGGCACGGGCATCTCCATCGAGGAGTTGCTGACCCGGGTGCGGGCCCGGTTCCCGGGGCTGGAAGGGCTGGAGGAACTCACCTACGTCGAGCTTCAGGAGGCTCTTGCCGAGGCCCAGTTCCCCCTGACCTACGACATACAGCGCAAGCGCTTCATGCCGGCGCGCAGCGGTGCGGGCAGCAGCCGGCCGCACAGCGAGGTCTCCGAACCGACCCGGACCAGTGTGCTGGTCCGGGCTTCCCAGGCGGACGTCGCAGCCGGCCGCGACCCGCGGCAGGTCCTGCGGCTGAAGCTGGAGACCGCGCTGCGCCGGGGCGGCTTTCTGGCCCTCACCCTCAAGGGAGCGGACCTGCGCGGCACGGCCCGGCACCTCGCCGACCGCTTCGACGTCCTTCCGGTCTCCCTGGGCGACGAATTCCTCACCGCGCTGCGGGAGCTGGCCGAGGAGCAGGGCGTGCGCTGGCAGGCGCTGCTGAAGGCCGACGCGCGCCTGACCGCCTCCGGCGAGCTGGGCGCAGCCCTCGCCTCGTACACCAGGGCCGCGACCCAGCGCCTGGCCGACCGGCTGACGTCCCGGGCCGAGGCGGCGGGCCCGCGCACGGTGCTGTTCCTGCACAACGCCGGACTGCTGGCCCGCTACTGGGAGGGCGGTGGCCGGGAGCTGGTGGCCCGGCTCCAGCAGGCTGCGCGTCGTCCGTCCGACACCCCGCACGGTCTGTGGCTGCTGCTGCCCATGGACGACCCACGGGCCGCCCCCACCCTGGACGGCCGCACGGTGGAAGTGGTGGACCGGGACACCGAGTGGGTGGTGCTGGACCGGCTCTTCCTCAAGGACCTGCAGACGTCGTCGGCACAAGCCCGGGCAGAAGCCCGGACACAGGCCCGGGCAGAGGCTCAGCCGGAGGTCCGAACGGCCGCACGAACAGCGTCGCGAACGGCGGACGCGGCTGGGCCGGCCGGGTGATGCGCGCTCTATGATCGCTCGGGTGCCGACCACCTCAGCAGAGCACCACTTCGCTCATGCCGCCGAGCGGCACTACTGGGATGCCGTGCTGCTGCACGACAACGGGCGCCTGTGCAACGCCGACCACCATTTCGGCTTCGCGGTGGAGTGCGCGCTGAAGAGCCTGCTGCTGCGGTTCACCTCCGCCGTCACCCTGAATCCGAAGAAGGAGGGAAAGCCCGGGTCCAAGAGGCCGTGGTATCTCGACCCGGCGACGGGGAAGCCCCGGGACCTGGGACACCTGCCGTGGGTGGCCGCCGACCTGGCGCTGCTCGCCCGCGGCCGGTCTGCCACCCGTACGGCAGCCGCACTGGGCGGCCTGTCGGCCTTCGACGCCTGGTCGGTCGAGGAACGCTACCGCGACGGCACCGCGGTCGCCGCGCAGGACGTCGCTGCACGGCGTACCGTGGCCCACGCGATCATCACCGTGCACCAACAGGCCCTGATCAATGGAGGGCTGCTGTGACTCACCCCGCCGGGACTCTCCGCGCCGGCCCGGTCCGGTTCGACGACGCCCGTCCGCGCGCCCTGGCCATCGCCGGCGAGGTGGCCGCCGAAGGGCAGGACGTGCTTCTCGTCCGGGACGTCCTGGGCCGCTTCTCCCTCGTGGTGGACGACCGCGGACGGCCGGTCCCGGAAGACCGCCCGGCGGTCTGGGCCACCCGCCTGGCCGACCGCCTCCAGCGGTACGCCGCCGAGCGGCCCGTGCTCCTGGCCTCGGCCCTGTTCTCCGCCGAAGCACTGCTGCACTCCCCGCACGCCGTGCCCGTCGCCGTGCCCGTCCAGCTCCCCGCGGAACCCCCGGCCGCCGGCCGGGGCACCGTGCGGCTGATCGACAACACCGTGGTCGGCCAGGACTGGTCCCGCGTCTCCACCCCCGATCCGGAGACCGACGGTTCGTTCACCCACCGCACCGCCCTGTACGGCTTCCGGGGCGGCGTCGGGCGCACCACGGCCACCGCGATGCTGGCCCGCCACCTCGCCGACGAAGGGCGGATCGTCCTCGTCGTCGACCTCGATCTCGAAGCGCCGGGGGCCGGGCCGCTCCTCGCCGACCAGGCACACCTGCCCCCGTACGGGATCGTCGACCAGTTGGTGGAGGCCGCGGTGGGCAACGCGCAGGGCCTGGAGGTGGTCGCCCCCACCGGATACACGCCCCCCACCGGCCGGGGGGAACTCTGGGTGGCACCCGCCCGGGGGCGGGACGGCGACGGCCCGGACGGCGGCGCGGAGGAGGTCCCCTACTCCTACGTGGACAAGCTCAACCGGGTGTATGCCGATATCCCCGGCGCCGCCTTCGCCGACCGGCTCGAAGACGCGGTCCGCTGCTGCGAGGACGCCGTGCGGCGCACCGGCGACAGCGGACGCCGCCCCGACGTGGTCCTGATGGACAGCCGGGCCGGCATCCACGACATCGCCGCCGTCACCATCTCGCGGCTGTGCGATCTCGCCCTGCTCTTCGGCGCGGACAACCGGCAGACCTGGCAGGGCTACGGCGACCTCTTCGCCGCCTGGCGCACCTCGGGCCAGGCCCGGGAGATCCGCGAGAAACTGCGCATGGTCGCCGCCATGGTCCCGGACTCGCCGCAGCGCCCCAAGGACGCCTACCTGGAGTCCTTCCGCGACCATGCGTGGGAGTGCTTCTCCGCGCTGTACGACGACGTGTCCGACCCGGACGATCCCGACGCCTTCTTCCCCACCCCGCAGGACGACTCGGCCCCCCACTACCCCGTGCCCATCCTCTTCGAGCCCGGTCTGATCGGGCTGGACGCGGACTCCACGCCGGGCTGGCAGGACCGGGCCTTCGTGCAGGCCGCGTACCGTGATTTCCTCACCACCGCCGGCCGGCTCATCACCGCGAACCCGGCATCGGAAAGCCCGCCGGAAAGCTGAGGACGGACGCGCATGCTCAAGCCGCTGGGACCGGACGAGTACCGCGAGCTGCTCGCCGCGGCACTGCCCGAGGCCACGGACGCGGACACCATCCTGCCCAACCTCACCACCCTCTTCACCCCCGACAGCCATCGCGCGGCCCTGTATGTGGACGCCACGGTGGTGCGCGGCGGGCGGGGCGTCGGCAAGACCTTCTGGTACCACTCGCTGCTGGACGACACCCTGCGGGAGGTCGCCGCCGAGGAGTACGGCATCGAGCGGCTGCGCCGCCTGACCGTCTGGCCGGGCTACGGCGCGGCCGTGGAGCCGGAGCTGTACCCCGGCCCCGGTGTGCTGTGGCAACTGGTGGAGGACGGTGTCCGCCCCTACGACCTGTGGTACACCGTGCTGCTGTCCACGCTGGGCAGGGAGGAGCTGCGCCCGCTGGTCGAATGGCGCGACCGGGTGGCATGGGTGCGCGCCAACCCGGGGGCGGCCGAGCGCATCATCCACCGGGCCGACCGGCAGGCGCAGCAGGACGGCACCACCCACCTGATCCTCTTCGACGCCCTGGACCGCCTGCACCGGGTCCGCGCCGAGGCGGACCGCCTGGTCGGCGGCATTCTGGAGCTGGCCCTGGCGATGCGGCTGGGCACCCGCAACATCCGCTGCAAGGTCTTCATCCGCCCGGACATGTTCGACGGCGCGCTGCTCCGCTTCCCCGACGCCTCCAAGCTGACGGCCAACGCCGCCGCCCTCACCTGGTCGCGGGCCAACCTGTACGGCCTGCTCTTCCACTACCTGGGCAATCACGGCGGCGAGTACGGCCACCACGCGGAACGCTTCCGCAGGCTGACCGGCGGGTGGCAGCCGGAGGCGGACGGCCGCCGCTGGGTGCCGCCCGCGCTGCTGCGCGGCGACGAGCGGCACCAGGAGGACCAGTTCACCCAGATCGCCGGCCCGTACATGGGCGCCAACTACCGCAAGGGCAACACCTACACCTGGCTGCCCAACCATCTGATGGACGGGGTCGAGCAGGTCAGCCCGCGCAGCTTTCTCAGCGCGCTGAACCGCGCCGTGGCCGAGACCCGCGGCTCCTATGCCGGCCACCGGTACCCCCTGCACCACGAGGGCATCCGCAGGGGAGTCCAGACCGCCTCGACGACCAGGGTGAAGGAGATCGGCGAGGACATGCCGTGGGTGCAGCGGGCAGCCGCACCCCTGGCCGGCCGCCAGGTGCCCATCGAGCAGGCCACGGTCGTGGAGCTGTGGCGGGAGGCCGGCCTGTCGGAGGCGCTGCGCCGGGAGGCCGAAACCTTCCGGGACGCGTCCGGGAACGCCGACAGCGAGGACATCCGCACCGGCCCCCGCCACCCCGACGACCCGGAGCTGCTGATCGAGGAGCTGATCACGCTCGGCGTGATGCGCCGCCGCCGGGACGGCCGCATCGACCTGCCGGACGTGTACCGCATCGCCTTCAACATCGGCCGCAAGGGCGGCGTCCCCCGCGTCGCCGGCTGACCGCCCGGTGACCCGCCCCCTGCCGGGGGTGCTGTGCCGTGGGGGACGGTCGGTTGCGTCCCCGGCAGGGGGGCGGGAGTCTGTCGGGCTGAAAGCTCAGGCCGCCGCATGGCGCGGCCGGGCGGGTATCCGAGCTGTACGGCGGGACGCCTCGGTCAGGCCGGTCGGGCCGGTCAGACCGGTCAGGAAGGGGAGGGCGATCGGGCGGCAGGACAGCCCGTAGGTGACCTCCGCGTCCCACCGGCCGCCCACCCGGTCGGGGACACGGGCGGTGACACTGATGTGCCGGCCGGCCACCAGGGCGGCCAACTGCCGCTCGTGGCAGGGCAAGTCATCCATCCACTCGCGGAAGACCCGCCCGGGGTTCGGGGCCTGCGGGTCGCAGCGGTACAGCGCCTCGGCCGGGAACGGGCCGCCGCGCCACGGGTGCGGGTCCAGCGCGTCGGACAGGCGGCGTGCCTGGCCGCGCAGCCACCGCAGCGCCAGCCGGGGCGTCCCGGCCCGGTAACCGCCCAGCACCCATTCCCCGCCCAGGGCGGGACAGCGGGCGACGACTTCGCACCAGTAGCCGTCGTGCACGGCGGTCATCGCCAGTCCCCGGGGACGAGGCGGCAGGGCGAGGTCTCCACCAGCCGGTAGGTGAAGTGCTCCCGGTTGCGGTCCCGGTGCCGCTTCACCCACTCCGCCGCCCTCCGGCGGGCCACCGCACGGTCCACCTCCGAGCCGGCCACGGCGACCTCGACCGGCGTCCCGGACTCCCCGCAGACCGCACACTCCATGACCACCGTCGCGGGCTCCGCGTCCGGTTCCGTGTCCAGCACGACGGCGAACCGGCGCACCCCGTAGACCTCATGCATCGCCGCTCCTCAGGGCCCGCAGGTGCGCCGCGACCCGCGCGCGCAGTTCCTCCCGCCGTTCGCTCAGCTCCTCCAGCGTCGGCGCATCCCCGGTGACCGCCACCTCCGGGAGGCCGCCGCCGTCCTGCACCCCGGCCTCGGGCTCCTCTCGGCCCTCGCCGCCGGTCACCGTCTTCCGCTGCTGCGCATCCATCACCACTCCGCTGCCTGGTCCTGCGGCCATCCCCCGATACCGCCTGTACTCATTCGCTCACCAGAACAACGCAACTTCCATGGGGAACGGGGTACTTTAACGGCCATCGGCAAGGGACGGACCTGCTGGTACGTCAGACGCGAGCACATTCGAAGAGGTCACGGCGTTGGACGAAACGACGAACCCCGAGCACTTGACTCCGCTTCAGCGCTTTGGCGCAGATGTTCGACAAGTTCGCCTGGGTCGAAAACTTCTCCAGAGGCAGTTGGGTCGTGCCGCCGGCTACTCCGAGGCGTATGTCAGCCGCGTCGAGTCCGGACAGATCACATGCAGCGAGAAGTTCGCCGAGGGCTGCGACCTGGCCTTCGGGACGAACGGACTGTTCGCAGGCTTGCGGAAGCGGATGCTGGAGGCGGACAGCCCGAATTGGTTCATCCCCTACCTCGAAGGGGAGCAGAAGGCCGACCACATCGAGGACTACTCGACCTGCGCCATCATGGGTCTGCTGCAAACCGAGGAGTACGCCCGTGCGATCTTCCGCGCAGGCTTCCCGAGTGCACGGGACGATGTGATCCAGGGGAAGGTCGATGCCCGGCTGGTGCGTCGCAAGGTGATCGAACGCGAGAACCCACCCACGCTGTGGCTGATCCTCCACGAGGCGTGCCTGCGCACAGTGGTGGGCGGCCCCACCGTCATGGCGGAACAGCTCGATTGCCTGATCACGGCAGCTCAGTACCCGCACATCGACATCCAGGTGATCACCTACGCGGCCGGGGCCGCCGCGGCGCACGTGGGACCGTTCACTCTCCTCTTGTTCGAATCCTCCCCCACCCTCTATTACGCAGACGGTCCGCAGGGAGGCAGGATGTACGAAAAGGAGAAGCTCGTTGCAGAGGCTGTGCGGCATTATGACCGTCTGCGGGCGAACGCACTGGCCCCGGACGACTCGCTCACCCTGCTCAAGGCACTGCACAAGGAGTACACGTCATGACTGCGGACATTGACCTCACTGCCGCTGAGTGGATCGCGTCGTCATACAGTGCGTCCAACGGCGGGCAGTGCGTCGAGGTCTGCGTTGCCTTCGCGCACTCCGGCGCGGTCCCCGTCCGGGATAGCAAAGTTTCTCGCGGCCCGGTGCTGACCTTCCCGCCGGCCGGCTGGGCTGGCTTCCTGTCCGCTCTCCACGGTGGCGGTCTCGGCACCTCCTGAACCCCTGGTCGGCCAGTCCGCGCGAGCCGACGCATTGGGGAGTCTCCGCACCCGCCGGGCTGGCAGGATGGGACCGGCGTGCCTGCGGGCACGCCGCAAGGGGCACCCTGGGGCGGAAAGAGGTCTTGCCGATGTCATCTGCTACGCCGGTCGCGTCCGCGTCGCTGGACAAGGCGGCGCTGCTCAAAGACTTGCAGAAGCAGGTCACTGCGCTGACGGACGACCTGCGGAGGCAAACGGAGACAGAAGCGGTCGGTGAGGAGCTGCGTGCCGAGTACCAGGCGGCCCAGCAGGCCGAACGCACCGGCGTGACGTACGAGACGTGGCGGGAGGACCGGCTGGTCCAGGTCGCTGCTGCCTGGGTCCTGGCCTGCGTGTTCGTCCGCTTCTGCGAGGACAACGGCCTGATCCCCGACGCCTGGCTCTCCGGCCCCGGCGACCGGCTGGCGGAGGCCCAGGACCGTCACGACGCCTACTTCCGCAAGCACCCGGAGAAGAACGACCGCGACTGGCTGGTGGAGTCCTTCGAAGCGCTGGCACGCGCGCACCCGACCATCGCCGGCCAGCTCTTCGACAAGACTCACAACCCGCTGTGGGAAGTCATGCCCTCCTACGAGGGTGCCACCGGGCTGCTGGCCTTCTGGCGTGAGCGTGGCGCGGACGGCGAGGTTCGCTACAACTTCACGGACCCGGAGCTGGACACCCGCTTCCTGGGCGACCTGTACCAGGACCTCAGCGAGCACGCCCGCAAGACCTACGCCCTGTTGCAGACCCCGGAGTTCGTCGAGGAATTCATCCTCGACCTGACGCTGGAACCGGCCGTCGAGGAATTCGGCCTGGACCCGGAGTGGAAGCACAAGCCGAAAGGCTGGACGGGAGACGAGCCGCCACGCGGCCTCCGCTGCATCGACCCCGCCTGCGGCTCCGGTCACTTCCTGCTCGGTCTCTTCGAGCGGCTGCTCGCCAAGTGGCGGGAAGCCGAACCCGGCGCGGAAGACTGGGCGCACGTGCGCCGGGTACTGGAATCCGTCCACGGCGTGGACAAGAACCCCTTCGCCGTCGCTATCGCCCGTTTCCGCCTGCTGGTGGCCGCGCTCAAGGCATGCGGCGTGCGCGAGCTGTCCCGGGCGCCGGAACTGCCTATCCGCGTCGCGGCGGGCGACTCCCTCCTCCACGGCCGGGAAGCCGGACGCGGCACCGACCCGACCCTGGACGATGCCGAACGCGAGGTCTTCACCTACCGCACGGAGGACGTGCAGGAATACAACGACAGTATCGATCTCCTGGGCAGGGGCTCCTACCACGTCGTCGTGGCCAACCCGCCGTATATCACGGTCAAGGACAAGCAGGAGAACGAAAACTACCGCTATGCCTACTTCGCTTGCTCACGTCAATATCAACTCTCCGTTCCCTTTGCGCAACGTGTCTTTGAGTTGGCAATTCGAGCAGACAGTAACCGGCGTGACGGCGGCTTCACTGGGCAGATTACCTCGAACGGATTCATGAAGCGAGAGTTCGGGAGAGTGCTTATCGAGTCATTCTTTCACGGAGGTATTCCATATAAGGATCCTCAAACTAAAAGGGTGACGACCTTCGCTGGAGTGGAACTTACACACATCATCGACACTTCCGGGGCCTATATTCCTGGGCACGGCACTCCGACCGTCATTCTGGCTGGCCGGAATCAGTCGGCGCGGCAAGCAAGTCGCATCCGGGCGGTTCTCGGTATTCGTGGTGAAACGACGATTCCTTCAGAGGGAGAACGAGGCCCTGTTTGGCTCGCCATTGAGAAGCAAGTCTGGGCTCCCGGGTCTGAATCGCAGTGGATTAGCGTAAGCGATGCAGAAAGGGTGACCTTTTCCAAGCATCCATGGTCGCTCCATGGAGGTGGCGCGGAAGACCTACAAGGGAAACTACAGGAACTTTCGCGAAAAATCTCTACGCTCAAAGCGGAGATCGGCTTCGGAGCTGTGACTCGTGAAGACAGTGCCTACATGGTGGGTGCAGGCGCACTGCGGCGGGCCAATATTGATTCGGTTAGCCAGCGGCCGCTGGTAGAAGGTGATTCAGTCCGCGATTTTTGCATCAACGAGCCTACCGTCAGCTTGTGGCCTTATGAAGAATCCACCTTGATGGCTCTTGGCTCACTTCCTGCTAAGCGGTTCCTTTGGCCTTACCGTGTGGTCCTGCGAGAGCGTGTTGCATACGGAAAGACGCAGCTCGAACGCGGTTTGAAGTGGTACGAGTACTCAATGTTCTTCTCAAAACGTTACCGCGCGCCTCTGGTGATCCCCTTCTCCTTTATTGCGACGCATAATCACTTCGTGCTGGATCGGGGTGGAAAGGTATTCAACCGTTCTGCGCCGGTGATCAAGCTGCCGGAAGGGGCGACGGAGGAGCAGCACCTGGAGTTGCTGGGGGTGCTGAACTCGTCGGCGGCGTGTTTCTGGTTGAAGCAGGTCTGTCACGACAAGGGAAGCCAGGGGGTGAACGAAGGTTTCAAGTCGCAGGAATGGGAGCGGTTCTTTGAGTTCACCGGGACGAAGCTTCAGGAGTTTCCGCTGCCTGCGGAGCTGCCGCTTGCCCTCGGGCGGGAGTTGGATGCGCTTGCGCAGGAGTTCGCCGCGCATGAGCCCAGTGCGGTCACCGGTTCGGGGACGCCCACGCGGGCCGCGCTGGACGAGGCCCGTGCCGTGCAGGAGCGCGTCCGGGCGCGGATGATCGCGTTGCAGGAGGAGCTGGACTGGACGGTCTACGGCTCCTACGGGTTGCTCACCGCCGAGGAGGTGGTGCGGACGACGCTGCCGGGTGATCCGGCGGATCTGACCGATGCCGAGCTGCCGGCCGTGGCCCTCGGGCAGCGGGCGTTCGAGATCGTGCTGGCCCGCAGGATGCGGGACGAAGGGGCCGAGACGGCCTGGTTCGAGCGGCATGGGTCCACGCCGGTCACCGAGGTTCCGGCGGAGTGGCCGGAGGCGTACCGCAGGGTGGTCGAGGCGCGGATCAAGCTGATCGAGGACAACAAGGACATCCGGCTGATCGAGCGCCCCGAGTACAAGCGGCGGTGGTCGCTCGAACCGTGGAAGAAGCGGGAGGCCGCCGCGCTGCGCGCCTGGCTGCTGGACGCGGCCGAGCGCGAGGATCTGTGGTTCGAGGAACGCGACGAGTTCGTCACGCCCCGCGTGCTCACCGTGAACCAGCTCGCCGACGCCCTGCGCCACGACAAGGACGTGCAGTCCGTTGCCGCGCTCTATGCCGCCGACCACCTCGACGACCGGGACGCTTCCCTCGCCACCGTGCTGGCCGAGGTGACCGCCGCCGAGCACGTTCCGCATCTCGCCGCCCTGCGCTGCAAGGAGTCCGGGCTGCGCAAGCGCGAACAGTGGGAGCGGGTGTGGGAGATGCAGCGGCAGGAGGACGAGACGGGTGAGCGGCTCGACATCCCGGTGCCGCCGAAGTACACCGGCGCGGATTTCCTGAAGCACTCCTACTGGTCGAACCGGGGCAAGCTGGACGTCCCCAAGGAGCGGTTCATCTCCTACCCCGGCGCCAGTCCCGACGCGGATGGTTCGCTGCTGCTCGGCTGGGCCGGGTGGAACCACCGGGATCAGGCCGCCGCGCTGGTCAACCTGATCAATGACCGGATCGAGCACGACGGCTGGCCGAAGGACGACCCCCGGTTCGTTCCCCTCCTCGCCGGGCTCCACGAGGTGCTGCCCTGGGTCCGCCAGTGGTACGGCGAGTACGACGAGGAGTGGGGCGGCAACCCGGCCGAGGAGTTCCAGTCCGTGCTCGACACCCGGCTGATGGAGTGCGGTTTGTCGGTGGCGGATCTGCGCTCCTGGCGGCCGGAGAAGAAGTCGCGCGGCGGACGCCGGAAGACAGCCGCCGAGTAGCCCACGAGTGGCGCCGGGCGGGCGGTCCGTGCGGGCCGCCCGCCCCTTGGTGCGTGGCACGCGTGGCAGTACGCGCGTGAAGCGGCCACCGCTTGGTTCGGCCGGAAGAGGAGCCGTGGCGGTCCGTTTCGGGCGAGCCGGTGGCCGGCCGGGGCCTGGCGCAGCGCATCGGCGAGCGGCCGGAGGGGCGCGTCGTGCGCCTGGTCTCGTTCCGTCACACCGTGTCGGCCGGCCGCGCCCGCGCGGCCCACCGCGCCACGGCGCGCCCAGGGGGTGTGCGTGGTGCGCTCACAGCTCGCGGATGCTGCACGCGCCCCTTTCGGACGGTCGTGCGGTGCGGTGTCCTGGCAGAGGCGGCAGCCCGCTGGAGGCCGGCGACACGCCGTCGGCGGGAAGCGCGTGGGGTCAAGCGGTCACCTCCGCGCGTGGCGCCCCGGACAGCGGGCGGGGCGCCGGCCTGCCCACGCACGCGGATTCGGACACCGGAGGCGGCCATGCGGATCGCTCTCGTCTATCCAGAGGTTCTCGATCTCGCGCGGTTCAAGGAGAACCGCAAGGAATTCCCTCCCTTCGGAGTGCTGTACCTGGCCGCCGTGGCCGAGGCGGACGGCCATGACGTGCGGGTGGTCAAGGTCAGCGGCAGCGATCACGTCCGGGACTTCACCGGGTACGACGTCGTGGCCTTCACCATCCCGTCCTCGGCGACCTACGGGATCATCCGGGACTGCCGCCTGCAGAGCCGCTACGACGGAGACCCGCTGATCCTGGTCGGCGGGGTGCACCCGAACTTCTATCCCGAACAGACCCTGCGGGACATCGAGCCGCACGCGGTCGGCATCGGAGAGGGCGAGGAGACCTTCCGCGAGCTGATCGCCCAGGCCCGCACGCGGCGCTTCGCCGACATCCCCGGCCTGTGCCACCTCCGCGGCGGCGAGGCCGTCCGGACGCGGCCGAGGACTCTGCTGAAGGACATCGACGCACTGCCGCTGCCGGCCCGCCATCTGCTGCCGCCAGAGGACCTGGTGATGAGCGACCGGCTCAGCACCACCGATCTGCGCATGGCCCACGTGATGTTCAGCCGGGGCTGCCCCTTCCCCTGCCGGTTCTGCGCCGCGGCTCAGACCCGCATCCAGTACCGGTCCGGTGCCGGTGCCCGGCGGGAGCTGGTGGACATGATCGAGCGGTACGGCATCGAGGGCTTCGCGATCGTCGACGACAACTTCATCGTCAACAAGCGCAAGGTCCGCGACATCTGTACCGGCATCGCCGACCTGGGTCTGAAATGGTCCGCACTCTCCCGCGTCGACACCGTGGACGAGGCCCTGCTGGGGGACATGGCCGCCGCCGGCTGCCTGGAGGTCAAGTACGGCATGGAGTCCGGCAGCCCGCGCATCCTGAGGGCGATGCGGAAGAACATCACCCCCGACCACATCCGGCGTGCCGTGCGCTGGACCAGGAACGCCGGCATGCACGTCAAGCTCTTCCTCATCCACGGCTACCCCGGCGAGGACCGCGCCAGCACCCGGGAGACCATGGACCTCCTCGCCGAACTCGCCCCCGGGATCGAACGGGTGTCACTCTTCCGTTTCGTGCCGCTGCCGGGCACCTACGTCTACGATCACCCGGCCGAATTCGACCTTCACGGGACCAGCAGCCGGCCGGGCTGGGACGGCGACTGGGCCCAGTACCACATCCACCACAACCACAAGCACTGGTGGGGCACCCCCGACCAGTTCGCCGAAGTCGAGGCGGGTTATCGGGAGCTCGCCGGAATGGTCGACGAGCTGTGGCCCGACCGGCACCGGGTTCCCACTTCCGCCCCCGGAGCCTGACCGTGAGCACTACGCTCAAAGCTCCTCGCGGCCCACCGGCCACGGCCGCACCGCAGAGCGCACGAGGAGCGAATCGCAGTGACCCCGGTACCAGTCCTGCCCGCGGCCGTCGAGCGCGCAGCCGTCGCCAACCGCCACGGCTGGGGCACCGGCCCCGCACCCCGCGACCTTCCAGGGCTCGCCGGAGCCCAGGCGGGCCTGCACGCGGCCCGGCTGCTGACCCCCTACGTCACGGCCTACTCGCGCTTCGCCGGCACCTTCTCCCCGGCACAGCTCCGCCAGGCACTCGCGCCGGGCGGCACGCTGCTGAAGGTGCGGTGCATGCGCCGCACCCTCCACCTGTGGCCCCTCGACCAGGCCGCCGACGCCCACACGGCTTCGCTGCGACTGCGGCTGGGTGCCACCGCGGCGACCGGCCGGCGCCACGGTCTCACCGGCAAGGATCTCCGTCTGTGGGCCGACCGGGCACGGGAGGCCCTGGCCGGCGGCCCCCTCGGCTACCGCGACCTGACCGCACGCCTGGCCAAGCAGAACCCCGCAGCCGGCATCGAGGCCGCCCGGCTCGGCATCAAATGGGCCTGGGAGGCCGGGCACCTCACGTGCCGGAACACAGCTTCCTCCCTCCACCGCGAGCAGCGGCAGTTCGCCCTCCTGGAACACTTCCATCCCGGTCTCACCCTCAATGCCACCGAACCGGCGACGGCGACCGTCGCTCTGGTCCGCCGCTACCTGCGCGCCTACGGCCCCGCCGCCGAGAGCGACCTGCTGTGGTGGTCCGGGCTCACCCGCTCCGAGATCACCCCCGCCCTGGCGGCGATCCGCCGCGAGATCACCCCCGTGCGGGTGGCGGGCCTGCCGGAGACCCTGCTCGTCCTGAGCGAGGACCTGGACCGGATCCGCGCCACGCCACCGCTGCCTCACGATCACGTCCGGCTGCTGGCCTTCGAGGACCCCACGTGCAAGGGCTACTTCACCACCCGCGCCCGCTACCACGACCCCGCGCACACCGCACGTGCCTTCAACCCCATTGGAGAGGTCCGCGCGGCCATCACCGTCGCCGGACGGATCGTCGGCACCTGGAGCTGGGAGAAGAGGACCCGCACCGTGCACGCCGAATTCTTCTCCCGACTGCCCCGCCGCATCGCCGCCACCGCCCGCCGACAGCTGGAGGCAGCCCAGGAGTTCCTGCGCACCGAGCCGTCCTGACCACCGCCCGCCATGTGGGGGACCATGGCCGTTCCCGATCACCGGGCGTGGCCATAATCGGAGCCTCACCAACCCCATACGAAAGCGCTCATCACCGTGGCCTCCCTCTCCACCGCACGTCACCGCCGCATCTGTGACGTCCACCTTCTCCTCGTCCGCGACCGCCAGGTCTTCCTGACCCTGCGCCGGGGCGGATACGCCTCCGGACTGTGGCAGGTCCCCAGCGGCCACCTCGAAGCCGGTGAGCCGACCGACGAGGGAGCCGCCCGCGAAGGGCTGGAGGAGATCGGCGTCCGGGTCCGCCCCGAGCACCTGGAGCTGGTCCACTTCATCGACCACCGGGCGCCCGGGGAAGAACCGCGCCTCGGCGTCTTCTACCGCGCCACATCCTGGGAGGGCGAACCCCACAACGCCGAACCCCACAAATGCGCAGGCATCGGCTGGTACGACCTCGACGCGATTCCCGAGAACACCGTCCCCTACCACGCGGCAGCCCTCGCCCACATCGCCGCCGGCCGCGCACACGCCCAATTCGGATGGGGCCGGGCACCCAGCATGGCAGTCCAGAGACCGTGAGCCGGTGGCATCACCGGTCGACAAAGCAGGCCAAAGGTGCATAGCGGTCGGCCCCGCGCGTTGCGCTGCGCAACGATGACGTCACGGGCGGACCGCCGTCGGCGCATGCTGGCAGGATGGGATGCCGCGGGTGGCGCGGTGCCCGTGGCACGGGCGGGCGGCCCGTGACGGCAGGTCCCGAGGCGACGGGGAGTGAGACAGGCACATGGCGGTCGGCGACGGCATGGTGCTCAGGGATGTCCTCGACATCAAGGAGGACATGCGCGCGGGAGACTTCAAGGTCGAGCTGTCCGGCGGCTTCGGCTCCGCCGACGAGCTCGGCCGGCGCATCGAGGAGTATGTGGTCACTCCCCAGCTCGCCGACCAGTTCTCGGCGGCGCTCGGCATGGTGCGCGGCTCCCTCCGCAAGGGGGCGTCCTACGCCGCCTATCTGCACGGCTCCTTCGGGTCCGGTAAGAGCCACTTCCTCTCCGTGCTGCACGCGGTCCTGAACGGGGAACCCGCGGTGCTCGGCAAGCCCCGGCTGCGCGAGGTGATCGCCGAGCACCAGGACTGGCTGCCCGGCAAGCGGTTCCTCATGGTGCCCTACCACCTGGTGGGAGCGGCCAACCTGGACTCGGCGCTGCTCGGCGGCTATGTCTCCACCGTCCGCAAGCTGCACCCCGACGCACCCACCCCTCCCGTCTTCCGGTCCGATGCCATGCTCGCCGACGCCCGTGGCCTGCGCGAGCAGCTCGGCGACGAGGCGTTCACCCGCCTGCTGAACGCCGCCGCGAATGTCGCGAGCACCGCGAACACGGCGAGCGCCGCCGCCTCCTCGGCCGGCTCCGGCGACGAGCTGGACGAGCTGGACGAGCTGCGGCCGATCGGCTGGGTGGAGGCGGTGTCCTGGTCCGCCGAGGACCTGGACCGCGCCTTTGCCGCGCCCGCCGGCGACCCGCTGCGCGACCGGCTGGTCTCCGCGCTGGTCAGCGGCCCCATGAAGTCCTACGCGAACAGCGTGCGCGGCGACGCCGCGGCCTATGTGCCGCTGGAGAACGGCCTGGCCGCCATGAGCCGGCACGCCGCGTCCCTGGGCTACGACGGCCTGGTGCTGTTCCTGGACGAGCTGATCCTGTGGCTCCAGGCGCACATGCGGGACCGGACCTTCGTCAACGACGAGATCATGAAGCTGGTCAAGCTGATCGAGTCGGGCGAGGCAGACCGCCCGGTGCCGGTCATCTCCTTCGTCTCCCGGCAGCGGGATCTGTCCCAGCTCATCGGCGCGGACATCCTCGGCTCCGACGTCAAGAACATGGAAAAGGCGCTGGAGTACCTGGAGGAGCGGTTCACCCTGATCAACCTGGAGGACCGCAACCTGCCGGAGATCATCAAGGAGCGGGTGCTCAAGCCCCGCCCCGGCCGGGAGCAGGCTCTTGAGTCGGCCTTCGCGGGCGCGGAGAAGTTCCAGCAGCAGGTCAAGGACGTCCTGCTGGACGGCGAGGGCGCCACGCACGCCGGCTGGGCCGACTTCCGGGCGGTCTACCCGCTCTCGCCGGCCCTGCTGAACGTGCTGGTCGCGCTCTCCGGCGCGCTGCAGCGCGAGCGCACCGGCCTGAAGCTGGTGCAGCAGCTCCTGGAGAAGAACGCGGACACCAGGGTCGGCCGGCTCATCCCGCTCGGCGACCTGTGGGACGTGCTGGTGGACGGCACCGGAGCCGCCTTCACCGACCGGCTGCACAACGACTCCGAGGCGGCGCAGCGCTTCTACACCAAGGCCCGCGCCTGGCTGCTGGCCAAGTACCGCTCCGAGTCCCACCCCGACTTCCTGGCGGACGACCTGTTCGTCAAGACGCTGCTGCTCGGCGCGCTGGCCCCGGATGTGCCGGCGCTGCGGCGGCTGACCGGCGCCCGGCTGGCCGCGCTGAACCACGGTTCGGTGCGGTCCCGGACGGTGCCCGCGGGGCATGTGGTGATCCGCCGGATGCGGGAGCTGCAGGCGGAGTTCCCCACCGAGGTGCGGGCCGACGGCGAGGCCGACCCGGTGTTCTCGCTGCACCTCACCGACCTCGACATCGAGCCGCTGCTGGACGCCGTTGCCGAGGAGGACAAGGCGGGCGTGCGCCGCCTGTGGATCCGGGACCGGCTGTGGGCGGCGTTCGGCGTCACGGACACCCAGTTCGTCTCGGAGCGGGAGATCGTCTGGCGCGGCACCCGGCGCACCGCGGAGTTCGTGTTCGGCAATGTCCGTGACCGGTCCAGCCTGCCCGACGAGCAGTTCGCCGTGTCCGCCCCGGGCAATATCCGCTTCGTGCTGGACTACCCCTTCGACGACAGCGACGCCTTCCCCAGCGACGACTTCCAGCGGGTGGAGCAGCTCCGTACCAGCGGGCAGGTGTCCCAGACCCTGGTCTGGCTGCCGCACTTCTTCTCCGAGCAGCGCAACGCCCAGCTCGGCCGGCTGATGCGGATCAACTTCCTGCTGGAGCGGGACCGGCTCGCCGACTACACCGGGAACTTCCCGCCCGACGACCGGGTGAAGATCCGCCGCCAGCTCGAATTCGGCCGTGACACCCTGACCAAGATCCTCACCGATGCCCTGGGCGAGGTGTACGGGATCGCCGCCGTGCAGGACGGGTCGGTGGCCGTGGAGGTCACCGAAGGTCGGCACCTGCTGTCCCTCCAGCCGGAGTTCCCGCGCCCGCAGCCGCAGGCCGGCAAGTCGTTCCTGGACAACGCGGTGCACCTGGCCGACGGCCTGTTCTCGGCCGTGCACCCCAAGCACCCCGACTTCGGCCCGGACGCGAAGGGACAGCTCAAGGCGGTCACGCCCGCGGAGCTGCGGACCGCGCTGGAGTGGGTCACCCGGGCCGTGGACGGTGGCGGTCGAGTGGAGGTGGAGAGCCACCAGCTCCGCCAGGTCAAGCGGATCGTCGAGCCGATGGAGATCGGCACGGTGCACGACGGTCCGCTGGTGCTGCGCAGCGACTGGCGCACCCGTATCAACCAGGCCGCCGCCAGGCACGGCGAGACCGGGGACCTGGCGGTGGAGGACATCCGCGGCTGGATCGCCGGCGACATCGGCTGGACCGGGCTGGACAAGCTGACCGCCAACCTGCTGATCGCCGTCTACGCCCTGCTGGACGACCGTGCCTGGGTGCTGCACTCCAGCCCGGATGTGGCGGCGCCCGATCTGAACGCCATCGGGCCGGGCTGGGCGCTGCGCTCGCAGCCCATGCCGGCCGAGGAGGAGTACGCGACCGCCCGCGAGCGCGCGGCCCAGCTGTTCGGCATCCGCTCGCAGCCGGCGCTGTTCGCCCGCAACGTCAACGGGCTCGCCCAGCAGGTGCGGCTGCGTGCCGAGCAGTGCGAGCCGGCCGTGGTGGGCATCCGCGCCGCGCTGGAGCGCCACGCGGCCCTGCTCGGCCTCGACGGGGCAGATGACGACGTTCATGTTGGCGGCCGTGGCGACGGCCGTGGGGGTGCGGACGGGTCTGCCCCGCGTCTGGCCCTGCTGCGCGACGCCGCGGCACTGCTCGCCCGCCTGACCCGGCACCGCACTGACAACACGGCCCTGGTGCGGGCGCTGGCGGCGGCGCCCCGGACGGTCGAGGACAAGGTGCTGGCCACCACTCTCTCCTCGGCGCCCGCGGTGCTGGAGGCGCTGGACGACGCGGACTGGCAGATGCTGCGCAGCGTCCGGGGCCTGGCCGGCCGGGACGACAGCGTGGGGGACCGGGCCCGGCGGCTGCTCGGCCAGGTGCGGCGGACGGCGCGTGCCCCGGAGAACGAACGTGCGCTGGCACCCGTGCTGGGCACGATCCGGGAGACCGGCATGGAGATCGTCAACGCGGCGCTGAGGGTGGAGCGGGCCGCCCCGCTGGTTCCGACACCGGCACGGGAGGCCGGTGCCGATGGCGTCTCGCTCGGCGAGCACGCCGACCCGGTGCTTCCGGCCCGGAGTCCGGAACCCGGCGCCGGGCACCGGCCCGGCCCGGCCGGCGGCAACGGCTACGGGGAGGGGGACGGCTGGGGCGGCACGCCGCGGTCCGGGGCGGGCCCGGCCGGCGGGCGTCGCCGGGTGATCCGGCCGGGTGCCGCGGAGGGCGGGCTTACCGAGGCCGAATCGCTCCTGGCAGCCGAGCTGGCCGCGGTGCAGGGCGAGATCAGTGCGTTCCTCGCCGCCCATCCCGGGGTGGCCGTGGAGGTCTCCTGGGGTGCGGTGCCGACGGGCGGGGACGGCGGGAACACCGGCTCCCTCGAGGCCGGCCTCGCGACCGACCGGGAGGAGACCTGATGGCGCCGCGTCCGGTGGTCGGCCGGCGCGTCATCGAAGCGCTGCTGGAAACGGAGCTGATGAACGCCGAGGGGCGGCGGCTGCTGCTGGTCGACGCCGTGCATGAGGAGTCGGGCCACTGCGGCGAGTTCACCCTCCGCGCGGACGGGCGGATGCACCGGGTCCGCGTCACGGACCAGGACTCCGCACTCGGCATCGCCGACGCCTGGCAGCGGCACCTGGCCGAGCCGGCGGAGGCGGGCGAGGAGCGGATTCTCGTGGTCACCGGGCGGGTGCCCGCCGACCAGATCGGCTGGGATCTGCGGGCCCAGGCAATGCGCGGCCGTCCGGTCGGGGTGGACCGGGCGGACATCGTCAAGCAGCTGTTCGGGGCTGCCGACCTGGACCCGCGGATGGTGGGCGAGACCTGGCTGCTCGACGCCATCCTGGACACCGAGCCGCCCGGCGGCTGGCCCCGGTCGGGCACCGTGGTCACCCGGGACCACGCCGTGCGGGCGCTGCTCTCCGCCCGGCTGGGGCTGGGCGACGTCACCGCCGACACCCTGGACCTGGACGCCGACCGGCTGTTCTCCTGGACCCGCACCTCTGCCGGTCCTGCCGCGTTCGCGGCCCTGCCCGCCGCCCAGCGGGAGGGCCTGACCGGGTGGCTGGCCGAGGCGGTGGGGCTGTCCGCCCCGACGCTGCTCGCGCTGGCCGCCGCCGGCCGCGGCGGCGACGCGCTGCCGCTGGGGGCGCTGGCCACGGCCGTGCTGCATGCGGACGCGGGAAACGCGGCCGGGTTCGGTCTGGGCGCCCTGTTCGGGCAGGCCCTGGAGTCCTACGACCGGCTGCCGCCGTTCGCCGAGGCAGCGGACGGGGTGCTGAGCCGGTGGATCGCACAGGCCGAAGGCGCGGGACAGCACAGCGAGGAGGCCCGCGACCGGGTGCTGGCCGTGCTGGACCGGGCGGACCGGCTTGCCCAGGAGGCGCATCTGTCCGGGCCGCTCAGCGGCGACCGGATGCTGCCGTCCGGCTACCGGGCCCGGCTGCACGCGCTCGCCGACGCCCTGGACAGCCGCGAGCCGGCCGCCGCGGAGGCGGCGCTGCGCCGGGTCACCGAGCACCAGTTGGCCGAGCTGCACGCCGAGTCCACGGCCGCGGCGCGCGCCGCGGTGCGGCTGGTGCGCTGGCTCGCCGGGCCGGTGCCGCAGGTGACGTCCGTGGCACAGGGGGTGCGGGAACATCTGGCGTCCTGGGGCTGGGCGGACCGGGCCGTCAGCGTGCTGACCGAGGGGGACGCCGGGCGCGATCAGGCGGTGGGCCACGCGTACGAGAGGCTGATAGGAGCGGTCCGCCAACGCCGCAGCCTGCTGGACGAGCAGTTCGCCGAGCGGCTGGCGGTGTGGGCCGAGGGCGCCTCCCAGCAGGCCCCCTCCGGGGCGCTGCTGATCGAGGACGTGCTGGAAAAGGCAGCCGCGCCGCTCGCCGCCAAGGACTCCCGGCCGCTGATTCTGGTGCTGGACGGCATGAGCGCGGAGGTGGCGGTGCAGCTCGCCGACGGACTCGACCGCCGGGTGTGGACCGAGATCGTGCCGAAGACGGGGCAGGGCGGGGTGCCCGGCCGGCTGGCCGCCGTATCCATGCTGCCCACGGTCACCCGGATCAGCAGGGCGTCCCTGCTGAGCGGGGCGGCCACGGCCGGCGGGCAGTCGGCGGAGCAGGCCGGGTTCGCGGCCTTCTGGAAGAAGCGCCATCGCAGCGCTGCGCTGTTCCACAAGGGCGGCTATGAGGGCGGTCCCGGCCACCGCCTCGCCCCCGCGCTGCTCGACGCCCTGGCCGGTGATCAGGTCGTCGGGGTGGTGCTCAACACCATCGACAACTCGCTGGCCAGCGGCCGGGAGGGCAGCCGCACACACTGGCGGCTGCGGGATGTGGCCAAGCTGCCCGACCTGATGAACGCGGCCCGTGACTACGGCCGGCCGGTGCTGCTGGTCTCCGACCACGGGCATGTGGTGGACCGCACGCCGCACGGCCACCGGCCCGCCGATGTGCCCGGCGCCGAGTCCGCGCGCTGGCGCACCGGTGCGCCCGGGGCCGGAGAGGTGGCCCTGGCCGGGCCGCGCGTGCTGGCGGCGGACGGCAGGCCCACCGCCCTGACCGCCGCATGGCGGGACGATCTGCGCTACACCGCCCGCCAGGCGGGGTACCACGGTGGCGCCTCGCTGGCCGAGGTCACGGTCCCGGTGATCGGGCTGGTGCCCTCCGCCGATCTGATTCCGCAGAACTGGACCCTCCTTCCGCGCGAGCGGACCGCGCCGGCCTGGTGGCGCGGCGGCCCGGCGGACGGGGCCTCCCCGGCAGCAGCGCCGACGACGGCACCGGTGGCGGCGCCGACGACGGCCGCGCCGGTGGTGGCCGCCGCGGGCGGCGGCCGGAAGCGTCCGGCGCAGCACGGTGAGGGCATCTTCATGCTGCCCGGCCTGGGCACGACGGGCGAACGCGTGGTGCAGACCGCGCAGTTCCGCGCCCAGCGGGAGTTCGTGCGGCACGCCCCGACCGAGAAGGCCGTGGCGGCCGTCATCGACGCCCTGCTGGACGCCGGGGGCAAGCTGTCCCCCGGAGCGGTCGCCGCGGCGGCCCAGGCCGCGACCGGCAAGTCGCAGCGCAATCCGGAGCGGTTCGCCACCGTGCTGGAGCGGCTGCTCAACATCGACGGCTACCCGGTGCTCGGCCTCGTCGACTCCGGGCACACCGTCCAGCTCAACAAGGCTCTTCTGGAGCAGCAGTTCCTGGCGGACCGGTCATGACCACACCCGCCCGCGACATCAGTGCCGCCCGTCGCCGTGATGTGATCGACGCCCTGCGGCGGGGAACCGTGCCCCGCTCGGGCCTGGACCTGTTTGCCGTCGGCATGGAACGCTTCGCCGCCGCGCTGGACGACGACCTGGCCACCGTGGCCCGGGGCGGCTCCGCGTTCCGTGCTGTACGGGGCGAGTACGGCTCCGGCAAGACCTTCTTCGCCCGCTGGCTGGCCGAGCGCGCCAAACGCACCGGGCTGGCCGTCAGCGAGGTGCAGATCTCGGAGACCGAGACCCCGCTGCACCGGCTGGAGACCGTGTACCGGCGGCTTGCCGAGCGGCTCACCACCGCCACGCACCCGCCCTCCGCGCTGCGTGCCGTGGTGGACTCCTGGTTCTACACCCTGGAGGAGGACATCCTCGACGCGGGTGAGGTGGCGGACGGTGACGAGGCGGCGCTGGCCGCGGCGGTGGAGGAGCTGATGGAGCGGCGGCTCGCCGAGGTCGCCCGCACCACCCCCGCCTTCTCCGCCGCCCTGCGCGGCTACCGGCGGGCGGTGGCCGACGGAGACGGCGCCACCGCCGAAGCGTTGATCGCCTGGCTGGGCGGGCAGCGGTCGGTGGCCGCCTCCGCACGGCGGGCCGCCGGGGTGCGGGGCGATCTGGACCACTTCGGGGCCCTCGGCTTCCTGCAGGGGCTGCTCACCGTGGGACGCGACTGCGGACACCCGGGTCTGCTGCTGGTGCTGGACGAGGTGGAGACGCTCCAGCGGATGCGCGGGGACGTGCGGGAGAAGTCCCTCAACGCGCTGCGCCAGCTTCTCGACGAGATCGACGCCGGCCGCTTCCCGGGCCTGTTCCTGGTCATCACCGGCACTCCGGCCTTCTACGACGGGCAGCAGGGCGTGCAGCGGCTCGCCCCGCTCGCCCAGCGGCTGGCCACCGACTTCACCACCGATCCCCGGTTCGACTCGCCGCGTGCCGTGCAGCTCCGGCTGCCCGGCTTCGACCTGCCCGGCCTGGGGAGGCTCGGCCGGAACGTCCGTGCGGTGTACCAGGGCGCGGCCCGGCACCCGGAGCGGGTCGCGGCCCGGGTCGACGACGCCTACGTGGATGAACTCGCCGCCGCGGTCACGGGCGGGCTCGGCGGCAGGGTCGGGGTCGCGCCGCGCGTCTATCTGCGCAAGCTGGTCGCCGATGTGCTGGACCGGGTCGACGAGTTCGAGGATTTCGACCCCCGGCGCCACTACTCCCTCACCCTGGGCTCCGCCGAACTCAGCGAGGTGGAGCGCAACGCGGCGGGCGGTGCCATGAGCGCCGCGGGCTCCGTGGGTTCCGCCGGTCCCCCGGGCGCGGACGGCGTCGAGCTGGACCTGCCGTGACCGGTGAGGGCGGGGCCTTCGACCTGCTGGACCCCGTGCTCGGCCACCACATCGTGAACTCGCTGGGCTGGCGCAGCCTGCGCCCGCTGCAGGAACAGGCCGTCGCGCCGCTGCTGACGGGCGAGGACGCGGTGCTGCTCGCGCCGACCGCCGGAGGCAAGACCGAGGCCGCCGTCTTCCCGCTGCTGACCCGGGCGGAGCGGCACGGATGGCAGGGCACCTCCCTTCTCTACGTCTGTCCGCTGCGGGCACTGCTGAACAACCTGCTGGCGCGGCTGGAGACCTACACCGGCTGGCTGGGCCGTACCGCGGCCGTGTGGCACGGTGATGTCGCCACGGGCCGGCGCCGCCGGATGCTGACCGAACGCCCGGATGTGCTGCTGACCACGCCGGAGTCGCTGGAGGCGATGCTGGTCAGCGTCCACGTGGACCACCGGGCGTTCCTCTCCGGGCTGCACTGCGTGGTGGTGGACGAGGTCCACGCCTTCGCCGGGGACGACCGCGGATGGCACCTGCTGGCGGTCCTGGAACGTGTGCAGCGGATTGCCGGGCGCCCGCTGCAGCGGGTCGGGCTGTCCGCGACCGTGGGCAATCCCGGGGAGCTGCTGGCCTGGCTCCAGGGATCGGGGCACGGCCGGCGGCCCGCCCGCGTCGTCGCGCCCGAGCCGGGGGTACCGCCCGGTGCCGCCGCACCGGGCAGCCCACCGGGCAGCACGCCGGATGCCGCGCCGGACATCGAGCTGGACTATGTGGGTTCCCTGGGGAACGCGGCCACCGTCATCGCCGCCCTGCACCGGGGCGAGAAGCGGCTCGTCTTCTGCGAGAGCCGCCGTGCGGTGGAGGAACTGGGCGAGCAGCTCCGGCTGCGCGGCGTCACCACCTTCCTGTCGCATGCCTCGCTCTCCGTGGCGGAGCGGCGCCGTGCCGAGGCGGCCTTCGCCGAGGCACGCGACTGTGTCATCGTCTCCACCAGCACCCTGGAGCTGGGCATCGACGTGGGCGACCTGGACCGGGTGATTCAGCTCGACGCCCCGGCTACCGTCGCCTCCTTTCTCCAGCGCCTCGGCCGCACCGGGCGGCGGCCCGGCGCCACCCGCAACTGCCTCTTTCTCGCCGTGAGCGACGAAGGATTTCTCGCCGCCGCGGCCCTGCTGCTCCAGTGGTCCCGGGGATGGGTCGAGCCCGTGGTGCCGCCTCCGGAGCCGCGGCACATCGTCGCGCAGCAACTTCTTGCCCTGTGTCTCCAGGAACACCGGGTCGGCGACGCCCTGTGGGCGGAATGGTGGCACGGCCTCAGCCCCTTCGAACCGCGGACCGCCGCTCCCGTCGTGCGTCACCTGGTCGAGCAGGGTTACCTGGACCGGGACGGTGATCTGCTGTTCATCGGTCCCGAGGCGGAACGGCGCTTCGGGCACCGGCATTTCATGAATCTCACCGCCGTCTTCACGGCACCGCCGGAGTTCACCGTGCTCAACGGCCGCACCGAGATCGGGCGCACCGATCCCGATCTGCTCACCGAGGAGATCGAGGGCCCGCGCAAGCTGCTGCTGGCCGGACGGAGCTGGCTCGTCACCTACATCGACTTCCGGCGGCGGCGGTGCTTCGTGGAACCGGCCGAGGGCGGCGGGCGCGCCAAGTGGAGTTCCTTCGGCTCCACGCGCATCCACTCGTCCGCCCTCACCCGTGCGGCGCGCGATGTCCTGCTCGGCACCGATCCGCCGGTGCGGCTGACCCGGCGTGCCCGCGCCGCCCTTGCCGAGGCGCGCGCCGTCCGGGCGGGAACCGTTGATCCGGCGGGCACGGTGATCACCCGGCGTGCCGACGGCGAGGTGCGCTGGTGGACCTGGGCCGGCCACCGCGCCAACGCCACTCTCGCGGCTTCGCTGCCCACCGCGGTCTCCGTCCATCACCGGGTCGACGACTGCTGGGTCCGCCTGCGGGCCGATGTGACACCCACGCTGTGGCGCACGGCGGTCGCGGATTCCGCCGAGCGTCTGTGCCTGCCGGAGATCGACGAGCGTGCCGTCAAGGGGCTCAAGTTCGCCGACGCCCTGCCCGCGTCCCTCGCCCGGGCAACCCTCGCCCAGCGCATGGCGGACCTGGAGGGCGCCCGACGGGCACTGGCAGAACCCGTGTCGTTCCAGGTCGAAGCCGAGGGGTGAAGGCCTGCGGCCTCCGTCCAGTCGCAGTCCCGTTTCAGGGCACGTAGCCCCCGCGTCCTCCGCTGCCCGACTCTCCCCGAGCAGCCGACGACTGCGCGCGGCGTCAGATCGCGTAGGTACCTACGCGCACCCTCTGCTACTCTATGAGATGTCAGAAACGGAGAATCAAAAAGAATTGAGGTCTTCGATGGAGGCTGGCGCTCGGGAGGTCACGCTCGGGGAGCTGTGCGAGATCGTCTCCGGCCCGTCCGGAAGCTGGCTGGCCGGGATGTCTGCGGAGCTGGAAGGAGGTGTCCCCGTCGTGACGCCGGCAGATATCACCGAGTACAACCGGGTGGACCACCGGGGGATGAAGAGGGTGGGACGGGACGCTGCCGCTGCCCTGCCCGACCGCTACCGGCTCCGTGCGGGCCAGATCCTGATGGTGCGCCAGGCCGTAGTGGGGCTCGGACGGCGGGCGCTGGTGCGGCAGGAAGAGGATGGGTGGTTGTTCGCCACGTCCTGCGTGCTCCTCACGGTGACCTCCGAGCGGCTGCTTCCGCAGTACCTGGTGCATTACCTCGGGAGCACTGCCGTCCGGTCCTGGCTCAGCCACTACGCCAACCCCGGCCAGGCCGTGAGCACGATCAACGCGCGCGAGTTGGCGTGGCTGCCGGTGGTACTGCCCGACCTTGCCGAGCAGCAGGTGCTGGCGGGGGCACTCGACGAGATCGACCGGCAGATGCTGTGCAACGCAGAGGAGAACCGTCGGCTGGTCCGGCTCGGCCAGGCTTTGCTGACCGAGAAGACCGGAGGCCGGCGCCGGACAGGGTGAGGGGTCCCTCCCACGCCCCCCGCGTCGCGCCGCTGGGGTCCCGCGGCGCACGCCATGGCCAGCCCGGAACTGAACCGCGCCGTTTCCCCTTCGTCCTGTTCGGAAGGAGACCCGTCATGCCTCCCGCTGTCCGAAACTCCCGCACCGACCACACGTGGGCATACTGGCTTGCGATCATGGGCTTGATCTCTGTGGTGGTTGCCCTCTGTGCCGGAATCCTGGCGTCCGCTGCCGGCGTCGGGAGGGCCGAGGCTGCCATGGCGGGCGGCGGCGCGTTCGCCACCTCGCTCCTCCTGTGCCTGGCGGTACCGCCCGCGATTCGTGCCATGAAGGGCCCCCGATAGCCGGAGCCCGGCTCTGCGGGAGCATGTTTCCCGCGTCCCTCCAGGTTGCGGCGGGCGGCCACGGCAGCCAGCCGCGTCCGAAGCGATTCCTGCCGGGCACCTCCTTCCCCGTAGGGTTCCTGGAGCAGTCCCGGAATGGAGGGAGTCACCCATGGCCAAGCTCACGCTTGCGCAGTTGGAGCGGCATCTGCTGTCCGCCGCAGACATCCTCCGGGGCACGATGGATGTCACCGAGTACCGGGACCACCTCTTCGCCCTGCTGTTCCTCAAGTGGGTCAATGATGAGTTCGAGGCGGCCCGCGAGCAGATTGCACAGGACGCGGCCTCCGGCCCGAAGCCGAGCGGCGAGAGGGTGGAGGATCTCCTGGAGCAAGAGGCAGAGTACCGAAGCCGCGGTGTGCTCTTCGTGCCCGGCCCCGCACGCTGGAGCCGGATCGCCTTCGGCACCCACCACATCGCCGACAAGGTTCTGCGTCCGGCCTTTCATGCCCTGGAGGACCGGCACAGGGAGCTGACCGGCCTCTCTGACCACCCGGACTTCACCCGTATCGGCGGGACCGGTACCGGAGACAGCCGCGCTCGCCGCACGGATCAGCGGCTCAGGCAGCTTATCCAGCACTTCGACCGAATCAGGCTGCGGACCGCGGACTTCGAGTTCCCCGATCTCCCCGGCGTCGCCTTCGAGCACCTGATCCGTCACTTCGCAGAGACGTCCGGCTCCCGAGGTGGCGAGTTCTACACCCCGCGAGAGGTAGTCCGCCTGATGGTGGAACTGCTCCGGCCCCGACCGGGGATGAGGATCTACGACCCGTGCGTGGGCTCGGGCGGCGTGCTGGTCCACGTCAAGGAGTACGTGAAGGAGTATGGCGGCAACACCACAGACCTGTTCCTGGCGGGCGAGGACGTCAACAGCAGCTCTCGGTTCACCGCCATGATCAATCTGCTGCTGCATGGAGTGCAGGACTTCGAACTGCTGACCGGGGACGCGCTCGGCCGCCCGGCGCACCTGCCACAGACCGACCGGGACCGATTCGACGGCGTCCTGAGCAAGCCGCCGTTCTCGGTGGACTACGTGCTGGAAGACTTCCTGGCGGCCGGCGCCGAACGGGCGGCATACGGCGTCACGAAGGGAAGCGGCAGGGCCGACCTGATGTTCCTCCAGCACATGCTGGCGACGGCGAAGCAGGAAGGCGACGGCGGCACCGTTATCGCCGTCATGCCGCACGGCGTGCTCTTCCGGGGCGGCAGCGAGCAGGAGATCCGCACTAACCTGCTGAACGCCGACGTCATCGAAGCGGTCATCGGGCTGGCGTCCAACCTCTTTCCCAGCACCGGAATCCCGGCGTGCCTGCTCGTGCTTCGCCCGCCGGGAAAGAAGCCTCCGGCGCGAGCCGGCCGGGTGCTGTTCATCAACGCCGAACGCGAATACCGAGCCGAACGGGCGCGGAACACGCTGCTGCCCGAGCACATCGAGAAGATCACCGCCACTTTCCACCGGTATCAGCAGGTGCCCGGTTTCTCCCGGATCGTCGGCCGTGATGAGCTGCGGGCGAACGGAGACAACCTCAACATCCGCCGCTATGTGGATACCGCTCCGCCGCCGGAGCCGCAGCACGTGCGGGCCTACCTGGGGGGCGGCATGCCAAGGGCGGAGATTGATGCGAAACGGGACCTGCTGGATGCGTGCGGAGTGCGCGTCACGGACCTGTTCGCCGAACGTAACCCGGTGGACCCCGGATACCTCGACTTCCTGCCCAAGCCCGAGCGGCCGGACGCGGACCGGCTGGCCGAGCTGGTGCGCCCGAGAGAGGAAGAGCTCTGGGCGGCACTCCGGCAGTGGTGGGAGACGGAGGCCGTGCACCGCCTGGAAGCGGAGGCGGGGCAACGAAGGGCCGCGCCGATGTCTGTTCGAAGCGCATTGATCACGTCGTTCACAGATCGGCTCGGGCGGGTAGGTCTGCTGGACGGCTTTGCGTTGGCTGGTGCCCTGGCCGGCTGGTGGCACGATGGGAAATACGAGTTTCTGACTTTGTCACAGCACGGGTTCGCCGGAGTACTGGACGGGTGGGTCCAGCAGATTGAGGCCCAGCTCCGGCCGGAACAGCAGCCCGGTGCCGGACGGACCCGCAGCCGCACCGCCGCGGAGCGGCGGCAGGCATATGCCCATAAAGTGGTTGCCGCGATCGCCTCCTCATTTCTCGACGAACTGAGAGAGGCGGATTCCCGCAAAGGAGAGCTCGATGCGCGCTGGTCCGAGCTCAACGCGGGGACGGAGGAGCACGAGGAGGACACCCCGCCGGACGGCGATCCTGCCGTAGTAGCGGCATTGTCCCGCGTAAAGCGGGACCGCATGCGTGTCTCGAGGGCGATCCGACATCTGGAGACGGGGTTTCTGGACGGTCTGTTCGCTACGCGGGCGGAGTTGAGCGACCAGCCCGGAGCGGAGCGCCGGGTGGTGCTGGACGTGCTCCACGAGGATCTTGTGAGGAAACTCGACGTCCATGTGGCACGCCGCCGTCGGGAGCTGATCGAGGCATACCGCCGGTGGGAGGACGAATACGCCGTTTCCCTGCGGGACATCAGGGCCGAGCGGGCGGAGGCGGCGCGGAGCCTGGAGGTCTTGCTGGGCCGTCTCGGCTATCGGTGAGGTCCTCGAGGAGGCGGGGGAGGACGGCTTCTTCGGGGATGGCGGTGGCGTGGTGGCGGAGGGCAGGGGCCAGGGCCGGGTCCCAGGGGGCGTCGGTGATGCGGCCGGGGGAGGGGCCGGCGGGGGTGGTGCGCAGGGCGTCGAGGTAGTCGGCGGTGGTCATCCGCCAGGGCCGGGCCGGGGTTCTGGCGAAGATGTGGGCGGCGATACGGAGGCCCTCGCCGTCGAAGTCGCCGTGATAGCGCAGCGGTGAGCCGGCTTCGGCCAGCAGGCGCAGCAGCAGCATGACGGCACCGCCGGGCCAGCCGGAGGTGCAGACCAGGGGCGGGCAGCCGGGGCCGAAGCGGTGCAGGGCGGCGGCAAGCACGCTGGGGTTCTCGGTGATGTGGACGGGCACGGGCGGCGGCGTGAAGGCGCCCGGTGAGCGGAGCTGGGTCAGGGTGAGCGAGACGGCCTGGCCGGCGCCGGCGCAGGTGCGGGCGAGGGAGGCGAGGAGACCGTCACCGGCGGGGCGGAGTCCCGCGGCCAGCACGGTGGAGGAGAGTCCGTCGTCGGTGACACCGGCGAGGTTCCACAGGTGGCGGCGGGCCGCGGCGTCGGTGGGCGGGTCGGTGGCGTGCAGTGCGGCCAGGGCGCGCAGCACGAGCGTGGACAGCCGTGTTCCGTCGTCCAGGGCGTGGGGGTCGCCGCGCAGCAGGCGGGTGGCGAAGACGGGGAGGGGCTCGCCCTGGGCGGGCAGGGCGGCCAGGACCGTGAGCGCGTCGGTGAGGAGCGCGCGGGTGACGGTGGTGGAACCGGCGGCGAGGCCGGTCGAGCGGGTGTGCCCGACCCAGTCGAGGAGGGCGGGCTGGGCCGTCACCACGGGATGGGTCTCCAGCCAGGACCAGAGGGCGGTCCGTTCGGATTCCGCGCGGCGCCGGTCCGCGGCGCGGTCGGTGAGCGGGCCGACGACGGCGGCGGCGACCTCCCTGGTGGTGAGTCCGTACGCCTCGGACAGGGCGCTGTCCAGGCGGGCGAGAGGCACGGTCGGGCGGGGGCCGGGGAGGCGGGCCAGGCCCAGGAGGTCTGCCAGGGCGTTGCGTTCCTCGTCGTCCAGGGGGCCGGGGCGGAGCCGGGTGACGGGGTGGCCGGAGCTGAGGCGGTGGTGTGCGGTCTGCCAGAGTTTGCGGAGTTCCGGGCGGTCCAGGGCCGTGAGGGGGGTGGGGCGGTCGGTCATGGTGCGGTGTTCTCGGGGTGGAGCCGAGTGCCGGTCCAGGTGAAGCGGGCGCTGGTGACCGCGTCGTCCCCGCCGCTGCCCGCGTCCTCGGTGATCAGCTGATGGATGGCGATGCCGGGCAGTTCCCGGTAGGTGCACCACTCGTGGTCGGAGGTGAGGGCCAGGTCCAGGTCGAGAGCGCTCAGCAGGGCGAAGACCTGTCCCCGGTTGGCGCTGTCCACGCCGACGAAGACTTCGTCGAGGAGGATCAGGCGCGGGGCCCGCGGCACGGCCTCGTAATAGGCCGCCACGGCCGCGAAGAGCGGAAGGTGCAGAGCAATGGCCTTCTCGCCGCCGGAGAGCGCACCGTGCAGCTTGCGGGTCAGTGGCTGCCAGCCGTGCTCGTCGTCCCGGTGCAGCCGGACGGTGAACCGGTGCCAGCGTGTGTAGTCGAGAACCTCGGCGAGCTGGTCCTCCCAGCCGGTCGCCGTATCGCGGGCCCTGGCCTCGTCGATCCGGGCGCGGAAGAAGTCGTGCAGAGCCCGGTGGTCCGTCTCGGTGAGGTGCCGGGGATCCTTGAGCAGCAGGTCGCGGGCGGTCCGGGTGCCCGGCGGAAGCTCGGGGTCCACGTCCCAGTCCAGGCGCACCGCGACGTTGGAGGCGGTACGCACCTCGTCCAGGTGCTTGTTCATCCGGTCCACCAGGGCGTTGGCCTGGCGGATGCGGTCCGCGAGGTGACGCCGGGTGTCACCGGTCAGCGTCCGGTCGAAGAGATCGCGCTCGGCCGCGGTGATGTCTTCCGCGCTCCGGTCCCGGTCGGCGATGAGCGTCGTGAGGAGCTGCGCGGCGCCCACCCGGATGCCGTCGAGCGTGGCGGTGAAGATCTGGACGTCCTCATCGGCCTCCAGGTCGAGGTCGGCCCGTTCTCCGAGGTCCTGGCGGGAGCTGTGGACCGCGTCGGCGAGCCGGGTGTAGGCATCCCCCAGGTTGTGGGGTGCGTGCGGCAGGGACGGCCAGCGCGCGGCCACGGTGCGGGACGCCTCCAGGGTGGCGCGGGTGCCGTCCTGCGCGCTGAGGGACAGCGGCAGTCCGGCGTCCTCGGCCAGGCCGAGCCCGCACAGGTGGCGGAACCGGGCCGCCGCGGTGTTCCGTTCCCCGACGGCTTCTTCGCGTCGGCGGACCTCGGCGGTCATGGAGGCTCTCAGGGTCGCGATGCGGTCGGCCAGGCGGAGCAGTCCGGCGTCCAGGGCGGCGGCCTCCTTCCGTGTGCGGTCCCGCTCCCGGCGCAGATCGCCGATGCGGCGGGCGGTTTCCCGGTAGTCCTCCCCGATGGCGCTCTCCACGGCCGCTCGCCGGGCGGCGAGTGCCGTGGCCTCGGCCCGTGCCCGGTCGGCGTCACCGGCGGAGTCCCCGGCGGTGCGCGCGGACCTCTCGGCCTGTTCACGCGCCACGGCGGCGGCCCGCCGGGCGGCGGTCCACCGGGTGCGGGCGTGCAACCAGGCGCCGACGGTGTCCTGGAAAGTGGTGACGGCCTGCAGCACGGCGTCCAGCCCTCGGGGCTCGGCGGGCAGGCCCTGCTCGGCCGCGAGCGCGGTCAGGGCACGCAGGGTCTGCCGGACATCGCTCTCGCATCGGTCGAGCCGGGTGACGGCGGCCCGCACCGCGTCCTCGCGGGCCGCCGTCCGTGCCTCGGCACGTTCCAGGACCTGCCGGGCGCTGTCCAGCGGCTCGTGCGAGGGGCGGCTGCGCAGCTCCAGGTCGAGCCGTCGGCGGCGCTCGTCCAGCGTGTGCAGCCGGTCGTCGAGGGCGGCGACTGCGGCGGTGGCCTCCTCGAGTTCGCGGGTGAGTTCGTCGATGCGACGGAGCCGGGCCCGCTCCCGGGCGGCGGCGCCGATATGGGCGGATTCCGCCTTGGCCCAGCTTCCGGTGAACCCGGCCAGCCGCCAGTGCCCGTCGGCGGAGACGGCGGCGACAGGTGCCGCGGGCAGGGTGGGGGCGGGCAGGGTGGGCCCGTACGCGATACCGGAGAGGATGCGCCGGATCCGTTCGACGGGGACGGGGGATTCCGGCTCCGGCCGGAGGATGTCCAGCAGTGAGGGGCCGTGCACGGGGTGCGCGAGATCCGCCTCCGCGAAGGTGTCGTGGCCGGACACCCGGAAGCCGGTGTGCGGGCCGACCCAGGCGTCCAGCAGGCCCGCTGCTTCCAGGGCTGCTTCCACCCCTGCCTGCACCGCGGCGGGCACGTCGTCACAGAAGGAGACCAGCCGCCACAGCGGGGCGCCCTCCCTCGCGGTGCGGTCCGCGGTCCGGGTGTGCGGGGCCCGGGGCGGCAGGTCGGCCGCCTCCGCCAGGTGGTCCAGCTCGGCGGTCAGCCCGCCGCGCCGCTCGGCCGCAGCGGTACGGGCCGCGGCCACGGTGGTGCGTTCTTCGGTGATCCGGCGGTCGGCGTCCCGTGCGGCGGGTTCGACGATCGCCTGCACCGCGTCTCGCGAAGCGGCCCGGTCGGAGAGAGCGGCGGGGTCGGTGATGCGGAGCTCGGTGCACCGGCCGGCCCACTGACGCAGTTCGCCCGCCAGGGTATCAAGAGCCTGCTCATGGGCACGCGCCGCTGCGGCCTGGGAGGTCACGGCCTCCGCAAGCTGCGCCCGGTGCTCCTCCAGCGCGGTCTCGGCGGCGGTGCGGGCGTCGACCGCCCGCTCGTGCCGCTCTCCGGCGCGGCGGACCCGGGCGACCTGGTCCCGGCGGCTGTTCACCGCGCCGTGCAGAAGCTGCCGGGCGGCCTGTTCCGGCCGCTCCTCTTCGGAGCCGCCGGCGCCGCGGGTGGGATCGACGGCGACACCGAGCAACCGGTCCAGTTCTTCGGCAACGGACTCCATGGCGGCCGGCCGGGCCGCCAGGCGGACCTCCGCACGGGCCTGGTCGTGCTGGCGGCCGGCATGGCCGGCCCGCTCGGCTGCTTCCGTCCGCCGCTGTGCGTCCTGCTCGGCGACGGCCGCCAGGGAGTCCGCACGGTCCCGGGCCGCCCCGGCCGCGCGCTCGGCGCGATCGGCCCGGCGCCGCAGATCGTCGAGTTCGCTGCCGCGCCGGTAGATCTCGCTGTCCAGCAGGCCGTCGATGGCCGCTTCCAGCTCCAGGCCCCGGGCGTTCGCCCGGTCCCGGTCCTGCCCGGCTTCGGCACGCTCGGCAAGAACGGATTCGAGCTTCTGCTCGCTCTCCCGCGCCTCCCGGGTGACGTTGTCCAGGTCCGTCGTGGCGGAGATCAGCCGGCCTGCCGCGGCCCGCAGAACGCGCTGGACATAGGTGCGCTGGCGGGCGGCGAGGGTCTCCGCGGCGGCCACTTCCTGGTCCAGCTTGCGCAGCCGTTCCCGCTGACGGTCAAGCCGTTCGAAGCCTTCGGCGAGTTCGCCGATCTCGGCCTCGCCCAGCGGCGGAAGTGCCCTGGAGAGGAGGGTGGAGAGCAGGGCCGGGTCAAGGCGCTGGGACAGTTTGGGTGTGCGGAGCTGGAGAAGGGCGGTCAGCAGGGCGTCATAGCGCTGCTCGGTCATGCCGGGGAAGAGTGTGTGGCGGACGGCGGCGCGGTATTCGGCGGCGGACGGGAAGAGTGCGCCCCGGCCCTCGGAGAGCGCGTCTCGCAGCTCGCGGCGGGAGACAGGCCGGCCGCCGGCGTCGACCAGGTGCAGGCTCCCCGGCCCGTCCGGCTGTTCTGGGGCCGCGCAGTGGCTGATGCGCCGGCCGGTGGTGAAGAAGTCCGCGGTGACGGAGGTGGTGTGGACCGTGGCCTGGAGCCGGGCGCCGCAGCAGAACCACTGGGAGTGTCCGGCCTCCCCGCGGGTGAACTCCAGCCACACATAGCCGACACGTGTGCGGCCGGAGGCGCCTTCCCCCATGAGGTTCCAGTGCATCGTCCGTTCGGAGCCGCCGAAGGTGGACAGCCGGTTCGGGCGGAGACTGGCGTCCAGCAGGAACGGCAGCAGGAGTTCGAGTGCCTTGGACTTGCCGGTGCCGTTGGGGCCACGCAGCAGCAGGCGGCCCTGGTGAAAGGTGAAGACCTCGTCGTAGTAGCGCCAGACATTGAGGATGCCGGCCCTGGTCGGCCGCCAGCGGTCCGCTCCGGGTACGTGGCCGTGCGGGCCGGCCGCCGCGTTCCGGGTCCGGTCGGCGAGCTTGATGACCGTCACCCCAGTGCCTCCTTGTCGCGGGCTTCCTCGTGTGCTTCGTCGTGGGCTTCGCCGGCGTCCCGGTGCCCGTGGTCCGGTTCCCGTTGCCCCTGGCCCGGTGCCCGTTCCGGTGCCGGCCGGTCATCGGGGCCGGATATGGTCACGCGGTACCGGGCTGCGGCGGGCAGCGTCGTGATCCGGTCCGCCGTGCGGCGTGCCAGCCCGAAGCTGCACAGCACGTCCACGGCATCGGCCGCCAGACGGGGGCCGCCGCCCTCGGACCGGTACCCCGCGGCCCAGCGGGGATGCCGGCCCAGCAGACGCTCGGCCTCGGCGGCAAGCTGTTCCGGCATGGCGCCGCCCGGTGACTGGAGCAGGAAGTCCAGCAGGAGCAGCGCGGCCGTCTTCGCCGTTCCTGAGCCATCGGGAAATGCGGAGTCGGTGGCGATCCCGTCCGGATCGGCGAGCAGGATGCCCTCGGCCCGTTCCTCCAGCACGAAGCCGGCCTGGGCGGCAGCACGCCGCACAATCTGGCGCCCGGTGGGGGAGAGGAGGTAGGCCGCCTCGTCGGGGGAGAGGTCCTCGCGGTGGAGTACCGGGTCGTCGAACAGCCTGCGCAGCACCGAGTGGCGCAGTCGCAGGTTGCGCTGGGTTTCGGATATCAAGCCCGCCGGGGCCGTGTCGCCGGTCTCGCCGTAACGGCGTTCCCGCATCAGGCCGTCCAGCAGCTCGTCGAACCGTACGGGGATGCCGGCCGGCGGCAGAGCGAGCCGCGAAGGGGCTTCGGGGGCGGCGATCAGCCGCATGAGAAGCGTGGTGTCCACCCGGTAGAGGACCTTTGCTTCCGCCGATTCGGTATAGCTGTCGGTGGTGCCGTCCACGGCGCGGAGCGCACCGAGGGTTTCCAGCAGCCGGAGCACGTCGACGAAGGCCATCCGCTCGGCCCGGGAGGCGGTGTCGAACAGCGGGACTGCCTTGTCCTCGGCGGTGGCGCGCACCACCCGCTCGGCGAGCAGGCCGATGGTGGTGACCGGCACGGACAGCAGTTCCGCTGCAGCCACGCACAGCAGCGTGTAGCGGCGTCGGTCGAACGGGGCCCGGCCGGCACGTGCCCGCCGGGCCGGTCGGGAGGCGTCCGCCGTCTGCCGGACTTTGAACAGCCGGGCATATCCGAGCCGGGGTTCGACGGCAAGGGTCCAGCCGACGTGGTAGTCGAACCACTGGACGAGCGGGTCCCGGCGGCGCCGGACCAGTTCGAAGGGCTCGGGATCGTGCCGTCTGGTCAGCAGTGGCCGGGCGAGCAGCAGGCGGATGGCCCGGGAGATCTCATCCCGCTCGGCGACCACAAGCTGATTGGCGAGATTACTCATCCGCCGGCCCCTCCGTCCCCGGCGGGGTGCGCGGCGGTGCCGGCCACACGCACTTCGACGAGATAGTCCGGGCCCGTGAGCCGCCCGCGCCCGGTGCGGAGCACTGCCGGTGCGGAGGTATCCGGGGGCGGCCGGAGCAGGATGTCCACCTTGCCGTCGCCGGTGGTCGCGCGCCGGATGCCGGTCTGGTCGGGCCGGGCCGCAAGGGCCCGGCCGAGCAGGTCGAGCAGCCGCTCGAAGACCGTGTGGTCCAGCTCGCCGAAGCGGGACAGAGGAATGGGGACATCCGTGCCGAGCAGGCTCCACGCGGCCTCCAGCTCGGCACGCTCCTGGCGGGCCCGGGCGGCGCGGCGGGCCCGCAGTGCGTCCACCGGGCGGACGTTGCCGGTACGGCCGGCCTGCTGTGTCCGGCCCGAGGTGCGCAGCAGGGCGGATACGTCCACCGGAGGCGCGTCGGCCCACGAGGTGGCGGACGGAGTGAGTTCCGGGTCGGACTGGTGCAGGTGGGCATGGCGGGATGAGGCAAGCCCGAAGGCCAGGTGCCACAGCCGGTGCAGATCCTCCTCTCCGGGCGCCAGGGCGAACCACCGGGCCAGCTCGCGGAAATCCTGGGCTGCGCTGGAGGACCGGCGACGGGCCTCGTGAATGCGGTCCAGCGCCTGAAGCAGGGTGATGATCGCCCGGCGGGCGACATCATGCAGTTGCTCGACCCGGGCGGGCACACCCTCGGGCGGCAGGAACCATGCCCGCAGGCCGTCCCAGCGGGCACGGCGGTGCGCCAGCCACGCGGGTACGGGATCACCGCCGGGCACCGGGGGGAGCTCGGCACCGGCCAGCGCCCGCTCATGCAGCAGGCTCACGCCGTTCTTCTCGACCTGGGCGGCGGCCGTGGCGATGGCGCGTGCCCTCTGGTCGATATTGGTCAGGAACTCCTGAAGGTACGCCACGGTCGCGGACTTGACCTCCCGGAACGTGCCGGTGTCCGCGCTTTCGGCGCGCAGCAGGCGCTGCAGTTCGCTGTTGAAGGTTCTGGTGTTGTCCAGCAGGGCTTCCAGATGGCCCTCAAGTTCCTGAAGCGTGGTGTAGATCCGCCGGTCCGCGGACCCGGGGGTCTCCAGCAGTACACAGAGCTCGGCGAGCCGGTCCGCGATGGCATCCAGCACGGCCGTCTGGAGAGCACCGGTGGACGCCAGAGCCTCCAGGGCGTGCTGCACACCGGCGATCGCGGCCTCGCCCTGCCGGGTGAGGGAGTACTGAAGATTGCGCCGCTCGTATTCGTCGGCGGTGCGGTAGTTCTCGGCGTGGTTCTGGACCACGTCGAGCAGGTTCCACTGGCGGAGCTGCTTCAGTGCCCTGATCAGCTCCTCGTCGGTCAGAGGAGCCAGCCAGCCGCCCGCACGGAGCCGCGCCCGGACATCGTCCAGCCCGAGCGTGGTCTCCAGCCGTTCGTTGGCGGCGGCGAAGGCGTCGAGTATCGCCTGGTACAGATCCGCCCACTCACCCCATGTGAACCGGAACATCTCCGGCGGAATCCTGCGCACCGCCACCCCTCCTCCCCGCCGGCTCCGATCCGGCCCGGCTGGGCACCCCACTCTAGGCGCGTTTGTGACACCGTGGCCCTGAAGCAGGCATATCCGGCACACGCGGCCGGGGCCGTGCCCGCCGTCGGTTGCCACTGGGGCGCCCCTGGAAGAGAGGAATCCGGGCCATCGTTCCCTCTGGAGCTGGATGAATCCGCGGACCCGCGCCGGGAAGTCCGCCTTCGTTGCCCATGCCGGTCTTCCCCTTGATGTCGTCGTAGTCACCGGTGAGGACGGTGGCCTTCCGGCACTCAACGTGGTTGAAGTCCGTCGAGCAGTGCGGCGAGCCCGCGGCGGAATTCGGTCTCCGGAGTGCTGCTCCGGGCAGCGCCGGCGATCTCGATCAGCCGGGGGTAGCGCTCGGTGGGAAGCGAGCGGAACCGGTCGATTGTCGCATCGGCGTCGCCGTCGCGGCTGCTCAGCGGGCTGGCCAGCTCGGTCAGAGCGAAGGCCGTCGCCAGCGTGGTGACGGAGCGGAAGGCCGCCAGCAGCTCCTCACCACGCAGACCCGCGCGGGCGAGTGCGGCGAGCAGGGCCTCGGCGATGTCAAGGAACGTCGCCGAGTGGCTGCGCCGGGCCAGCACGAGTGGAATGACGTTGGGGTGCAGGCGGACGGCACACCAGACCTCCTCGGCGATGTGGTGGACATCGGTGCGCCAGTCGGGCGAAGGGGAACGGGGAACGGTGATGTCCCGCAGTACGCCGTCGACCACGAGGGCGTCCAGCGCTCCCCGATCGTCGACGTAGTTGTAGAGGGTCATCGGTCCGGTGCCCAGCCGGGAAGCGACAGCGCGCATGGTGAGACCGGCAAGGCCGTGCTCGTCGACGACCGCGATGGCCGCGTCCTCCACCTCGGTCCCGGTGAACCTCGCCCGCCGTCCCACCGCTTGACTCCCCGTCTGCTCAGTCCTACGCTCTACCGCATTAAGGTACAACTGTACGTAAAAATAGGTGGGCCCCGGCCATCCCCAGGCGGAGGGTACAGCGATGAATCTGGTCGAAATCACTCACCCTGCCGGAGCCCTGGATGCCGCGGCGCAGGCAGAGATCGCGCGGCAGATCACGACCGGACTGCTGGGTGCGGAGCAGATCCCGCCCGAGACCCTGCGGCGGGCGCGCCGGATGGTGCATGTGCTGTTCCGCGAGGCGAAGGGCTGGACCACGGGAGATGGTCCGTGGCCCGATCAGGCGCCGCCGCCGTACATCGTCACCATCACGGTGCCCGAGGCGTGGCGGGCGGAGATGTCGCGACACGGCATCGGCGTGGTACGGGCCGCGCTCCAGCGACAGGACAGCCGCAGCGGAATCTCCCGCGAGGGCGGCGATGTGTGGATCAACGTCGTCGGCATCGCCGACGGCAGCATCGGCCTGAACGGCAGGGCGGCCACCGCCACGGGCGTGGTGAACTACATGACCGAGGAGTACCGGTCCGGCACCCCTGAGGAGAGTGACCTCCCCGAAGGCGTCGTCCTCGACCCCATCTGCGGTATGCAGGTCCGGCTCGGCCCGAAGGCGATCACCCTGGAGCACGACGGCACCACCGTCGGCTTCTGCGCCATCGCCTGCCGCGACGCCTACGCACAGAACCGGGGGCTGGCCGCCGACGCGTCCTGAGTGAGGATCGCAGCCGGAATCTCCGGCGCGCATGCAGGTTTCCCGCCTGCCCGCACCCCGCGGGCGGGCAGCGGAGTTCCTGCGAACCCGGGCGGGAGCACCGTCGCAGACGGCGGCACGCCCCCGCCCGGTCCGTCGGCGGACAGGCTCGGTCGCATCGGCATGAGGGCAGCCTGCCGTGGCGCCGGAGCGCTGCCGCACCGGGCTGGTGACCGCGGCCGGCCAGGAGCCCGGCGTTCCGCACCGGAACCCGCGGGGCCACGGACGGCGGGTGCGGTGCGGGACGCCGTGGTTACGGGCGGAGCTGGATGAGGGCGTGGGTGCCGGTGGTGCGCCAGGGGCGGCCGCCGGACTCCAGGCGGGACACGGTGGCGGGGCTCAGGCCGGTGATGACGTCGGACTTGACGGTCCGCAGGGCCGCGACGGCGGTGGGGAACCAGGCGGTGCGGTCGGTGAAGGAGGAGGTGGCCGGCCAGAGCCGGTCCTCCACCAGCCGCCGGTAGTTGAGGTCGCCCTTGAGGAGCGCGAGGTCGCAGGCGGCCACGTCCTGCCGCAGGTCCTCGGGCATTTCGCGGAAGGGGAGGGGTGCGCAGAAGAAGCCGTGTGCGCGGATGTCGAGCCTCCCGGCGCCCATGTCGTTCCAGAGCCGCCGGCCGATGGCACCGGCCGGGCCGGTGGCCCGGAGAAGCCGGCGCAGGCAGGCGAGAACGTCGGCGAGGGTGGCGTCCGAGATGTAGTAGGGGTACGGCTTGACGTGCAGCACGACGCGTCCGGCGAGTCCGCGGCGGAGCAGGTGGTCGATCAGGACCAGGTCGGGCAGGAGTTCTCCTCCGGCGTTGTCCGCGAAGACGGCGAGCGTGGCGGGCGCGGTGCGGCCGAGGAGGGACCACAGGGCGGCGCTGTCGTCGGCGACGAGCCGGCCGGAGCGGGCGGGGGAGGGGTCTTCGGCGGTGAGCCGGAAGCTGAGGTCCGCGCGGTTGCCCCAGAGCGAGGCGTGCAGAAGGGCCTGGCCGGTCACATCCGGGGGGAGGCTGTCGAGGCGGTCGAGGGCGGCCAGTTCCCCGGCGACGCCGTCGCTGTCGAGCTCGGCCTGCTTGACGGGGGCGAAGGGGTCGACGCCCTGCCAGGGGCCGGGCTCGAAGTAGCCGACGGCCTGGAGCAGCTTGCGGTAGAAGAAGCTCTCCGCCCACAGGAAGGGAACGTCGGTCCAGCGGCGCCCGATGTGGTCCCGGCCCCAGGCCGCCCACTGGCCGGAGTCGTGCGCGGACTCCGGCAGCGGGCGGATCGTGCCGAGGGTGATCTCCTCCAGCAGCGCGTCCAGGCCGCGCCGCTGTGCGGGGGTGTAGGGGTGGGCGTCGCGGACCTGTCCGATCAGGGCCGGGTGCCGCTTCTCCAGCACACCCCAGGGGAAGCTGCCCGGGACATTGCTGAGGATCAGCGGCGCGGGCCCGCCGCCGTCCGGCTGCTCGGCGGTGCCGGCCCGGCGCCCGTCGGCGCTGTGGGGTGTCTCCGCGGTCACCGGTGATCCCGCCTTTCCGTATGCGCGCGCATCGTTCGGCGATGGCGTGTGCCTGGTCGGTCTTCCGTCTGCCGGACCGGTTCCCCCGGCAGGTGCCGCTGAACCGCTGAACCGCTGAGCCGGGAACCGCTGAGCCGGCGGACCCGGCGGACCGGCGGACTTCGGATCTTCTCAGAACGCGGCCGGTCCCCCTGCGGCGGGCCCCGCTCCGTGCGGGGGAGGAGGCGGGCGTGCCGTGGCCCCGGGGCTCCCGGATTTTTTTCCGGCGGGGATTGCGGGCGCCTGCCGCGCAATTTCCCGCGAGCGCACCGGTGACGGGCGGATGCGGCATCGAATCGAGGGCGGGCCGGGCGGACGCGGAGGGGAGGCGGCGGGCCCCGCGGAGGCGTGGTGCCGTCCGGCGGCCGGGGGTGCGGTGACGTCCGTGGCCTGAGCTGCCGGTTCCGCCGGCTCATGGACTGCTCCCGCGGATTGCGCATTCCGGGGCCGTATAGGCGCCCGGTTGATTTCAATTCGAAGAGGCAAGTCTTTGGAAATGGTGAACGAGCTGCTCCGGGACGCGGTTGCGGGCCATCAAGTTCGTTGCCCACCTGCGGAAACGGGGGCACAATGGCGGCAATTCCCGTTTCCTCGAATTCCGTTGGGGTTGTCATGTCACCGGGTTCGAGCGGCAGCCGGAGAGGAGGTTCTCGTGATCTGCCAGCTGCGGGTGTCCGTCCACGGCACCAAGCGCGTGCGGTGGAGCCATGTCCGCACGGTCGTCATCGTGCTGGTCGTGCTGGTCGTCCTGGGCGTCCAGGACGTTCTGGCCGTCCTGGGCGCGGGCCGGATCGGCTGACCGTCCGGCGGTGGAGCCGGCACCAGGGGGCCTTGGCGCGGCGCGGCGGGGCCCCTGCCGGTCTGCCGGGGCGGGCGCGAGGGCGGAGCGGGCGCGGGGACGGGGACGGGGACGGGGGCGGGGTCAGAGGGTGAGGACGGTGTGCAGGGGGCCGTTTCCGGGGGCGCCGGTTCCGTCGTCCGGGTGGTGCACGGGGACCCGGCCGGCCTCGATCCAGGCGTGGAAGCGCAGTGCGTCGCCCGTGCCGCCGAGGCACCAGGCGGCACTGCGGCCGGTCAGCGCCAGTGCCAGGACGGCGCCGAGGGAGAGCTCCAGGCACGCCGCGCGTCCCGGGTGGCGCCGGGCCGCCCGCCGCACCGTCCGCAGGGCCCGTTCCGCCTGGGCCGGGGTGGCCGGGCTCCGGCACAGCAGCCGCCTGGCCACGGTGACGCCCCGCACCGTCACCCGGAACGGAAGCCGCAGCAGGCACAGGGCGAGCAGGAAGCCGCCCAGTCCGGCCAGCCGGTCCCGGCGGCGGAGCGGCAGCGGCCCGCCGGGCGCGGCGGGCCC
>NZ_WTLH01000119.1 GCF_011421595.1 Streptomyces sp. YIM 98790 | reverse complement strand
CGGGGTCCGCACCGGGGCCGGGGCCGGGACCGTCCTCGGCACCGGCCGCCGGGACCGACGCCGCCAGCTCGGCCAGCCGGGCGGCGGTCGCCGCCCCGGCCGGGGCCGGGGTGCGGTCGTTGCTGCGCAGCACGCCCAGCATGGTGCGCAGCTCGGACAGGGCCTGCCGGCCCATGTCCCCGATCAGCGCGGCATTGCGGGCCGCCTTCTCCGGGTCCTTGGGCGCCACCGCCTGGAGGGCCGCGGAGTGCACCACCATCAGCGAGACCCGGTGGGCCACCACGTCGTGCATCTCGCGGGCGATCCGGGTCCGCTCCTCGCGCCGGGCCCACTCGGCGCGCTCCTCGGCACGCTCGGCCAGCAGGCCCAGCTCGCGCTCCAGGCCGTCGGCCCGTTCGCGCAGCGACTCCACCAGCCGCCGCCGGGCCCGCACGTACATGCCGAACAGCACCGGCGGGACCACGTGCATCAGGCCGAACATGGCGGCGATCAGCAGGGTGAACCAGCCGGGCAGCGCCTGCTCCTGGTAGCCGTTGTCCTGCTGGAGGTTGAGGTAGGCCACGATCGTGGTGCCGATGCCGACCATGCCGGCCAGCGAGGCGGTGATCCGGCGCGGGGCGTCCGAGGTGGCCAGCGTGTAGAGCCCGATGAAGGCCATCAGCGCGCCCATGGAGGCGGGCAGCACGGCGATGGCGACCAGCACCACCGCGACCGGCCACTGGCGGCGCAGCAGCAGCACGGCACCGGCGAGCGCGCCGGCGATCAGCACCGGGATGACCGGCAGGCCGGTACGGCCGGCGAACCCGATGCCCTGGAGCGCGCTCTCCAGAGCGGACAGGAAGGCCAGCAGCGCGTCGAGGACCACACTGCGGCGCCGGGGCCACCACCACACCCCTGCCGGCGGCTGCCCGCGGTGGGCTCCGCCGTCGTCGCGGTCCGCCCCCGATTCCCTCATGGGCACCAGACTACGGGTAGGGTCCACCGGGTTTCAGCGGGGTTTCGGGCGCGCCGGACACCGGCCGGACGCGGGCCGCGGCGGCCGGGCGGTGGAGGCGGGCGGCCGTCGCGGGAGTGGCGGGCGGACTGGCATAGTGTGGAGAGCAGGCCGCCCGACGGACGCGGGTGGACTGCCTTTCCCCTGTGGTGTAATCCGGCAGCACAATGGGTTTTGGTCCCACAGGTTCAGGTTCAAATCCTGACAGGGGAGCCTCTGTGCTCGCCTGCGCCTGCTCACTCCCCGGTGCGTGCCGTCACCACCGGGGTCCCGTTCCGGCGTGGGCCGGAGCCGGGCACCGGGGGCGGGATGACGGGTCGGTCAGGCGTAGCTGCCGAGGTGGCGGAGGCAGTGCTGTTCGTCCTGGCGGAGCTGGGCCACGACGGGATCGTAGGGGCCGCGTTCGGCGGTGAACTCCTGGATCAGGCGGCGGATCTCCGGCAGTGCGCGGGCGAACTGGCCGGTGTCCAGCAGCGTCGCCGCGTACTGCTTGCGCAGGCTGCGCACCACCGCGGAGGTCTCGCCGTAGCGGGCCGCGGCCATCGGCAGGGCGCTGCTGAGCAGGTCCGCGACCCGGGCGTACTGGCCCTCGGCGAGCAGCCGCTTCACCTCGTCCAGGGTGGCGCTCAGGGTGGGCCCGGCGCCGCGGATGCCGCCGGCCGGGGTGCGCGGGTCGGGGTAGCCGTGGCCGCCGGTGGTGGCGGGCGTCCCCGTGCCGGGCTGCGGGGTGGCCGGCCGGGAGGGTGCCGGGGGCCGGGAGCGGGCGGCCGGGGGCCAGGGGGCCATCGGGTGGCGGAACGGACGGGCCGGGTCCAGCGGGGTGTCCGGGGCCGGGCCGGTGGCCGGGCCGGCCAGGCCGTGCCGCGGCAGCAGGGCGATCAGCTCGGCGTAGGTCTGGTGGGCGTCCGCCGGACGGTCGGCCGGGTCGCGGGCCAGCAGCCGGTGTACCAGGGCGGCGAGTTCGCCGGGGGCGTCCGGGCGCAGGCTGCGCAGCGCGGCCGGGTCGTGGTGCAGCTTCTTGTAGAGCAGCCCGGCGGCGTTGGGGGCGGTGAACGGGGGCCGGCCGGTGAGGAGTTCGTAGCCGATGGCGCCCAGCGCGTACAGGTCGGCGCGCGGGCCCACCGGGGGTTCGCCGACGCCCTGTTCCGGGGCCATGTAGACGGGGGTGCCGATCAGTGTCCCGGTGCGGGTGAGGCTGGTGTCCTCGTCGCCGCGGACGGCGGCGATGCCCAGGTCGAGCACGGTGACCCGGCCGTCCGGGCGGACCATGACATTGCCCGGCTTGAGGTCCCGGTGGACGATCCCGGCGGCGTGCACCGCCACCAGGACGGAGCTGAGCTGGGCGAGCACGGCGAGCGCCCAGGCCACCGGGTACGGGGTGTGCTCGCCGTGCTCGGCCAGGTGGTCGGCCAGACCGCAGCCGTCGACCAGCTGCATGACGAGGAAGAGTTCGTCGGCCTCGGCGCCCGCGTCGTAGACCGCGACCAGGCCGGGGTGGTCGATGCGGGCGGTGGCCCGGCACTCGCGCAGGAAGCGGCGGCGCAGTTCCTCGGGATCGGTGGTGCCGGAGAGCGAGGCCAGGCGTTCGGCGTGCAGCAGCTTGACCGCGATCCGGCGCCCGCCGAGCGCGGTGTCCGATCCGGCCCAGACCTCGCCCATGCCGCCGCGGCCCAGCGGCTCGGTGAGTTCGTAGCGTCCGGCGAGCAGCCGTGGGCTCAACGGTCGTCCTCCTCCTTGCGGAGCAGCTCGCCCAGTTCGTCGAGCTCATCGGCGACCTGCCGCATGCGCGGGGAGGGCCCGGCGGGGGTGTGCGACGGGAGCCGGGGCGGGGGCGTGGGGTAGCCGGTGGCCGGGCCGGGGGCCATGGGGCCTCCGGGCCCGGCCGGACCCGGGCCCGGAGGGTACTGGCCGGGGGCACCGGGACCGTACGGCCGGGCATGCGCCGGGTCCGCCGGACCGGGCAGGAGCACGCCGGACGGCGGGTGCGGCGGGTGCGGCGGCGCGGGCCGCCAGGGGCCACCGCCCGCCAGGGCGTAGGCCACACCCCCGACGATCATGCACAGGGCGTATCCGCCGGCGAGAGCGCTGNATGCACAGGGCGTATCCGCCGGCGAGAGCGCTGAGCGTCTCCTCGGTCTCGGTGGTGGGGTCGGCCGGGACCTGCCAGAAGACGATGACGTAGATCACGGTGAGGGCGATCCAGCCGCAGAACACCGCCCAGTCGGCCGGGCGGCCGCGGCGGACGGCGAAGCGCAGCGACGGTACCCAGGAGAGGAAGCCCAGGGACCACAGGGGGAAGGTGGCGAACAGGACGCGGGCCACGATCTGTCCGCTGCCGCCGCTCTTCCCCGCCGGTGCGGATGCATGGGACGGAACCGGGCCGTACATCGCCACTCCTCTCTCCCCCGTCTCCCCCGTCGCGGGTGGCGGCTCGCTTGCGGGCAGGGGCCGGAAACCCCTCGGCCCGGATGAGAATAGCCCGCCCCGGCCCGGCCCCATGCCCCCGTGGCCGGGACGTGACCGCACCGGTTCCCCGGCCCGCGCGGCGCCCGGACCCGCGGCGCCCGGACGGCTCGGTGGCCGGACCGCTCGGTGGCCGTCCGGCCCCGGCCGGGTGCGGTCCGTGGTCAGTCGTGGCGGGGGGCCGGGAGGGTGCCGTCGGTGAGGCCGTCGACCGCGCCCTGCACATAGCGGCGGCCCAGCGCCACGGTGTGCTCCAGCGCGGCCTCGAAGGCGGCCAGTCCGCGGAAGCAGCGCCCGTAGGCGCGCTGGGTCTCCAGCGGCAGCCGGGGCACCTTCAGGCGGCGCAGGTCGATCCGGGAGGCGGTGGAGGCGTAGCTGCTGGCCTGGCGGGTGTTGCGGGTGTTGCGGAGGAAGCCGGCCAGGAACCAGGGATCGAGCGCCGCCGGGTCCGGGCGCAGCAGCCCGGTGTGGCGGTCGCCGGGGGCGGCGGACCGCCGGCCGGCGCTCGCCTCGGTGACGACCTGGGCGAAGGCGGTGCCGTCGCCGAGCAGCGGGACGACGATGTCGCCGGGGCGCGGCTCGGGCAGGGTCTCGTCGGCGGAGACGGTGTGCACCTGGAGGGCGCCGGTGCGGGCCAGTTCGGCGATGGTGACCGTGGACCAGCCGCCCGGTGCGGCGGACGCCGGCTCCGCCGCCTGCCCCCCGCCGGGCCCGGCGGGGGCCGGGAGGGCCGGGAGGGCCGGGGTCAGCTCGTGGGTGCGCAGCAGGCTCTCGCGCAGCCGGTCGCGCACCTCGCCGAGGGCGTCCGGGCCGGCGGTCTCGGCGGGCGGCGGCAGATGGCGGGCCGGCGCCAGGTCCACCTCCTCGTCCAGCAGGTCGATGGCCGGGATGGTGCGGCGCACGCCGGGGACGTCGATGCCCTGTCCGCCCCGTGCGGCGGCGGCGCCGGTGTCGGCGAAGGCGGCCCAGGCGTCCAGCACGGTCCGCTGCAGGGCGGGCCAGTCCACCGGGCGGCGGCCGTCGGCGCGGTGGTGCGGTCCGGCGGCGTCCACCACCAGCAGCCGCGGATCGGGCGCGGCCGGGCCGCCGGGCCGTACCAGCACCCACAGGTGCAGGGCCAGGCTGTGCGGCGGGGCGGCGCCGGCCGGCAGGGCGATCACGGCGCGCAGCGCGCCGCGGCGCAGCAGGGCCGCACGGATGCGGCGGCCGGTGCGGCGGGAGGCCGCGGCCGGGGGCATCAGCAGCACCGCGGTGCCGCCGGGGCGGAGCCGGGCCAGGGCGTGCTGGACCCAGGCGAGCTCGGACTCGGTGCGGGCCGGGAGCCCGTACTCCCAGCGGGGGTCGTAGGCCAGTTCGTCGTGGCCCCAGTGGCGTTCGTTGAACGGGGGGTGGCAGAGCACCGCGTCCACGCTGCGGTCGGGGAAGGCGTCCGCGCGCAGTGCGTCGCCGGTCCGGACCCGGACGGCGGAACCGCCGCGCAGCGCCAGGCGCAGTCCGGCGAGGCGGGCGAGCGGGCCGTCGGTGTCCTGGCCGAGGAGTTCGGCGGGCCGGTCGCGGCCCTCGGTGCCGCGGGCGGCGGCGAGCAGGGCGCCGGAGCCGCAGGCCGGGTCGAGCACGGTGGCGGCCGGTCCGGCGAGGGCCGCCATCAGCGCGGCGGTCTCCGGCGGGGTGGGACTGTGCTGCCGGGAGACGGTGTCCAGGTAGCGGTCGAGGAGGAAGCCGAAGGCGTCCGCGGGCGAGGTCTCCTCGGCCAGCGCGGCGGCGGTGGCGGCGATCGGGCCGGCCTCCTCGGGGGCGCGCCCGCCGTGGTCCAGGAGTTGTTCGCCGATCCGGGCGAGGGTTGCGGCGAGGGCTCCGCCGCCCGCGGCGGTGCCGCCCTCCCGGGCCTCGACGAGCTGCCACAGGCGTTCCCGCAGCGGTACCTCGGCCAGTTTGCCGTTGCGGCGCAGCCACTCCTCGATCTCGGGGAGCGCGAAGGTGGGACTGGTCTGGGTGCCGCCCACCGGCCGGGGGAAGTCCCCGTGACGCCGGCGCCAGTTGCTGACCGCGGCGCGGCCGACACCGGCCAGGCGGGCGATTCCGGCGGAGGTGACCTCCGCTTCCTGTTCCGGCACTCGGCGCGCTCCTCTCGCTGTGCTGCTGAGCCAGCAGTGTGCATCAGTACCACCCAGTATTCCGAGTCCCCTTCGATACACAGCCCAGTCCCTCGCTCCACCAGATAGCTTGTTGACTCAGTTCACAGTCTATGCTGTGATTACCTCACCGGCCCGGGAGAGGCCGGGTCAACACGGACACATCGCGAACCCGTTTTTCCATCTGGGAGGGGACACCGCAGCCATGGCTGAGCAGCTTCCGAACACCGTTCCGACCGCCGAGCGCCCGCGGGGCCGCCGCTTCGCCCGGAAGCGGATGCTGGCCCTGGCCGGGCTGGCCGCCGCCACCCTGGCCGTGGGCACGCTCACCGCCTGCTCCCCCGAGGAGGAGAGCACCGGCAACGGCTCCTCGCAGGACAAGGGAGAGGACACCGGCGGCGGGGAGCAGACCGACGAGGGCTCCGGCGGCGACGGCGGCGGGCCCGAGCAGTCCGAGCAGTCCGAGGAGCCGGACGAGTCCGGCGAGGACGGCGCCGGCGGGGAGGCGATCGACGGCAGCGCCGGACGCCTGGAGGTCGGCACCGACATCCAGCCCGGCCTGTACAAGTCGGTGGGCAACGACTTCTGCTACTGGGAGCGGAACAACGGCGGCGAGGACGAGCTGGACTCGATCATCGCCAACGACACGGTCGAGGGCCAGGCGTACGTCCAGATCATGGAGAGCGACGTCTACTTCGACACCGAGGACTGCGGCGACTGGACCCCGGTGCCGGACGGCGTCACCGGGGAGCAGGCCACCGAGATCCCGGGCAACGGCGGCACCTTCATGGTGGGCGTGGACATCGCCCCGGGCACCTACAAGTCCGCGGAGAACGCGGAGGAGTGCTACTGGGAGCGGCTGACCGACCTGTCCGGCTCGCTGGACTCCATCGCGGACAACGACTTCGCCTCCGGGCAGGCCATCGTCACCATCGAGGAGGGCGACGCCTTCTTCACCAGCAACTACTGCGACGACTGGGTCAGGCAGGACTGACCGGCGGGACCGGCACGCACCCCGGCTCCCGCCACCACCGCCGCTCCCCCGCTCCCCCGCTCCCCCGGAAGCGAGGCCCGGAGGCTCCCGCCCCGGGCCTCGTGCCGTGCCCGCACGCCGCCGGGGCACGCCTGGCGCCCCCGGACACACCCGTCAGCCCTTCCGGCAAGCGGAGAGTATCCGTATGGTCGCAGTGCGCAACCATCATCATCCGGAAGGGGAGCGTGTTGCCGAACACCCCCGGTCGTCACGGGCGGGCCGCACTGGCCGCGCTGGCCGCCGCCGCGTTCGCCGCCGGCGGGCTGACCGCCTGCGAGGAGAGCGCGCCCTCGGCGGCGGGCTCCGGCACGCAGGAGGACGGCACGGAGCAGGACGGCGGCCGGGGCACCGGCCCGCGCACGGAGTTCGGCGGGGACGCCGGGCAGCTGGAGGTCGGCACCGATGTCCGGCCCGGGCTGTACGTCTCCACCGGCAACCGGTACTGCTTCTGGCGGCGGGACAACGGCGGGGATGTCCCGGTGGCCAGTGACGCCCCGGTGGGCACGAGCTACGTCCGCATCGACGAGAGCGACATCACCTTCACCACCGAGGGATGCGGCGACTGGCGTGCGGTGCCGGAGCACCCGGAGGGCGAACCGGCCACGTCGTTCTCCGGCGACGCCGGGGTGCTGATGGTCGGGGTGGACATCGCCCCGGGGGTCTATGTCTCCGCGGACAACGGCGGGGACTGCTTCTTCCAGACCATGACCGATGCCTCGCACGAGTGGACCACCCTGGACGAGCCGGGCGTGGTGAGTGACGACGGCACCGGCCGGATCGACGCCACCCGGGAGGGCACCTTTCTCCGCACCATGGGGTGCGCGGAGTGGGTGCTGCAGTGACCGCGGTGGCCGACCGCGGGCGGGGCGCACTACGGGCCGGTGCGCCCCGCCCCATCCCGTGCCGGGCGGCCCGGGCGGCCGGGCGGCGGGGGCGGCGGGAGGTCAGGGCAGGTCGGTGAAGGGCGCCAGGAAGGCCCGGGCCACCGGGGTGTCCAGGCGGTAGGCCACATTGGTGGCGTAGCAGGGCACATCGCCGGTGATGGTGGTGCCGGCCAGGAGGCGTTCGCCGCCGAGGAGGACGAAGTTGGGGCCGCCGGAGTCGCCGTAGCAGGCGCCGCCGTTGCCGTTCGCCTCGATCATGGACAGCCGCACCCAGGTCTTGTTGAGGGCGTTGAAGGTCAGCGGCGCCTTCAGCCGCACGCCGCCGCCCGGGTGGCCGTGGGCGCCGGTCTGCCCCTCCTGGGTGCCGTAGCCGGCCACCACCCAGTCGGCCGCGTTCAGCGCCTGGGGCCCGGCGTCGCCCAGCTGCCCCGCCGCGGGCAGGGTGGCCGGGGTGAAGGTCCAGCGGCCGGCCGGCTCGTCCGCCGGGAGCTCGACCACCGCGATGTCCTTGGAGTCGGCCGAGGTGCCCGGGTAGCCGGGGTGGCTGTGCGCCTCGCCCTCGACCGCCACGGCCGCGGCGACGGCGTCGGCGTCGCCCGGGTGCGCGGCGGCGGCCGCGTCCAGCGCGCCCTGCACGTCCTCCTCCAGGGAGACATGGAAGCGGGTGCCCTCCGGCCAGCCGGTGGTGCAGTGCGCGGCGGTGAGGAAGGTGTCCCGGTCGATCATGGTGCCCGAGCAGACCCAGCGGACGCGGTCGGGGGTCGACGGGTCGGCGTCGTTGTCCCACTGGACGACCAGGGCGCCCACTTCGGTGCGTTCGGGCGCGGGCTCGGCGTTGTAGGAGTTGATGGCCCCGGCGGGCAGGGCGCCGGCCAGGGTGAGGGCGCCGGCCGCCGCGGCGGTCACCGCCGTCCGGCGGAGCACGGTCCGGCGGGAGTCCCGGCGGGCGGCGGCGGGGGTTCGGCTGGTTGCCTGCACTCACACGCTCCTTTGTGCGACCGGGCCGCCCGGTTGCGGCCCGGGGCAGGCATTCAAGCCCTTCCCGGGCCGCACCGACAGGCCCTCCGCACCGCCGTTATGCTCTTGAGATACGAAGGAATCGCCGGTCAGCCGAGGATGCCGGTGAGGAACTCACCGGTCCACGCCAGCAGCTGACGTCCGGTGAGCGGCTTGCCGCCGACCCGCGCGGTGGCCGGGCGGGGCACCAGCACCTGACCGGTGGCGTGCTTGATCACCGAGCCGGGGTGGAGCCGCTTCAGCCGCAGCTCCTGGGACTCGCGCAGCTCCACCGGCGAGAAGCGGATTCTGCTGCCCTGGAGGGTGATGTCCGCGACCCCGCAGGAGCGGGCCAGCAGCCGCAGCCCGGCGACCAGCAGCAGGTTCTCCACCGGCTCGGGCAGCGGCCCGTAACGGTCCGCCAGCTCCTCCCGGACCGCCTGCACGTCCTGCTCGGTGTTGATCTCGGCGATGGCCCGGTAGGCCTGGAGCCGCAGCCGCTCCCCGGGCGCGTAGTCGTGCGGCAGGTGCGCGTCCACCGGCAGCTCGATCTTGACCTCCAGCGGCGGCTCCTCGGCCGCCTCGCCGCCCGCCTGCAGCGTCTGCCGGTACTCGGTGACGGCCTCGCCGACCATGCGGACATAGAGGTCGAAGCCGACGCCCGCGATGTGCCCGGACTGCTCGGCGCCCAGCAGGTTGCCCGCGCCCCGGATCTCCAGGTCCTTCATGGCCACATACATGCCGGCGCCCATCTCGGTGTGCTGCGCGATGGTGGCCAGCCGCTCGTGCGCGGTCTCGGTGAGCGGCTTCTCCGGCGGGTACAGGAAGTAGGCGTAGCCGCGCTCCCGGCCCCGGCCGACCCGGCCGCGAAGCTGGTGCAGCTGGGACAGGCCGAAGGTGTCGCCGCGCTCCACGATCAGGGTGTTGGCGTTGGTGATGTCGATGCCGGACTCCACGATGGTGGTGGAGACCAGCACGTCGAAGCGCTTCTCCCAGAAGTCCACCACCACCCGCTCCAGGGCGGTTTCCGACATCTGGCCGTGCGCGACCGCGATCCGCGCCTCCGGCACGGCCTGGCGCAGCCGGGCTGCGGCCCGCTCGATCGACTCCACCCGGTTGTGGATGTAGAACACCTGGCCCTCGCGCAGCAGCTCGCGGCGGATGGCCGCGGCGATCTGCTTCTCGTCGTACGGGCCGACGAAGGTCAGCACCGGGTGCCGCTCCTCGGGCGGGGTGGTGATGGTCGACATCTCGCGGATGCCGGTGACCGCCATCTCCAGGGTGCGCGGGATGGGCGTGGCCGACATGGTCAGCACGTCCACATTGGCGCGCAGCTTCTTCAGCTGCTCCTTGTGCTCGACGCCGAACCGCTGCTCCTCGTCGATGATCACCAGGCCCAGGTTCTTGAACCTGGTGCCGCCGGAGAAGAGACGGTGGGTGCCGATGACCACGTCCACCGTGCCGTCGGAGAGTCCCTCCAGGACCCGCTGGGCCTCGGCGTCGCTCTGGAACCTCGACAGCGCCCGCACCTGGACCGGGAACTGCCGGTAGCGCTCGGTGAAGGTCTCGGAGTGCTGCCTGACCAGCAGGGTGGTGGGGACCAGGACCGCCACCTGCTTGCCCTCCTGCACCGCCTTGAAGGCCGCGCGGACCGCGATCTCGGTCTTGCCGTAGCCGACGTCGCCGCAGATCAGCCGGTCCATCGGGACGGACTTCTCCATGTCCTCCTTGACCTCGGCGATGGTGGTCAGCTGGTCCGGGGTCTCGGCGTAGGGGAAGGCGTCCTCCAGCTCCCGCTGCCAGGGGGTGTCGGGGCCGAAGGCGTGGCCGGGGGCGGCCATCCGGGCCGAGTACAGCCGGATCAGGTCGGCGGCGATCTCCTTGACCGCCTTCTTGGCGCGGGCCTTGGTCTTGGCCCAGTCGGCGCCGCCGAGCCGGTGCAGGCTGGGCGCCTCGCCGCCGACGTAGCGGGTGACCTGGTCGAGCTGGTCGGTGGGCACGAACAGCCGGTCGCCGGGCTGGCCGCGCCTGGCCGGGGCGTACTCCACCACCAGGTACTCGCGGGTGGCGCCCTGCACGGTGCGCTGCACCATCTCGATGTAGCGGCCCACGCCGTGCTGCTCGTGGACGATGAAGTCGCCGGTCTGGAGGGAGAGCGGGTCCAGGGTCTTGCGGCGGCGGGCCGGCATCCGGGTCCCGGCGCCGCCGGCGGTCTTCTGGCCGGTGAGGTCGGTCTCGGTGAGCACGGCCAGCCGGAGCGCCGGGGCGGTGAAACCGGTCTCCAGCGCGCCGCAGGCCACATGCACCACGGAGGGGCTGATCCCGCCGTCCAGGTGCGGTTCCAGGCCGGCGGCGATTCCCTCGCCGGTGAGCACCTCGGTGGTGCGGGCGGCCGGACCGTGGCCCTCGGTGAGGAAGACCACCCGCCAGCCGTCGGCCAGCCAGCCCTTGGTGTCGGCCAGCGCGCGGGCGATGTCGCCCCGGTAGCTCTCCGGTGCCTTCAGGCCCAGCTCCAGGGTGTCGGCGCCGGGGCCCCCGGCGTCCGGCGCCCGGTCCTCCTCGCCCGCGCTGGCGAACGGCGACACCGTCCACCACAGCATGCCCAGCTCACGGGCGTGCTCGCGGACCTCGGCCAGCGAGCGCAGCGAGGCCGCGCCCAGATCGACCGGGGCCTCGCCCCCGCCGGCCGTGGCGGCCCAGGACGCCTGCAGGAACTCGGCGCTGGTGGCCACCAGGTCGGCGGCCCGGGTGCGTACCCGCTCCGGGTCGCAGACCACGGTCATGGTGCCCTCGGGGACCACGTCCAGCAGCAGTTCCATGTCGTCCACCAGGGCCGGGGCCAGCGACTCCATGCCCTCCACCGCGATGCCCTGGGCCAGCTTGTCCAGCATCTCGGCCAGCTCGGGATGGACCGCCGCCAGCGCCGCGGCCCGCTCCCTGACCTCCTCGGTGAGCAGCAGCTCCCGGCACGGCGGCGCCCACAGGCCGTGCTCGGCCACCTCCAGGGAGCGCTGGTCCGCCACCTTGAACCAGCGGATCTCCTCGATGTCGTCGCCCCAGAACTCCACCCGCAGCGGGTGTTCCTCGGTGGGCGGGAAGACATCGAGGATGCCGCCGCGGACGGCGAACTCGCCGCGCTTCTCCACCAGTTCCACCCGGTTGTACGCGGCGGCCGCCAGCGCCTCGGTGATCTCCCCGAGGTCGGCCCTCGACCCGGCGCGCAGCGCCACCGGCTTCAGCTCACCCAGCCCCTTGACCTGCGGCTGGAGCACCGAACGGACCGGGGCCACGACCACCGAGACCGGGCCGGCGCCCGGGTCGTCGGCGCTGGGGTGGGCCAGGCGGCGCAGCACGGCCAGCCGCCTGCCGACGGTGTCGGCGCGCGGCGAGAGCCGCTCGTGCGGCAGGGTCTCCCAGGCCGGGAACTCCACCACGCCGTCCGGCGGCATCAGCGAGCGCAGCGCGGCGGCCAGGTCCTCGGCCTCCCGCCCGGTGGCGGTGACCGCCAGCACCGGGCGGCCGGTGCGGCGGGCCAGGGCGGCGACCGTGAACGGCCGGGCGGCGCCCGGCCCGATCAGGTCGACATGGTGACGGTGGCCGGCGGACGCCGCCCGGACGGCCTCGGTGAGGGCGGCGTCTTCCACGACGGCATCGAGCAGGCCGTGCAGGCTCATATGGTTTCCATCCCGGTGGCTGAGTCGGCCCGGTGGGCCCGGCGGGGCGGGGGCTGGGCACGGAACACAACGAACACACAAAGCGCCCGACACGCACTGCGGGCCGGGTTCTCTCCAGACTACGCCCCCGGCCGCGGAACCCCGCCTGCCACGGGCCCCTCCCGGGCCCCGCCCGGCCGTGCGGAGCGCCGGCTGCGGGGCCCTTGACCCCGGCTAGAGGCGGGTGAAGGGGGCGGCGTAGTGGAAGGGGCCGCGCAGCACGGTGGGGCAGGCGGCCAGGCGGCGGATCTGGAAGTAGTCACCCCAGGCCGGGTCGGGGGCGAGGATGCCGAACTCCGAGGCCGGGCGGAAGCCGAAGCGGCGGTAGAAGCCGGGGCTGCCGAGCAGCGCCACCAGGGGCTCGTCCAGGGCGTCGGCGGCGCCGAGCACGGCGTGCATCAGCGCCGATCCCACGCCCCGCACCTGGTGGTCGGGGTGGACGCTGAGCGGGCCGAGGCCGAGCACGGGGGTGGAGCCGACCCGGCCGCGGGTGCAGACCACATGGCCCAGGACGGTGCCGTCGGAGGGGTCGGCGGCGACCAGGGAGAGGCGGGGCAGCCAGCCCGGGTCCTTGCGCAGCTCGCCGAGCAGGGTCGTCTCGGCGGGCAGCGGACTGCCGGGCTTGGCGAAAGCGGCGGTGGTGACGGCCGCGACCGCGGCCTCGTCGCCCGGGAGCTCACGGCGTATCAGCACGACCACAGTCTGCCTCCTGAACTGGGCGGAAGCAATGAGTTTTCGAACACACGAACGAATGGAGCGGGAGGCTGCGGCCGGCCGGAAGGACCGGACGGACCCCGGACGGAGGAAGGACCCGCCCCGGGCGGGGGCTGCCCGGGGCGGGTCCGTTCGCGAAGCCGTTCGAACAACCGGGGTCGTCCGTGCGGCTCGTCCGCCCGGTTACTCGGTCGCGATGGCGTTGAGGATGTTCATCCGGCCGGCGCGGAAGGCGGGGACCAGCGCGGCCAGCAGGCCGACCACCGCGGAGCCGATGAACACCGTGATGATCGTCGGCCACGGGATCTCCAGGACCTCCATGCCCTCCAGTGCCAGCAGCTGCTGCGCCGCCCCGCCCCAGGCCAGACCCATGGCCACGCCCAGCACCGCGCCGAACAGCGCGATCACCACCGACTCCAGCCGGATCATCCGGCGGAGCTGGCGCCGGCCCAGGCCGATCGCCCGCATCAGCCCGATCTCCCGGGTGCGCTCCACCACGGCCAGCGCCAGCGTGTTCACCACACCCAGGACGGCGACGATGATGGCCAGCGCCAGCAGCCCGTAGACCAGGTTGAGAAGCTGCCCGACCTGCTGCTGGATCAGCTCCTTGAAGTCCGCCTGGTCGCGCACCTCCATCTGCGGGTACGCCTCCAGCGCGCTCTCCAGGGAGGCCCGGGCCTGGTCCGTGCGGCCGTCCTCGGCCAGCGCGAACAGACCCCACGGCAGCGGCATCTGCTCCGGCTCCAGCACCGAGGCGGCGGTGTCCTCGCCGAGGAAGGCGCCGGAGTTGTCGAACGCCGGCTCCTCGGTGATCGCCCGCAGGGTGACGGTGGCCGGGCCGGCCGCGTCCTGCAGCCGGACGGTGAGCTGGTCGCCCAGGGCCAGGCCGTGCTTCTCGGCGGTGTCCGTGGGCAGCGCGATGCCGCCGCTCTCCAGCGCCTCGGACAGGCTGCCCTCGACCACCGGGGTGTCCATCATGGCCGGGTAGCCGGGAGTGGTCAGCGCCAGGCGCTGTTCGAACTCCGCGCCCTCCGGGCCGGTGACCGTGCCCTCGACCTCGCTGACCCCGACCACCGCGGCCAGATCGTCCGCGGAGCGCACCGCCTCGGCGGCCTCCGGCAGGATCGGCATCCAGTTGGAGGTCTGGATGATGTAGTCCGCGCCCAGCGACTCGTCGATCTCGTCGGTCGCCGAGGCCACCATGGAGGAGCCCACCACGGACAGCCCGGCCACCAGCGCCAGGCCGATCATCAGCGCCGAGGCGGTGGCCCCGGTGCGGCGCGGGTTGCGCAGCGCGTTGCGCTCCGCCATCCGCCCGATGGAGCCGAAGCCGCGCAGCAGCACCGCGCTGAGCGCGCCGAGCACCAGGCCCACCAGCGCCGGGGCGGCCAGCACCAGGCCGATCAGGGTGAGCACCACCCCCACCGCCAGCCACAGGCCGCCGGCCGAGGCGGAGGTGGCGCCGCCCGCCAGCACCAGCGCCCCCAGGCCGAGCACCAGCATCCCCCCGCCGACGGCGGTGCGGACCCGGCCGGCCCGCACATCGCCGGGGGTGCCGGCGTCGCGCAGCGCGTCCATCGGGGTGACCCGGGCGGCCCGGCGGGCCGGGAACCACGCGGCCAGCAGGGTGACCGTGACACCGACCACGATGCCGATGACGGGCACCGCGAGGCCGACGGTCAGGTCGTCGGTGGACAGGTTCATGCCCAGGGCGCCCATCAGCGTCATCAGGCCGACCGCGATGCCCAGGCCGGCCGCGAAGCCCAGCACCGAGCCGACCAGGCCCAGCAGCAGCGCCTCCAGCATCACCGAGCGGTTGACCTGCTTGCGGCTGGCACCGATGGCCCGCATCAGCCCGATCTCCCGGGTGCGCTGGGCGACCAGCATGGTGAAGGTGTTGACGATCAGGAAGATGCCGACGAGCAGCGCGATACCGGCGAAGCCGAGCAGGATCCACTGGAGGAAGCCGAAGACCTCGGCGAGCTCGCTGCGGTTCTCCTCGATGTACTCGTCGGCGGTCTGGATCTTGAAGTCCTCCGTGCCGAGCGCGGCGACGACCTCTTCCTTCAGCTCGGTGTCGCCGACGCCCTCCGCGGCGTCCACGGCGATCTGGGTGTAGGCGTCGCCGGTCCCGAGCAGCACCTGCTGGGCGGTCGGCAGGTCGAAGTACAGAACGGCGGCGCCCGGGTTGGTGACCTTGAACTTGGCGATGCCGGTGATGGTCATCGCGTGGTCACCGGTGACCGACAGCACCCGCACCTGCTCGCCGACCTCCAGGCCCTTCTCGTCGGCGGTGTCCTTGTCGATCATGGTCTCGCCGGGGCCGGCGGGCGGCTCGCCCTCCACCACCTCCATGGTCCGCAGCTCCAGCTCGGACCAGCTCGCGCCGATGGTGGGCGCGCCCGTGGTGGGGCCGATGTTCTCGTTCTCGGAGTCCACGGCCACGATGGACTGCGAGGCCACGATGCCGGTGACGTCCGAGACGCCGTCCAGCCCGCCGAGCCGCTCGGCCGCCGAGGCCGGCAGGGTGACCGGGCGGCCGGTCAGGTCGACGTTGTCGAAGCTGCCGTCGGCCTCCCGGTCGGCCGCGCTGATCATCACGTTCGAGGCGCTCTCGGTGAACAGCCGGTCGAACGTGGCCTGCATGGTGGCGGTGAAGACGAGCGTGCCGCAGACGAAGGCCACGGACAGCAGCACCGCCAGCCCGGACAGGACCATGCGTCCCTTGTGCGCCACGAAATTGCGCATGGACGTGCGCAGCACGCTCATGAGGTCCGCCCCTGGGAGTCGAAGCCGCGCATCCGGTCCAGCACCTTGTCGGCGGTGGGGTCGGCCATCTCGTCCACGATCCGCCCGTCGGCCAGGAAGACCACGCGGTCCGCGTACGCGGCGGCCACCGGGTCGTGGGTGACCATCACCACGGTCTGGCCCAGCTCGTCCACGGAGCGGCGCAGGAAGCCGAGGATCTCCGCGCCGGCGCGGGAGTCCAGGTTGCCGGTGGGCTCGTCGCCGAACATGATCTCCGGCTTGCCGGCCAGGGCGCGGGCCACGGCCACACGCTGCTGCTGGCCGCCGGAGAGCTCGGACGGCCGGTGCTTGAGCCGGTCCGCCAGGCCCACCGTGGTGATCACGTGCTCCAGCCACTTCGGGTCCGGCTTGCGGCCGGCGATGTCCATGGGGAGCGTGATGTTCTCGATCGCGTTCAGCGTGGGCAGCAGGTTGAAGGACTGGAAGACGAAGCCGACGTTGTCCCGCCGGAGCTGGGTGAGCTTCTTCTCCTTCAGCCCGGTCAGCTCGGTGCTGCCGATCCAGACCCGGCCGGCGGTCACGCTGTCCAGACCGGCCAGGCAGTGCATGAGGGTGGACTTGCCGGAACCGGACGGCCCCATGATCGCGGTGAAGGCCCCGCGCGCGATCTCGATGCTCACCTCGTCGAGTGCGACGACCTTGGTCGCGCCCTCCCCGTACGCCTTGGTCACGCGCTCGGCGCGCGCGGCAACGGCCGTCCCTCCGCCGCCCCCGGTACCCGGTTCCGCTACCGCCGTGGTCACAACTGGCTCCTAGATTCTGATCGGATTCCTACCCCCGAAGGTAGGGAGCGGCGGCCGTACCGGTCGTCGCCCCGGAGAACGAACCCGGCGGCGGAGACGTCCGCAGAAAGTCGCACCGTCCCCTAAGGGGCCTCCTCCCGAAGGATGGGGGCTGACGCAGGGGCAGGTGCAACCCGGGCTACGGCAAACCGGTACGACCTGCCGCGAACGGCTTCCCGGGCGTCCCCCGCGGGTCGTGCTCCGTCCTCCCCGAGGCGGAGCCGGCCCGTACGCCGGCCCGGCCCGTACGCCGGGGCCGGGCGCGGGCACGCGCAGCGGCGGCGCCCGGTGCCCACCCCCGCGGGACACCCGGACGCCGCCGTGCGGACCGGCAGGTGCCGGTCCGGGCCGTGCCGTGCCGGGCGCCGTGCCGGCCGGCGGGCCGGATCAGAGCCGGAGATTCCAGTAGGCCGGATCGAGGTCGATGTCCAGCGGGTCCACCGTGACGTCGATGAAGCCCGCGCCCTCCGGGACGTCGAAGGCCACCTCGCCGGTGAATGTGCGGCCCGGCTTGAGGGTGCCCCGCGGCTCGGCGGTCAGCTCGCTGTCGAAGATCTCCGGCGCCTCCACCCCCGCGTCGCCCGCCCGGGCGGAGAACAGGAAGATGATCTCGGTCTCCTCGGTGCCGTTGTTGGTGACCGTCACCGTGGTCTTGTGCGGCCGCCCGGTGTACTCGGCGTACTCGCCCGGGGTGTAGGGCTCGGCGGCGGAGAGGGTGACCTCCAGACCGTTGGGGTGGACGTGTGTCTCCCCCGCGGCCAGGAAGCCCTCGTCGGCCTCGGCCGGTGCCTCCTCCCCGCCGCCGGTGTCGCCGCCGCCGTCCCCCTCGGCGCCGCCGTCCCCACCGTCGGTGGCGCCGTCACCGTCGCCGGTGTCCGGCTGCTGCGACGAGCCCTCGCCCGCGTCCGGCGGCAGCGGCTCCTCGCAGGCGGTCAGTCCGCCCAGCGCCAGTACCGCCGCGGCGACGGCCCCCGTGATCGCCGTCGTGCGCCGTCCCCGGCTCCCGGTCCGCTGCGCTCTCATCCCGATCTCTCCCCTTCCGGACGCGTCGCCGGGCCCCCCGTGCCGGCCCGGCGACTCCATGGGAGCAGCCCGCCGGAGGCCGCGGCCAGGCCCGGCGGCGGGCTGTTGCCCCGCCGCGACGAAGTCAGGACCGGACGGACGATTTCCTGACCGGCCGGTGAACGCCGGTCCGGCGGGCGGCCCGCCGCGCCCGCTCCCACCTGCCCCGTTGACCCGGGCACCACCTGTGCGACACCGTGGGTTCACGCGGTGGACAGCACCGCGTAGCGCACGGGGGATATCCACGGGGGTCAGCACTTCGGCGCCGGCCGCCCGACGCGGCGGCCCCGGGCCGGGGCCGCGCCGCGGCCCGGTCCCGAGGGCCTCTCGGCTCCGTCACAGCACCGCAACCGGGGACCGAACCGGGGTCCCAGTGAAGGACACTCAACGCATGGGAAGCGCCAGGCCACGCGCCGTCGTATTCGCCGACTCCGACAGCCGCTGGAAGTGGGCCGCGATGACCACCCGGCAGATCGCGCCGGACCACGCCATCGACGCCCGGTTCATGCAGACCGGGTCCATGCCCTCGCAGCGCCAGATCGACGAGGTCGGCGTGGTGCCGGACACCAGCAGGGTGGTGAGCCTGCTGGAACTGCTCGAGGACCCGGAGCTGCCCGAGGCGGACCTGCTGGTGCTGGGCGTCACCGGCGGCAGCGTGCTGGCCATGCTGCACGCCCTGGGCACCGCCTGGAAGGGGCGCGAGCGCCGCCCGGTGGTGGTCACCGGCTATGTCGGCGTGGTCTACGAGAACGCCGTGGACGGTGCCGTGCTGCGGGTCGGCGCGGACATCGTGCTGGCCAACAGCGCCGCCGACGCCGAGATGTTCCGCGACATCTACGCGGGCGTGGGCGCCGACCCCAAGGTGGTGGTGGAGAGCGCCCTGCCGTTCCTGGGCGGCAAGCGGTACGAGCCCGGCGCCTGGGAGCGCGAGGGACGCCCGTTCACCGTCTGCTTCGCGGTGCAGCCCTCGGTGCCGGCCACCCGCGAGGAGCGGGTCAGCATCCTGCACAAGGCGGCCCGGCACGCCCGGCTGCACCCCGGGCGGGAGGTGCTGATCAAGCTGCGCAACCGGCCCGGCGAGGGCGTCACCCACCCGGAGGCCTACTCCTACGAGGAGCTGTTCGGGCAGCTGGCCGACCCGCCGCCCAACCTGCGGCTGCTGTACGGCGAGATGGGCCAGGTCCTGGACCGCACCGACCTGCTGGTCACGGTCTCCTCCACGGCCGCCATGGAGGCCATCCACCGCGGCATCCCCACCGGCATCCTCACCGACTACGGCATCCGCGAGGCGCACGGGAACCACTTCTTCGTCTCCTCCGGCCTGCTCACCTCCTGGCAGGAGCTGGACGAGGGCCGGCTGCCGGCCGTGGCCCCGGGCTGGGCCGAGCAGAACGGGCTGACCGGCCAGGACCCCTACCGGGAGGCGCGGGACCGGTACGCGGCGCTGCGCGGCACCGCACTGCCGCCGCTCAAACCCTGGTACACCCCCGGCCTGCACGACGACTACCTCAAGCGGCTCGTTCCGCGGCGCGGCGTCGGGCTGGACGGGCTGCCGCTGCCCGCCGAGCCCCCGGCGGAGCGCCGGGCCGGACGGCGCCCGCGGCCGGTGCGGCGGCTGCTGCGG
>NZ_WTLH01000118.1 GCF_011421595.1 Streptomyces sp. YIM 98790 | reverse complement strand
GGCCCCGGCCCCCGGCCCAGGCCGCGCGTTCCTGTGGCGGCGCACCCCGCCGCCCCGTCTCCGCCGCGTCGCCGGGCGCTGCCCCCCGCGCGCCCCCCGCACGTCACCGCGCGCCCTGTGGGCCTCTGCTGCCCGGAGCGGACAAGGTTCCGTCAAGGTCCGGGCAAGACTCTTGCCCGGCTCCACGGGCATCACCCCCGAGTCCGGTTCTCCGGACGGCCGCGGCAGGGGGACGCGCACGTGTACGCCAGCCCTTGCCGAGGGCCCGGACCGTACACACCACATGGGGGAAGACATGCCGGCGACCGGCATACCGAAGGAAGACCGACAACCGCATTCACCGCCCCGGCAGCGGCTCACTCTGACCGGGCGCAAGAACGTGCTCGCCGTGGTGCCCACCGTCACTTTCTTCCAGCGGGTCTGTGAAGTGCTGCCGCTGGTGGAGACGGACCTGAGGGTCCAGGTGCACTTCAGCGCTCCGCCGCACGACCTGGGGGACGGCCTGGCACGCCTCGCGCACGGCCTCGGGATTTCCGTGCTGCCCTGGGAACGGGCCGTGCGCACCGACTTCGACCTGGCGCTGGCGGCCGGCCCGACCGGCCTGGACGCCGTGCGCGCGCCGGTGATCACCATGCCGCACGGTGCCGGCTTCCAGAAACGCAGGCGCGGCGGACACGGGCTGCGGGTGCCCGGGCTGTGCCCCGAGGACATCCTGCTGCCCGGCGGCCGTCCGCCGGCCGCGGTGGCCCTGCCGCACCGGGACGACCTGGACCTGCTGGCCCGGAGCTGTCCCGAGGCCCTGCCGGCGGCCACCGTGGTCGGTGATCCGGTCCGCGACCGGATCGCCCACAGCCTGCGGCGGCGGCGGGCCTACCGCCGCGCCCTGGGGCTGCTGCCGGGCCAGAAGCTCGTGGTCCTGCCCTCCACCTGGGGCCCGTGCTCCTCCTTTGCCCGGATCGAGGCGCTGCTGCCCCGCCTGCTGACCGAGCTCCCGGCGGACAGGTACCGGGTCGCGGTGCTGATCCATCCCAACGCCTGGGCGGTACACGGCCCGTACCAGCTGCGGGCCTGGCTGCGGCAGCTCCGGCGGCGCGGCGGCGCCGTCGTCCCGCCGGAGGACGACTGGCGGCCGGTGCTGATCGCGGCCGACTGGATCGTGGGCGACCACGGCAGCGTGACGGTCTACGCCACGCTGACCGGGCGTCCGATGCTGCTGGCCGCCTCCCCGGTCCAGGAGATCAACCCGCACGCGGCGGCTGCCGAGCTGGCACACACGGCACCCGCGCTGACACCCTCGTGTCCGCTGACCGAGCAGCTCCGGCACGCCCGGGCGGAGTACCGGCCGGAGCGCTACCGGCCGATCGCGGCACGCATCAGCTCCGAGCCGGGACGGTTCGGCCGGAACATGCGGCGGCTGCTCTACCGCACCCTCGGGCTGGGCGAACCGGCCCATCCGGTCGAGGCCGAGCCGCTGCCGCTGCCGCCGTCCCTGGACGCCTGGGCGGCCGCCGGCCGGCCGCCCAGGAGCGGGGAGGCCACGGCATGAGGGGGCACCAGCACCCGGCGCACCGCACCTGGTGCCATGTCCGGTCCACTGCCGGCGGCGCCCCAGCCGGGGCCCGGGCCGCGGGCGGCGGAGCGGTGTTCGGAGTTCTGCTGGAAACCTCCCACGGCCGGTACCGGGCGTGGGCGGGACAGGCCGGGCGCTCCGCCCCCGTCCCGGCCACGGTCCTGGACGAGCATCTGGCCGTGGACGCCGACCGCTGTGCCTGCGACCGCTGGCTGGCCTGCGCCGACGTGCTCTACGGCAGCCGGCCGCGGTCCCCGGCCGAGGCGGTCCGGGATCTGGCGACGGTCCTCGCCCGGCACCGCGGCTGCCGGGTGATGGCCGTGCCGCTGGCGGCGGACGGCGGCCACGGCTGCCCCGGCGGCTGGATGGCGGCGGTGCCCGGCGGCGCTCCGCTCCTGCTGCGCTGTGCGCCGGACGTTCCGCCGGATCCGCTGGTGGTCTCCTGCCTGCACGGCTGGCTGACCACGGGCCGCGAGCTGTCCGAGCTGTCCCGGATCAGTCGGCCTCCGGCCCGCGCGGACCATCCGGAACCCCAGGGCCATCCGGGCTGTCCGGAACACCCGGAGTGTCCGGACCGAGCCGGGCCAGCCGTTCCCGGACCCGTTCCGCGTCGTCGGCGCTGTAGGAGGTGAACAGGGCGAGCGACCGTTCGTAGTGGCCACGCGCCGTCCGCCGCCCGGCACCCGGGGAGCGCTCGGCACTCTCGCCGAGCATTTCCAGCGTCCGGGCCTGCCAGTGGGTGGCACCGGTCTCCTCGAACACCGTGAGGGCCTGGCCGAGCAGGGCCAGGCCCTCTTCCGCCTGCCCGGCCGCGGCAAGGGCCCGGCCGAGAAACGCCTGTGCCCGGGCGGTCTCGTACGGCTCCGGCAGTTCCGCCAGCGCATCGCGGGCCGCCCGGTAGTGTCCCAGCGCGGTGCGGATCTCCCCGCCCAGCTCCGCCAGTTCCCCCAGCACGATCCGGGCCAGTGCGGCCCCCCGCGGATACCCCGCGCCCTCCCACACCGCCACCGCCCGCCTCAGGTACGGGACCGCCTCGGCGGGGCGTCCGGCCTCCCGGTGGCAGGCTCCCAGGCCGAGAAGCGACTGCCCCTCGTCCCGGGCGTGGTTGCTCTCCCGCGCGTCGCGCAGCGCCTCCTGGTACCAGGCGATGGCGTCGTCCAGCCGGCCCGCCGCGCTCAGGCCGATCGCACCCGAGGTGAGCATCCGCCGCGCGCCCGCCCGCCGCCCGGCCCGGCGGGCCGCCGACAGCCCCAGCCGGTGGGCCTCGATCCACAGCTCGTAGTACCGCAGCCGCTGGAACAGCGGCCACAGCGCGTCGACGAGCATCCACGCGCTGTCGTCCCAGCCCCGGTCCGCCGCCATCCGCACCACGCCGAGCAGATCCGCCCGGCGGGCGTCCAGCCAGCCCAGCGCAGCGCTCTCGTCCTCGAAGGCGGGCGGCTCCTGCGGCGGGTAACGGTACGTCCGCTCCATGGTGGCCTGCGCCGGTGTGAGCAGCCGCTGCGCGGCGGTGGCGGTGGCCAGATACCAGTCCGCCGCCCGGCGCAGCGCCTCGTCCCGCCGTGGGCCGGGTTCCTCGGCCTCGCACCGCTCAGCGGCATGCAGCCGCACAAGATCGTGGAACCGGAAGACGCCGGCTTCCGCGTCCTCCACCAGGCTGCCCTCGACGAGCGCGTCGATCAGCCGTTCCGCCTCCGCGAACGCCAGGGCACCGACCGCGGCGGCCAGACCCGTCTCGAACACCCGCACGGGCAGCAGGCCCAGCAGCCGGTAGAGCCGCGCGGTGTCCGGGCCGAGCACCGCATAGGACTCGTCCAGCGCGGCCCGCACGGCGCTGTCTCCCTCCACCGCCAGCGTGCTGAGGCGTTCCGCCTCCCGCTCCAGTGCCCTGGCCATGGCCCGCACCGGCTGCCGGGGCCGGGAGGCCAGGCGGGCCGCTGCCAGGCAGACGGCGAGCGGGAGGCCGGCGCACAGCGCCACCACCCGCCGGGCCTCGGCCGGCTCCCGGCGCACCCGCTCCGGGCCGATGCCGCGGGACAGCAGGGCCACCGCGTCCTCCACCGCCAGCGGGCCGAGCTGGTGGAAGCCGGCCCCGTCCGGCCCCAGGCCGGTCAGCCGGTACCGGCTGGTCACCGCCACCAGGGAGCCCTGGCCGCCGAGCAGCAGCGGCCTGACCTGGGCTGCGGAGAAGGCGTTGTCCAGCAGCACCGCCAGCCGCAGCGGCGCCGTCACCGACCGCCACAGCGCCACCCGCTCCGCCGGCTCGGAGGGCACCTGCGTGACGCCCAGCGCCCGCAGGAACTGCCCCATGGCCTCCGTCCACAGCGCCTGCCCGCCGGCCGAATGGCCCAGCAGGTCGGTGTAGAGCTGACCGTCCGGAAACTCCTCGGAGCGGCTGCGCAGCCAGCACGACGCCAGCGCGGTCTTGCCCACCCCGCCGGGCCCGCTCACCACCACCAGCGGTGCCGTCCCGGACCCGGCGCGCCCGGCCTCCAGGCCGTCCAGAACGGCCAGATCCCGTTCCCGGCCGACGAAATGCGCGGGCACCCGCGGAAGTTGCCGGGGGACCGGAAGCGGAGGTTTTTTCTCCGCATGGAAGTGAATCCCGCCCTGCACCTGCCCGGCCTGCACGCTGTGCCCATAGACCCTGGCAGAACCGCCGATCGCATTCGTGTGAGATTCCATCTCCGCCCCCCGCGTTTCCCACAACGGCAACACGCGTCCCACACGTCTGCATGCCGGCTACACCGACAACTTTCTGCACGTGCAGTCACGCATCGCTTACCCCGATGTGCGCACAAACAAAACCGGCCATTTCCGGACTTCACCCCTTGCAACATCGGGCAGAACTGTCATGCTCAGCGTTGTCAAAGGACGTCGAAGGATTCAGCCGGCGAGGGGAAGCGCTGGTGGAATTCCACATCCTGGGCCCCGTACACATCACCGCACACAGCCGTCAGTCACGCCTTCGCGGCGATCTGGAACGCCGTCTGCTGGCCCATCTGGCCCTGAAGATCGGCAGACCCGTCTCCGTCGATGCTCTGATGGACCGGCTCTGGGACGGGCGGCTGACGCCCAGCACCCAGCAGAACCTGCACTCACACGTCTCACGGCTCCGCGGAATCATCCGCAGCATGGGCGGCAGGCCGGCAGAAGCCGGAGCGGCGGTCATCAAGCAGCCGCCCGGCTACATGCTCGACGCAGCACCCGAGACCGTGGACTGGCACCGGTTCCTGTCATTGTGCAGGAGGGCGGAGTCCCTGGCCGTGGCCGGCCGGGCGGAGGAGGCGGCCGCCCGGTGGCGTGAGGCCGACCGGCTGTGGCCGGGCGAGCCGCTCCTCGGCCTGGGCGGTTCCTGGCCCGAGCGCGACATGATGGCCGCACGGCGCAGGGCGGAGACCGCCAAACGCATGGGAGTCGAGCTCGCGCTCCACCGATTCCCCGAACTCATCGCCGAGCTGACCGAACTGGTCGCGGAGCGGCCCGCCGACGAGACGCTGGTCGGCTACCTGATGACCGCCTACTACGCGTGCGGGCGGCGCACGGACGCCCTGCATCTGTACAACGTCACCCGGCGAACCGTCCCGCATCCCGGCGGAGGACAGCCGGACGGAGAGCTGGAGCGCATTCACCGGCTGATCCTGGAACGCGCACCCGCGGAGGACGTCCTGGCGCCTCTGCCCCGTGGCACGACGGTGCTCAGCAGTCCCGGTACGAAGCCTCTGTACAACCTGCCACGCCACAGCCCGCTCATAGGCCGGGAGTCGGAGATGCGCCAGCTGATGAACCTGGTCGACTCCGCGTCCCGGGACTCCGCCGCTCTGCCGCCCATCGTGCTGGTCGGGATGGCCGGGGTCGGCAAGACCGCCCTCGCGTACAACGCCGCCGACAGATTGCGCGACCGCTTCCCGGACGGCCAGCTGTACCTGGATCTCCGCGCGCATGCGGACGTCTGCCAGTACCCGCTCGACACCGGGCCGGCGCTTGCCCGCCTGCTTCAGATGTTCGGCGTCGAGACGATCCCCTCGGACCTCGAACAGCGCAAGGAACTGTGGTGGTCCGTGATCTCCCGCCACCGAGCAGTCGTCATCATGGACGACGCGGGCGGCAGTGAGCAGGTCCGTCCCCTGCTTCCGCCCGCCACGCCCGCGCTGCTCATCATCACCAGCCAGCGAAGCCTCCCCGGTCTGCCCGGCGCCCGGCAGATGACTCTGGGCACCATGCCGCTCACCGACTCCGTGCGGCTGTTCCGGTCGTTCACCGACGAGGAGCGTGCCCGCGACACCCAGGAGCTCGGGCAGATCGTGGAGCTGTGCGGCAATCTCCCCCTGGCGGTGGAAATCGTCGCGAACCGTTTTGGGGACCATCCGTCCTGGAGCCTGAGCACCCTGCGGCGGCGCCTGGAGGCCGAGCCCGGCCGCCTCCGGGAGATCCGCGACTCGGACCGGAACCTGGCACGGGCTTTCCAGCTCTCCTACCGGGATCTCACGAGCAACCAGAGATCGGGATTCCGCCGTATCTCCCTGCACCTCGGCACGGAGTTCGGCCCTCATGCGGTCGCGGCATTACTGGATTGCTCTCTTGCCTCTGCCGAGCGGCTTCTGGAGGAACTGCTGCAGCGGCATCTGCTGCAGGAGCCGGCGCCGGATCGATACCGCTTTCACGCGCTGCTCCGGCGCTTCGCCCGCCATCAGGCCGACACGGAGGACGGTTCCGACCAGCAGCGCGAAGCCCTCGACCGCCTGGTGGACTTCTACCTCCTGGCCTCCGAACGGGCCGACCGGCTGCTGCACCCCCGCCGCCCGCGCCTCGCGAGGAGATCCACAGCGGCCCCCTGGCCCCTGCCGTCCCTGGACAGCCCCGGTCAGGCAAGTTCGTGGTTCACCACGGAACGGTCGAATCTTGTGGCGACGGAACGGTACGCGCGCTCCGCAGGTGCTGCTGAGCGAGCCGCCCTGCTGAGCCACGCCATATCCGGCTTCCTCGACGCCGAATGCCAGTGGGTGGACACCGACGCAATGCACCAGCATGCCGTGGAGCACTGGTCGCGCACCGGCAGGCGGACGGCGCTGTGTCTTGCCCTGCTGAACCTCGCAGCGGCGCACTCCGGGACCGGACGCTACGCGGGGGCGGAATCCGTCTGCCGGCAGGCGCTGGACATTGCCCGCGACACCGGTGACCCCGTCGTGGTGGGGGCGGCTCTTCGCGCACTTGGCACCCTGAACTGGCATCTGGGCCGCAACGAACAGGCCCTTGCTTTCCATCAGGAAGCGCTCCGCCTGCACGAGCGGACGGGCGACGAATGGGAACGGACCAGCGCGCAGCACAATGTGGCCCTCTCCTACTGCGCGATGGGGGAGTTCGGCCGGGCCCTGGAGCACTTCGAATCGGCGATCGACGAGTTCCGGCGGCTCGGTGATCTTCTCGCCGTGACCAAGGCCATGGACAACCTTGCCGGAGTCCACGCGGCACTGGGCCACCCGGAACGCGCTCGTCGTGCCGTGGAGGAGTCTCTCGCCACAGCGAGGTCGATCGGTAACCGCCTGGAGGAAGCAGTGGCCCGGGGCAATCTCGCCGGGCTGCTCACCGACTGCGGAGACGCCGAGTCGGCCGTGCCTCTGTTCACGGAGAGCCTGGCCGCGTTCCGCCGCATCAACGACCGCCGCAACATCGCCAACACCCTCACCGGGCTGGCCTCCGCGCAGTACGCCCTGGGCCGGTACGAGCAGGCGCATCGGAATCACCGTGAAGCCCGTGACCTGGCCCGCGCCATCGGCGCGGCCACCGAGGAGGCGCTCGCACTCTTCGGGCTCGGTCAGACGGAGGTCGCCATGGGCCGCTTCGCGGCAGCCGCCGGTCATCTCAAGGCGGCCAAAGAAGTTGCCGACCGCATCCATCTGCCGAAGATCGCAGCGGCGGCACAGGAGGCACTGCGGCGGCTCACGTTGGCTCCGCCGGCTCCTGACAGCGAGGCTTCCCCTTCTTCCTGAATGCAGTCGTCTCACGGACCCGGGCCGCGGCACCTGCTCCAGCCCACCCGGCCAGGCCGCAGCTGCGTGCACTCCTGCCGATACCGGTGACCACCTCTGTTCATCTGTGCACCAGTAACCTACAGGAGTGACACGGTCGTTGTACGCTTGACCTCACATGGCGGAGTACTGGCGGAGTACCGGGGGCGTACACTGCAGAACAACCGGATGATCACACTCCGGTTGTCCCCTTTGATTCCTGGAGATGGGATGAGGCGCGCGAACGACCGGGCGGCACGGTGGGCTGTCGCGGCGGGACTCGTCGGGACGCTGATCTGGATCACTCAGCCGGCCGTCGCAGCCGACCACCAGGCACCTGCATCGCCGCACCCCGCCTCCGTCCGAGTCCAGGCAGCCGACTGGAGGCCGCACGAATCCGTGCTGCTCTGCGGGTGGATGTGGCGTCCGACCGCACGGCTCCCGGACACCTCCACCGTCTGAGCCGCTCGGAGCGCCCGCGGGCCGGCGCACCGGCCCACCGCCGCGTCCGGAGACGGCAGCGCGGAGTTCGCCGGGCCGCCGCCTCGGCGGTCGACGCCGGGCAGGGCGGGTCAGGGTTCGGGGAGGAGGACGGCGCGGCCGTTGATGTGGCCGTGGCGGAGGCGGTCGTAGACGTCGAGGGCCTGGGTGAGCGGAAAGGTCTCGACGTGCAGGTCGAGCAGGCCGGCCCGGGCGAGGGCGGCGACCTCGGCCAGTTCCGGGCGGGTGCCCCAGTAGGGGATGAAGACGGACGCCTCGAAGGGGACGGTGCCGAAGCGGATGCCGAGGCTGCCGCCGGCCAGGCCGATGACGGCGATGTCGGACTCCACCGCCGCGGCCGCCGCGGCGGTGGCCATGGTGGAGTCGGCGCCGACGCAGTCCACCACCAGGGCGGCGCCGAGTCCGCCGGAGAGTTCGCGGATGCGCCCGGCGGCCTCCTCGCCCGCCGGGACGCCGTGGTCCGCGCCGGCCTGTTCGGCGAGTTTGAGCTTCCCGGCGGCGATGTCCACGGCGATGACCTGGGCCGGGGACAGCGCCTTGAGCAGCTGGACCGCCGCCTGGCCGAGGCCCCCGGCGCCGATGACCACGGCCGTGGTGCCCGGCACCAGACGGTGCAGGCTCCGCTTGATGGCGTGGTACGGGGTGAGCGCGGCGTCCGTGAGGGGCGCCGCGGTGCGCGGTTCCAGCCCGCCGATCGGCACCAGCAGCCGCGGCGAGGGCACGAGCATGTAGGCGGCCATCCCGCCGTCCAGGCCGAGTCCGCCGCCCGCGGCCGGGATCTCGGCGGCCCGGCGGCAGTAGTTCTCGGCGCCACGGGCGCAGGAGGAGCAGACGCCGCAGCCCCACGGGCCGTAGACCAGCACCGCGTCGCCCTCGCTCAGCCGGGCGTCCTCGGTGCCGGGGCCGAGCGCGGCGACCCAGCCGGAGTTCTCGTGGCCGAGGGTGAAGGGCAGCCGGTAGGGCAGGGAGCCGGGCGGCCAGTCGAGCACATGAAGATCACTGTGGCACACCCCGGCGCCGGCGATTCTGACCAGGACCTGGCCGGGGCCGGGCTCGGGCACCGGGAGATCGACGATCTCCGGCGGGCTCTGCCAGCCCGTCATCCGCACAGCCTTCATGGCCGGCCTCCTCGGTTCGCCGGTGGTGGAGCAGGCCCTTTCCGTCCTTTCCGCCCTTTTCATCGTGGCCCTGCGCCGGTGGCCCCGCCAGCGGGCGCGGCGGGGTGCGCGGCGGGGTGGGAGAGTAGCTGTGTGGGTGAGGGCTCGGACCCGGACCGGAACGGCCAGCAGGCGGAGTGCGAGGGTCCGCACGTGGTGTGCCAGGCATGCGGCGGCCAGGGACAGGAGTACCGGGCGACGCTGTATCTGCCCGACATCGGCGCGCCGGAAAGCGTGCCCGGCGGGCACCGCTGCTGGCACTGCGCGGGCAGCGGCTACTACTGCCGCAGGCGGCGCGGGCGGTGCACGCCGCCGCACCGGGGGTAGCCGCCGGTGCGGCAGGTCGGCGTGCGGTGCGCGGGGCGGACGGTGATGATCGGGGCATGGAACAGCACACTGTCCGGCTGGCGCAGCAGCCGGAGGCCGATGAACTGCTGGGGCGCAGCCCGCTGGCGGCGCTGGTGGGGATGCTGCTGGACCAGCAGATCCCCATGGAGTGGGCGTTCACCGGGCCGTACACCATCGCCGTGCGCATGGGCGCGGACGATCTGGACGCGCACGAGATCGCGGCCCGCGACCCGGAGGAGTTCGCCGCGCTGCTGTCGGAGAAGCCCGCCGTGCACCGCTACCCCGGCTCGATGGCCAAGCGGGTGCAGCAGCTCTGCCAGTTCCTGGTGGACCACTACGGCGGGGACGCGGCCGCCGTCTGGCGGGACGCGGCGGACGGCCGGGAGCTGCTGCGGCGGCTCAACGAGCTGCCCGGCTTCGGCAAGCAGAAGGCGCAGATCTTCACGGCGCTGCTGGGCAAGCGGTTCGGTGTGACGCCCGAGGGCTGGCGGGAGGCGGCCGGCGCATACGGCGAGGAGGGCTCCTACCGCTCCGTGGCGGACATCACCGGACCGGAGTCGCTGGCCAGGGTGCGGGCGTACAAGCAGGAGAAGAAGCGGGCGGCCGGGGCCGGCACCTCCTGAGGTCCGTCAAGTGACACCACCGGGAAGGACATAAGGTGCAGAGCGGGCGGATGGCTGGCAAGCTGCCCGCATGAGTGCCGCGCCGCCAGGACAACAGGACCTGCCACCGGCTCTGCGCACGGCCGCGCTGTGGAGCGCGGCCCTGCTGCTGGTCGGGGCGGTGGCGGCGGGGGTGGTGTGGCTCTGTGTCATGCTGCGGTTCGCGGTGGTGCCGCTGATCGTCTCCCTGCTGGGCGTGGCGCTGCTGCATCCGCTGTCCGAGCGGCTGCACCGGATGGGACTGCACCGGGCGCTGGCCGCGGCCCTCACCACGGTGGTGCTGCTGGTGGCCATCGCGGGCGGGGGGTATCTGTTCGTCAAGGCGCTGATGGACCAGGCCGGGGACATCGCCGCGGCGGTGGAGGAGGCCGGCCGGGAGCTGTCCGACCAGTTCGGGAACCTCCTGCCCGGGGAGGTCGCCGAGCAGGGCGCGCTGGGGCTCAGCGATCTCGCCCAGCGGTTCTCCGGCGCCTTCTCCCAGGGCCTGGTGACCGGGCTGAGCCTGGCCGCCCAGATCGTGACCGGCGGGGTGCTGGCGCTGGTGCTGACGTTCTTCCTGCTGCGCGACGGCCACCGCTTCCCGGCGCTGGTCGCCTCGCTGCCCGAGCCGTACGGCGGGCGGCTGCTGGCCCTGGCCCGCACCGCTTACGCGGCGATGGCCGGCTACATGCGCGGCACGACGATGGTGGCGGTGATCGACTCCGTCTTCATCCTGATCGGGCTGCTGATCCTGCAGGTGCCGGGGGCGGTGGGGCTGGCCGTCCTGGTGTTCCTGGGCGCCTATGTGCCGTTCGTGGGCGCGTTTCTCTCCGGGACGGTGGCCGTACTGGTGGCCTTCGCCGACCGCGGGCTGGCCATCGCCGTGTGGACCCTGGCGGTGGTGCTCGCCGTCCAGCAGATCGAGGGCAACTTCCTCCAGCCGGTGATCCAGAGCCGTACCGTGTCCCTGCATCCGACGGTGGTGATGCTCGCCATCGCCGGCGGGGCCGGGGTCGCCGGGATTCTGGGGGCGCTGCTGGCCGTGCCGTTCGCGGCGGCGTTGTTCGCGATCGTCGCGGACAGCCGGCACGGAGGGCTGGGGTCACCGGACGACGACGGGACCGACGCGGACGCGGACGCGGGGAAGGGGGCGGACGCCGGGGAGGCCGGGACAGGCCGCGGGGACGGAGACGGCGGCAAGGGATGACTTCTTAGTTCGATGTGTGACAAAATAGATGCATGTCGAAACGTGAGCTGCTGACCGTGCTGGACTCCCCCGGCGAGACCGGGGCGGTTCCCTGCTGCCCGCCGCTGACCGAACGCCCGCTGACCCCGGCCGAGGCCGAACGCACCGCCGTGATGTTCAAGGCACTCGGCGACCCGGTGCGGCTGCGGCTGTTCTCGCTCGTCGCCTCGCACAAGGACGGGGAGGCATGCGTCTGCGACATCTCGGACGTCGGGGTCTCGCAGCCCACCGTCAGCCACCATCTGAAGAAGCTGCGCGAGGCCGGGCTGCTCACCGCCGAACGGCGCGGCACCTGGGTGTACTACCGCGTCGCGCCGTCCGTGCTGGCGGCCATGGGGCAGGCGCTGTCCGGGCAGCGCTGAACCGCGGCCGGCGCGCGGACGCGCCGCATCAGGCCAGGGAGAGGAAAAGCTTCTCCAGACGGCTGCGCGTCTCCTCGCGGTCACCGGCGAGGAGCGGGTCCTGCTCGCTCATGCAGTGCTGGAGCCCGGAGGCGATGATCGCGAACCCGGCCCGGTCCAGGGCCCGGGACGCGGCCGAGAGCTGGGTGACCACGTCCTCGCAGTCGCGGCCCTCCTCGATCATCCGGATGATCCCGGCGATCTGGCCCTGCGCCCGGCGCAGCCGGTTCACCACGGACTTCCTCTCGTCGGCGGTCATGGGCAGCTCCATGACGGTCCGTCCTTCCTCGCGGTTCCGGCACAAGCCCCCTTATGCCCCCGGGGGTATCGTAGCCTTCAGTCCAGGCCGAGCGCGCGGCTGAGCAGCAGGCGGGCCCGCTCGGCGGCATGGGCCGCCAGCCGGGCGTGCGGATCGTCCTCGTCCTCCGGGGCGAGGGACGGGACCTCGGGAAGCGACGGCAACGGGGGCAACGGGGGCAACGCGGGCGAGGGGGACGGCACGGGCTGCTGGGACCGCGTCCGCCGGCGGCGGGCCGTCCCGGCCGGCTGCTCCTGCTGCTTCCCGGCCCCGGGCGCGGGTGCGCCCTGCCGCCGTTCCCGGTCCCGGCCTCCGGCGGCGGCCCGGGCGGCGGCCCCGCGGCCGTCCCCGGCGTCCTCGGAGTCCTCGGAGTCCTCGGCGGCGGTGGTGGCGGTGGCGAGGGCGGTGCGGAGCACGGCGTTCTTCAGCTCCGAGCGGGCCCGGTCCGGCTCCCGGCCGCGCAGCAGCAGCATCAGCTCCGGCTCCCGGTCCAGCAGCCAGGCCGTCTGATAGCCGAGCCCGGCGGCATGCCCGCAGGACAGGCCGGGGGCGCCGCACCCGCACTCCGACTCCAGATCCCGGTGGTCCGGCAGCAGCGGCACCCCGCACTCGTCCGCCACCTCCAGCAGCTCCGGGGGCGGCCCGCCGGAGGAAGCGGACAGCATGGCCTCCAGCGCGGACTGCCGCCCCGCGGTTTCGTCCCAGAGCCGTTCCCACTCCGCACCGGTCAGCAGCCGCAGGGTCAGCACGGTGCCGTACGGTCCGTCCCCGCCGTCGTTGACCTGGGCCGCGATCCGGCCCGCACTCACCGTGACCGGGCCGATCCGCCCGGCCCGGGCCACGGACCGGCCGCGCGCCAGCGACTCCTGGTCCAGCGCGGCCCCCTCCAGGGCCCGGCTCCAGGCCCGCGCCCAGGCACCGCGGCCCCGGGTCTGGCCGCCCTTGCGGGCCGGGAAGGCGGGAAAGCCGCGCGGGCGGACGGACGACGGGCCGCCGTCGTCGTCGGCCGGGCCGGGGTGGAGAAGCATCTGGCTGTGGTTTCCGTCCTGGCGTCGGTGGTGAGGTCACGGGGCTGAGCTGCTGAGCTGCTGAGGTACTGAGGTGCTGAGGTGCTGAGGTGTTCTGGGCGGGGCGGCGGGGCGGGCGGGCCGGGACGCGGGGTCAGTCCTGGCCGCGGAGTTCGACGAGGGCGGCGAGTTCGTCGTTGGTCAGCTCGGTGAACGCCCGCTCGCCGGAGGAGAGCACGGCATCGGCGAGTCCGCGCTTGGCGGCCAGCAGCTCGGCGATCCGCTCCTCCACCGTGCCCTCCGCGATCATCCGGTGCACCTGCACCGGCCTGGTCTGGCCGATGCGATGGGCCCGGTCGGTGGCCTGCTCCTCCACAGCCGGGTTCCACCATCGGTCATAGTGGATGACGTGGTCGGCCCGGGTGAGGTTGAGGCCCGTGCCGGCGGCCCGGAGCGAGAGCAGGAAGACCGGTACCTCGCCGTCCTGGAACAGGTGCACCATCTCCTCCCGGCGCGGCACCGGCGTGCCGCCGTGCAGGAACCGCACCGGGATGCGCCTGTTCCGCAGATGACGTTCCAGCAGCCCCCCCATGGCCACGTACTGGGTGAACACCAGGGCGGCACCGTCCTCGGCCAGGATGGTGTCCAGCAGTTCGTCCAGCAGATCCAGCTTGCCGGAGCGGCCCGCCAGCCGCTGCCCGCCGTCCTCGGCCCCCAGGTACTGGGCCGGGTGGTTGCAGATCTGCTTCAGGCCGGTGAGCAGCTTGAGTACCAGGCCGCTGCGGGCAATGCCCTCGGCCTCCCCGATTCCGGCCAGCAGGGTGCCGGTGTGCCGGCGGTAGAGCGCGGCCTGTTCGGCGGTGAGCGCCACCGGGCGGTCGATCTCGGTCTTGGGCGGCAGTTCGGGGGCGATGCCCGGATCGGACTTCCGGCGGCGCAGCACGAACGGGCGGACCAGTTCGGCCAGGCGCCGCCGCGCCGCCTCGCCGGACCCGGCCCCGGACCCGCCGGGGTCCTCGCCCCCGTCTCCGGCGTCACCGGCGTCACCGGCGTCTCCCGCTTCTCCCGGGTTCCCGGCACCGCCCGGCTGTCCTGCCTGCCCCGCGGCCGGGGTACGGGCGGCCGCGCCGGCGATGGGGGCGGCGAAGCGGGTGCGGAACCGGCCGAGGGAGCCGAGCAGCCCGGGGGTCGTCCAGTCCAGGATCGACCACAGTTCGATGAGGTTGTTCTCCACCGGGGTGCCGGTGAGCGCGATCCGCACCCCGCCCGGGATGCGGCGCAGCGCGCGGGCGGTTTCCGAGCGCGGGTTCTTGGCGTGCTGCGCCTCGTCGGCGACCACCATGCCCCAGCGGGGGTGGGCGGCGAGCCGGCCCACGTCCTGCCGCATGGTGCCGTAGGTGGTCAGCACGAATCCGCCCCCGGCCACGCCCTCCAGGCTGCGCCGGGTGCCGTGGTAGCGGCGGACCGGAGTGCCCGGGGCGAAACGCCGGATCTCCCGCTCCCAGTTGCCCAGCAGCGAGGCCGGGCACACCACCAGGGTCGGCCCGGCGGTGGCCGGATGCTCCTGGCGGAACAGGTGCAGGGCGATGAGCTGGATGGTCTTGCCCAGACCCATGTCGTCGGCCAGGCAGCCGCCGAGGCCGAGAGAGGTGAGGCGGTGCAGCCAGCGCACGCCGCGGATCTGGTAGTCGCGCAGGGTGGCGGCCAGCCCGTCGGGCTGGCCGGGCAGTCCGCCGGCGGCGGCCTCGGCATCGGCTGCCTCGGGCTCGGTGAGGCGGCGGCGGAGGGCGGTGAGCCAGGGGCCGGGCGCGGCGGCCACCTGGGACCGGCCGACCGTGACATATCCGGTGAGTGCGGCGGTCAGGGCGTCGATGGCGCGCAGCGGCGGCAGATCGGGCTCGGCGGCACGGCGGGCGGCCTGCCCGTCGATCAGGGTGCGGCGGCCGCGCACCAGGACCACCGGTCCGGCGGCCCGGGTCAGCGCGGCGGTCTCCTCGGCCGTCAGCGGGGTGTCGTCGCGGCTGCCGTCGCGGCCGGAGTCGGGGCGGAGCAGCCAGCGCACCGGCACGGTGCCGTCGTCGCCGAAGAAGCCCTGCGCGCCGGCCCGGCCCGGGGCACCGGGCGCGGGCGGGGTGCGGCCCGCGCCGACCTCCACCGTGTCGGAGCGGAGACGGCCGAGGTCCTCCGGGATCTCGACGTCCACGCCGTGTGCCCGCAGCCGGGGCGCGGCCCAGGCGAGCAGGTCGCCGGCGTCCTGGCCGGAGAGCCGCAGCGGGCCGGGCGCGGCGGGCAGCCGGTCCAGCGGCTTCCACAGCCCGGCGGCGCGACGCAGTTCGCGGACCGTCTCGGCGCGGGCGGTGGGGCCCAGCGGGTGGCGGGCGGCACGGCCCCTGGAACGGCGGGGGCCCGGGTCGTCGGCACACACCGTGGCCGCGTCGGCGATCAGGGAGGGGTCGGCGAGGGAGTAGACCCGGGGCACCAGGTGCACGGTCCACTCCCCGGGCCGGCCGGGGCGTGCGGTGAGCCGGAGCCGGAGCAGCAGCCGCAGGCCGGAGTCGATCCCGGCCGCGATCTGCTCGGCCCAGGCACGCAACTGCGGGACGTACTGGGGCTTGTGCGCGGCAAAGGTGCCGGTGGCGGCGGCATCGCGGGGCAGGGTGTCGGCCACCGCGTCCAGGAAGCGGCGCAGCAGCGGTGCCGGGCCGCCGACGGTGGCGGTGGCAGCGGTGGCAGCAGGTTCCCGGGACAGCAGGGCGTGCACCTCGGGCGGTGCGGCGGCGGCGAGTTGGTGCAGACGGCGGGCGTCCTCGGCGTCCAGCGGACCGGCCCGCCAGGCGTCGTAGCCGGCCGGTGAGACGCCGGGCAGCAGGCGGCGGCGGGCGACCAGATGCAGGGCCAGGCCGGCGGCCGAGCCCCAGAACGCCGCCGCGGGATGCACGGCGGGCCGCTCACCGGCGGCCCTCACGGCGCTTCCGGCGCCGACGTCACGCCCCTCGGGCCAGTGGCGGCGGGCATGGAGCAGGGCCGGCAGGGCGTCGGCGACCGGCAGCCGGAGGACAGGAACGTCCCGGACCGCGTCGCCGTCCCCCGCGGCCGGCCGGGCGGTGCCGGGCTCGGCGGCCGGAACGGCCGATCGGTCCGCGAGTCCCTCGGGGAGCGCACCCCCCGGGCACCAGAAGGCGAGCCGCCCGGTGCGCGGCGGATCCCCCGGCTCGAACTCCACCGCGCAGCGCGCCAGCAGCGCCCACTGCTCCTCCGTCATACCGGCCCCGCTTCCCGTGCCCCGCCGCTCCACCGCCACGCCGCCACGCCGCCACGCCGCCACGCCCGCTGCCCGGACGCGCGTGCGTGCCGCCGGGCGCATCGGCGGCAGGCCATCGTGCAGCAGGCCGGCGGGCGGTGCCAAACGCATACGGCTTTTGAGAGATGCGTCACCCGCGGCCGACCGGCCATGATGGCGCCATGCCCATGGACCGCCGCGAGCTGGCCGATTATCTGCGCCGTTCCCGCGAACGGCTGCGTCCGCACGAGGCGGGCCTGCCGTCCGGCCCCCGGCGCCGTACCCCCGGGCTGCGGCGCGAGGAGGTCTCCCGGCTGGCGGGCATGTCCGCCGAGAACTACATCCGGCTGGAGCAGGCGCGCGGTCCGCAGCCCTCACCCCGGGTGCTGGCCTCGCTGGCCCGCGCGCTGCGCATGACCGAGGACGAGCGGGACCGGCTCTATCTGCTGGCCGGGCACCGTCCGCCGGACGGGCCGCAGGCCGCCGACCACGTCAGCCCGGGGCTGCAGCATCTGCTGGACCGGCTCTCCGACACCCCGGGCCGGGTGCTGGGCGATCTGGGCGACGTGCTGGCGCAGAACACCATGGCCGGCACGCTGCTGGGCCAGGTGCACGCCGGCTCCGAGCACGGCCGCAACCTGGTCTGGAGGTGGTTCTCCGACCCGGACACCCGGCGGGTCCATCCGCGCGAGGAGCACGACTTCTACAGCCGGCTGCATGTGGCCGAGCTGCGGGCCGCGGTGGCCCGCCGTCCGGCGGACGACCCGGCGGCGGTGCGGCTGGTGCGGCGGCTGCGCACGGCGAGTGAGGAGTTCTCCCGGCTGTGGGAACGGCCGCCCGAGACGGATCTCCGGCGGCCCGCCCGGGTGCGGGTGCTGCATCCGCTGATCGGGCCGGTGGTGCTGGACTGCGAGACGCTGCTGGCGCCGGAGGCGGGGCAGCGGCTGGTGGTGCTCACCCCGCCGCCGGGCAGCGATGCGGCCGGGCGGCTGGCCCTGCTGCGCACCATCGGCGACGGACGCGCGCCCTGGCCCTCCACCGCCCACCCCCACTGACCCCGCCCCCGGCCCGCCGCCCGAGGTGACGCCCTGGCGCGGGGTGAGCCGTGAGCCGTGAGCGGGGCCGGCGGTCATCGGCGGGCCTCAGCGTTCGTACCACAGGGCGGTGTCCGGGGGGAGGCGGCCCTCGTGGAGCGGACCGCTGGCCAGCAGCACGCGGCGGTGCTCCGGCACCGGGCAGGCGGTGCCGGAGAGGTTGACCACGCAGCCGAATCCGGGCTCGCGCACGAACGCCAGCACCTCCTCCGGCTCCTCCAGCCACTTCAGCGTGCCGTCCCCCAGCGCCGGGTGCTCGCGCCGCACCGCCAGTGCCCGCCGGTACAGCTCCAGCATGGCCGTGGCGTTGCCGGTCTGCTTCTCCACGGTGAGTTCCTTCCAGGCGGCCGGCTGCGGCAGCCAGGGCGGGGCGCTCGCGTCCTCCGGGCTGAAGCCGAACGGCGGCTTTGTCCCGGACCACGGGAGGGGCACCCGGCAGCCGTCCCGGCCGCGGTCGGTGTGGCCGGAGCGTTCCCAGATCGGGTCCTGGAGCACCTCCTCGGGAAGGTCCTCCACCTCGGCGAGGCCGAGTTCCTCCCCCTGGTAGATGTACGCGCCGCCGGGCAGCGCCAGCATGAGCAGCGCGGCGGCGCGCGCCCTGCGCAGGCCCAGCGGCAGGTCGAGCGGTCCCTTGGTGTGGTAGCTCTCCCCGGGCAGCCAGCGGGCGGCCGGGCGGCCGAAGCGGCTGGGGTGGCGCACCACGTCGTGGTTGGACAGCACCCAGGTGGCGGGCGCGCCGACCGTGCCCAGGGTGTCCAGGGTGGTGTCGATGACCTGCCGCATGTCGCGGGCGTCCCAGCTGGACATCAGGAAGTCGAAGTTGAAGGCGGTGTGGAGGTGTTCGCGGCGCAGGTAGGCGGCCAGCCGCTGCGGGCTGTCCACCCATGCCTCGGCGACGAACGCCCGTTCGCCCGGGAACTCGTCGGCGACCCGGCGCCAGCCCCGGTAGATCTCGTGCACCTCGTCGCGGTCCCAGTGCGGGTGCCCGGCATGTTCCTCAGGGGTGGGCACGGCGCCGTGGGCCGCGGGCCGCTCGGTGAATTCGGCGGTGCCGCCGGTGTCGACGGCGATGCCGGGGCCGGCGGTGGCGGGCGGCCGGCCGTCGGGGGCGTCCGGCATCTCCGGCAGGTCGGGCAGCTCCGGGTGCTTGACCAGCCCGTGCGCCACGTCGATGCGGAAGCCGTCCACGCCGCGCGCCAGCCAGAACCGCAGCACCGCCTCGAATTCCTCGCGCACCTCGGGGCAGTGCCAGTTGAGGTCGGGCTGCTGCGGGGCGAAGAGGTGCAGGTACCACTCCCCCGGGCGGCCGTCGGGTTCGACGATCCGGGTCCAGGCCGGGCCGCCGAAGACCGACTGCCAGTTGTTCGGGGGCTCGGAGCCGTCCTCGCCGCGCCCGCGGCGGAAGACGTAGCGGTGCCGCTCGGGGCTGCCGGGCCCGGCGGCGAGCGCGGCCCGGAACCATTCGTGCTGGTCGGAGGTGTGGTTGGGCACCATGTCGGGGATGACGCGCAGCCCGAGGCCGTGGGCCTCCCGGATCAGCTCGACGGCCTCGGGCAGCGAGCCGAACAGCGGGTCGATGTCCCGGTAGTCCGCCACGTCGTAGCCGTGGTCCGCCATGGGGGAGCGGTACCAGGGGGTGATCCAGATGGCGTCCACGCCCAGATCCCGCAGATACGGCAGGCGGGACCGCAGGCCCGCCAGGTCGCCGACGCCGTCGCCGTTCCCGTCGGCGAAGCTGCGGATGTAGACCTGGTAGATGACGGCACTGCGCCACCAGGGTGCGGTGGGATTCTTCGCGTTGTCCACACTGTCCAGTGTGGGGGCGCATGCGGCTCCTCTGCAGAGAGCGCGCCCGGAACCGCGCGCCGCGGGCCGCCGAGCCGCGCTCCCGGCACCGGGCGGGGGCCGGGCACGCGGCCCCGCGCCCCCTCGG
>NZ_WTLH01000117.1 GCF_011421595.1 Streptomyces sp. YIM 98790 | reverse complement strand
CGGCCCGGCCCCCGTCCGGGCCTGCGCCGCCGGTGGCGGCTGCCGCTCGCCCCGGCAGCAGGGCGACCGCCGGGGCGGTCAGCGTGCCGGCCCCCGCCGGCCGCAGGAACCCCCGACGGGACCAGGGCGCCACCACAGCCTCCCGCGGACCGTGCGGACAGTGCAGGCAGATATGCGGATGAACGGTAGTCGGCTGCCCGTGCCGCGGCCCCGCGACGCGCCTCACTCCAGCATCGCGTAGGCCGGCAGAGTGAGGAAGTCGGGGTACTCCTCGCCCAGCGCGATCCGCAGCAGCAGATCGTGCGCCCGCTGCCAGCCGCCGGCCGCGAACTCCTCCTCGCCCGTCTCGGCGCGGATGGCCGCCAGCTCCTCGGCCGCGGTCCGCTCCACCAGCTCCCGGGTCACGGTGACGCCGCCGTCCAGCGTCACCCCGGCGTTGACCCACTGCCAGATCTGCGAGCGGGAGATCTCCGCGGTGGCCACGTCCTCCATCAGATGGAAGACCGCCACCGCGCCCTGCCCGGCCAGCCACGCCCGCAGGTAGCGGGTGCCGACCTGGATCGCGTTGCGCAGCCCCGCCATGGTGGGCACGGCGTCGAGGGACTCCACGGCCAGCAGGTCCCGGGCGCCCACCCGGACGTCCTCGCGCAGCCGGTGCTTCTGGTGCGGCTGCCCGCCCAGCACCGCGTCGAACGCGGCGCGCGCCACCGGCACCAGGGCCGGGTGCGCCACCCAGGAGCCGTCGAAGCCGTCGCCTGCCTCCCGCTCCTTGTCGGCCTTCACCTTCTCGAAGGCCACCGCGTTGGCCCGCTCGTCGCGGGAGGGGATGAAGGCCGACATGCCGCCGATGGCGTGCGCGCCCCGCTTGTGGCAGGTGCGGACCAGGAGTTCGGTGTAGGCGCGCATGAAGGGGGCCGTCATGGTCACGGCGTTGCGGTCCGGCAGCACGAACGCCGGGCCCGCGTCCCGGAAGTTCTTGATCAGGGAGAAGAGATAGTCCCAGCGTCCGGCGTTCAGCCCGGCGGCGTGCTCGCGCAGCTCGTAGAGGATCTCCTCCATCTCGAACGCCGCGGTGATGGTCTCGATCAGCACCGTGGCCCGTACCGTGCCCACGGGCAGCCCCAGGTACTCCTGGGCGAAGCGGAACACCTCGTCCCACAGCCGGGCCTCGGCGTGGGACTCCAGCTTGGCCAGATAGAAGTACGGGCCGCGCCGCTGCCCGGCCAGCAGCCGGGCGTTGTGGAAGAAGTACAGCCCGAAGTCCACCAGGGCGCCCGGCACCTCCTGCCCGTCCACGGTGAGGTGGCGCTCGTCCAGGTGCCAGCCGCGCGGGCGCATCACCACCACGGCCAGCTCCTCGTCGGGGCGGAGCGCATAGCGCCTGCCGCTGCCCGGGTCGGTGAAGTCGATGCGGCGGCGGAAGGCGTCGGCCATGTTCACCTGGCCGCCGATCACGTTCTGCCAGGTGGGGGAGGAGGCGTCCTCGAAGTCGGCGAGCCAGACCCGGGCACCGGAGTTGAGGGCGTTGACGGTCATCTTCCGGTCGGTCGGGCCGGTGATCTCCACCCGGCGGTCCGCCAGGGCCTCGGGGGCCGGGGCGACCTGCCAGTCGCCCTCCCGGATGTGCCGGGTCCCGGGGAGGAAGTCCAGGCCGCCGGTGCGGGAGATCTCCGCCCGGCGGCCGGCGCGGCGGGCCAGCAGCTCGTCGCGCCGCGGGGTGAAGCGGCGGTGCAGCTCGGCCAGGAAGGCCAGGGCCCCGTCGGTGAGGATCTCGTCCTGCCGTGCCACGGGCGGGGCGGACACCACCGCGGCCCGTCCGCTCCCTCCGCCTCCGGGCGCCGGTTCGGATACGGTCATGGTGCTTTCACTCCTTCGGCGACGGCGACGGCCTCGGGCGTGCGCCGCCGTCGGCAGTCTCCGGGCCACCGGCCGGTGCACACAGGAGTGGACAGTAGTTTCCTCATCGTGGAATCACAACCCCGTGCCGGCGACCCGGCGATGCCGCCGCCGTCGCCGTCCCGGCCGCCGCCGTGCCCCGCACCGGACGGTCACGCGAGCCCCGGGCGGCGGATGCCGCAGGCCGGGGCCTCCTCCGGCCGAAGCGGGAATCCGGGAAGCGCCTCACGGCGCTCGCCTGCTCGCCTGCTCGCCCGCCTCCTCGCCTGCTTGCCGGGCCGCCTGCTGACCCGCTCGCCTGCTCGCCCGCTCGCTCGTCCGGCCCCAGCTCCGGCCCTCTTCCCGGTCCTGTCCCGCCGGCAGGTCCCACGGGGTGTCGATGTCCTCGGGGCCGGCCACGTCCCCGCACTCCACCAGGGTGATCTCCCGCTCGTGCGCCCGCAGATAGGCCCGCGCCCCCCGGTCCCCCTCGGCGGCGCCGGCCGCCCCGGCCAGGTGGCCCCGGCCCAGCAGTACCGGATGGCCCCGCTCGCCCCCGTAGGCCGCGGCGGCCAGCGTCCCCGGCGAGCGGTACGCACCGCACACCCGGGCCACCGCCTCCGCCCCCACCCGCGGCTGGTCCACCAGTACCACCGCCACGGCGTCCGCGTCCGGCGGCACGGCCGCCAGGCCCGCCCGCAGCGACGAGCCCATCCCCGTCTCCCAGGCCGGGTTCTCCACCACCGTGCAGCCGTCCAGCCGCCGCGCCCGGGCCCGTACCCGCCCGGCCGCCGCGCCCAGCACCACCAGCACCGGCGTGCACCCGGCGGCGCGCAGCGCGTCCGCCGCCCGGTCCACCAGCAGCTCGCCGCCCGCCTCCAGCAGCGCCTTGGGCCGCCCGCCGAGCCGCCGCCCGCCCCCGGCCGCCAGCACCAGCCCCGCAATCCGTGCCGCCATGGCGGGACCCTATGCCGTGTAACGTCTGCGGGCGTGGTGACACGGGGCGGACGGGCGGCACGGAGGAGAGGGAACCGGGTGGCGGCGGGGTTGCGGGTGTCGACGCGGAACGCGCGGTTCCAGCAGTGGGAGTCCTATCTGGCGAACCGCACCAAGCGGCAGCGGGCCGGGGAGTTCCTGGTGCAGGGCGTGCGGCCGGTGTCGCTGGCGGTGGAACACGGCTGGACCATCCGGGCGCTGATCCACGACCCGGAGCGGCGGCCGTCCCGCTGGGCCGCGGACCTGCTGCGCACCGTGCCCGGCGCCGACCGGGTGGCGATGTCGGGCGAACTGCTCGCCGAACTCGGCGACAAGAGCGAGGGCCCGCCGGAGCTGCTGGCGGTCGCCGCCATGCCGCCGGACGACCTGGGCCGGATCCCGGTGCGGCAGGACTTCCTCGGCGTGGTCTTCGACCGCCCCACCAGCCCCGGGAACATCGGCTCCCTCATCCGCTCGGCCGACGCCTTCGGGGCGCACGGGGTGATCGTCACCGGCCACGCGGCCGACGTCTACGATCCCAGGTCGGTACGTGCCAGCACCGGTTCGCTGTTCGCCCTGCCCGCCGTCCGGGTGCCCTCGCACCGCGAGGTGCTCGGCTGGGCGCAGGCCCGGCGGGCGGACGGCCTGCCGCTGCTGGTCGTGGGGACGGACGAGCACGGCGAGCAGGACCTCTTCGACTTCCGCCTCACCGGACCGGTGCTGCTGGTGATCGGCAACGAGACCACCGGGCTCAGCCGGGCCTGGCGCGAGGCGTGCGACCACATGGTGCGCATCCCCATCGGCGGCTCCGCCAGCTCCCTCAACGCCGCCAGTGCCGCCACCACCGTCCTCTACGAAGCGACCCGCCAGCGCCTCCTCGGCGGCCGGCCCGCGCCCCGGTGACCTCCGGCCCCGGCGGAGCTTCCGTCCGGCGGGGGACGATCGGCCGGCCGGGTGGTGGAATCATGGGCGGGTGTCCGGTGTCCGGGGTCCGGTGAGCGGCCGGGAACGGCGAGACGGGGAGCGACGGCATGGTGCGGGTGGAACGGGTCCGGTCGGCGGAGGAGCTCCGCGGCTGCGCCAAGGAACTGGCCGAGGTGCTGGTGGAGTCGGTGGCCGACGGGGCCTCGGTCGGATTCCTGGCCGGCCTGGACCTCGACACCGCCGCCCGGTGGTGGGAGAGCCTGGCGCCCGGTGTGGCCGGGGAACGGGCCCTGCTGTGGGTGGCCCGGGACGGCGGGCGGCTGGTCGGGACGGTGCAGCTGCACCTCGCCCCGATGCCCAACGGCCGGCACCGGGCGGACATCGCCAAGATGCTGGTGCGGCCCGACGCCCGCCGGCGGGGTGCCGCCCGCGCGCTGCTGGCCGCGGCCGAGGAGGCCGCCCTGGCGGCCGGGCGGACGCTGCTGGTGCTGGACACCGAGACCGGCAGCGACGCCGAGCACCTCTACCGGTCCGCGGGCTGGACGGCGGCCGGCTCCATCCCCGGCTATGCCACCGATCCGCAGGGCGTGCCCCGGGCGACCACCTACTACTACAAGAACCTGGGCTGAGGCGGTCAGGCCGTCTGGGTGGTGTTGAGCGAGTCGGACAGGGCGCGGGCGACCTCCTGGAGGAGCGGGACGATCTTGTCCGTGGACTCCTCCGTCACCCGCCCGGCCGGTCCGGAGATGGAGATCGCCGCCGGGGTCGGCGAACCCGGCACCGAGACGGCGATGCAGCGCACGCCGATCTCCTGCTCGTTGTCGTCCACGGCATAGCCCTCGGTGCGGACCCCGTCCAGCACTCCCAGGAAGACCTCCGGGTCGGTGATGGTCCGCTCGGTCAGCGCGGGCATGCCGGTGCGGACCAGCAGCGCCCGCACCTCGTCCTCCGGCCGCTGCGCCAGCAGTGACTTGCCCACCGCCGTGGTGTGCGGCAGGACCCGCCGCCCCACCTCGGTGAACATCCGCATGGAGTGCCGGGACGGCACCTGCGCCACATAGACCACCTCGTCGCCGTCCAGCAGCGCCATGTTGGCGGTCNTCCGCATGGAGTGCCGGGACGGCACCTGCGCCACATAGACCACCTCGTCGCCGTCCAGCAGCGCCATGTTGGCGGTCTCGCCGGTCTCCTCCACCAGCCGGGCCAGGTGCGGGCGTGCCCAGGTCGACAGCGGCCGGGCCGCCGCCTCGCCCAGCCGGATCAGCCGCGGGCCCAGGGCGTACCGGCGGTTCGCCTGCTGCCGCACATAGCCGCAGGCCACCAGCGTGCGCATCAGGCGGTGGATGGTGGGCAGCGGCAGGCCGCTGCTGGCGGCCAGCTCGCTGAGTCCGGTTTCCCCACCGGCGTCGGCCATGTTCTCCAGCAGGGCGAAGGCACGCTCCAGGGACTGCACGCCTCCTGTCGGGGCGGCCGGCTTGCTCTCGTCGGACGACGGCACGTCGCGTTCCTTTCCGGACGGGTAACCGCAGCCTACCGGCCTGTTTGCCCAAGACCGCCGTTTCCATGTGATGGAAGGATGATTCTGTCGCATGGAAGTCGGGTCAGGGTTGACGGAGGGTACGGCGGGGGGAAGACTCCCGAGAGAGTTTCAACAATTCGTTGAAAGACGCTGCGTGCCGCCCCCGGGACGGGTGTGGAAGAGGAGGCCCAGGGTGACCGACCCCGATGTCCTGCTGCGGTCGACACGCGTGGTGACCCCCGAGGGCGAGCGCCCCGCGACGGTCGCCGTCACCGGTGGCCGGATCACGGCGGTGCTCCCGCACGACGCCCCGCGGGCCCGCCGGCCGGGCATCCGGCTCCACGACTACGGGGACGCGGTGCTGCTGCCCGGCCTGGTCGACACCCACGTGCACGTCAACGACCCGGGCCGGGAGAGCTGGGAGGGCTTCGCCACCGCCACCCGGGCAGCCGCCGCCGGCGGCATCACCACCCTGCTCGACATGCCGCTCAACAGCCTGCCGCCCACCACCACCCCCGCCCACCTGGCCGTCAAACGCCGGGCCGCGGCCGGCCGGCTGCACATCGACGCCGGCTTCTGGGGCGGCGCCGTCCCCGGCAACACCCACGCCCTGCGCCCCCTGCACCGGGCCGGGGTCTTCGGCTTCAAATGCTTCCTCTCCCCGTCCGGTGTGGAGGAGTTCCCCCCACTGGACGGCGAGGACCTCACCGCGGCCATGAAGGAGATCACCGGATTCGGCGGCCTGCTGATCGTGCACGCCGAGGACCCGGCACAGCTCGGCGCCGCGCCCGGCTGCCACGGCTCCGCCCGCTACGCCGACTTCCTCGCCTCCCGCCCGGCCGAGGCCGAGCACCGGGCCGTCACCCGGCTGATCGACGCGGCCGGCCGGCACGGCACCCGGGTGCACATCCTGCACCTCTCCTCGGCCGGTGCCCTGCCGCTGATCGCCGCCGCCCGCGCCGCCGGAGTCCGCATCACCGCCGAGACCTGCCCGCACTTCCTCACCCTCACCGCCGAGGAGATCCCCGACGGCGCCACCGCCTTCAAGTGCTGCCCGCCCATCCGGGAGGCGGCCAACCGGGACGCACTGTGGGCCGCGCTCGCCGACGGGACCCTGGACTGCGTGGTCTCCGACCACTCGCCCTGCACCGCCGACCTCAAGGTGCCCGACTTCGGCGCCGCATGGGGCGGGATCTCCTCCCTCCAGCTCGGCCTGCCGGTGCTGTGGACCGCCGCCCGGCGGCGCGGCTTCGGCATGGCCGACCTGGCCCGCTGGATGTCCGCCGGGCCCGCCGCGCTGGCCGGGCTGGAGGGCCGCAAGGGCGCCATCGCTCCCGGCCGGGACGCCGACATCGCCGTCGTCGACCCGGACGCGGCCTTCACCGTCGACCCGGAGGCCCTGCACCACCGCAACCCGGTCACCGCCTACGCCGGGCGCACTCTGTACGGCGTGGTCCGCGCCACCTGGCTGCGCGGTGTGCGGATCGCCGACCACGGCCGCCCGCTGGCCCGCACCGGCCGCCTGCTCACCCGCACCGGCACGGAGGCAGCGGCGGCGGCGGAAACAGCGGCGGCTGCGGCAGATCCGGCGGAGGCGGAGGCGGAGGCAGAGGCGGAGGCGGAGGCAGAGGCGGAGGCGGAGGCAGAGGCAGGGACAGGGACAGGGGAGGCAGCGGCAGCGGCGGGGGAGGAGCCGCGATGACCACGGTCCCCGGTTCCTCCCGCCCCGCGGAACCCGCCCCGCCGCCGCCCGGCGGCTCCGGCGCACTGCCCGCCGGGGAGTTCACCGGCGCCGCGGCACCGTACGGCGGCGGCGACCCGTATGCCGACTACCGGGCCGCCGGCCACCCCTTCACCGCCCTGCCCGACCTCGCCGACCGCCGTCTCGGCGCCACCGTCCTGGCCGCCAGCGACGAATTCTTCGCCGAACGCGAGCACCTGCTCGCCCCCGGACCGGCCCGCTTCGACCCGGAGGCGTTCGGCCCCAAGGGCAAGACCATGGACGGCTGGGAGACCCGCCGCCGCCGCGGGCCCTCCGCCTCCGCCCCGCACCCCGCCGGGGGCGAGCACGACTGGGCACTCGTCCGGCTCGGAACCCCCGGCACCGTGCACGGCGTGATCGTGGACACCGCCCACTTCCGCGGCAACCACCCGCACGCGGTGAGCCTCCAGGGCACCGCCCTGCCCGGCACCCCCGGCCGCGCCGAACTGCTCGATCCGGCCGTGCGCTGGACGGAACTGGTGCCCCGCACCCGGATCGGCGGCCACGCCGCCAACGGCTTCGCCACCCCCGCCGGCACCCGCCGCCGCCTCACCCACCTGCGGCTCTGCCAGTACCCGGACGGCGGCATCGCCCGCCTGCGGGTGCACGGCGAACCCCTGCCCGACCCGGCCTGGCTCGCCGCCCTGGGCGGCTTCGACCTGGCCGCCCTGGAACACGGCGGGCGGGTGCAGGACGCCTCCGACCGCTTCTACTCCCCGCCCGGCAACACGATCCTGCCCGGCCGCGCCGGCCGCATGGACGACGCCTGGGAGACCCGCCGCCGCCGCGACCGCGGACACGACTGGGTCCGCTACGCCCTGGCCGGTCACGCCGTCGCCCGCGCCGTGGAGATCGACACCGGCTGCCTGCGCGGCAACGCCGCCGGCTGGGCCGCCGTGCACGTCCTCGACACCACCCGGCCCGGCGCCGGGGACCCGGCCGACCCCGCCGCGCCCGGCTGGACCGAGATCCTGCCGCGCACCCGCCTCCAGCCCGACACCGTGCACCGCTTCCTGCCGCGGACCGCCGCGGCGGCCACCCACGCCCGGATCGACATCTTCCCCGACGGCGGCATCGCCCGGTTCCGGCTCCACGGCACCCTCACCCCGGAGGGCGCGGCCCGGCTGGCCGAGCGCCACCGCGCCCTCGGCGGCTGACCCCCCGGCTTCCGGGCCGGTCCGGTGCCGCCCGGCTCACCCCGCGCCGCCACTGCCCGGGCGCGCCGCCGGCCCGCCGGGTGAATGCCGGGGCGGGTCACCGGGACCTGCCCCGGGGACCGATCCCGGGGACCGATCCCGGGGACCCGCCCCGGCGGCCCGGTCTCATTATGCGAGGACCCGCCGCGCTCCCCGTCCGGTACTGAGATCATCCCGGCATGACCAGCGTGCCGATCCCCGGATCGAAGTCCCTCACCGCCCGCGCCCTCTTCCTGGCGGCGGCGGCCGAGGGCACCACCGTGCTGCGCCGCCCGCTGCCGGCGGACGACACCGAGGCGTTCGCCGAGGCGCTGGACCGCCTCGGCTACCAGGTGCGGCGCGGCCCGGAGGACTGGCACCTCACCGGCCGGCCGGGCGGCCCGGCCGCGACCTCGGCCGACATCTACTGCCGGGACGGCGCCACCGTGGCCCGCTTCCTGCCCGGCCTGGCCGCCACCGGCCGCGGCACCTTCCGCTTCGACGCCTCCGAGCAGCTCCGCCGCCGTCCGCTCGGGCCGCTGACCGAGGCGCTGCGGCAGCTCGGCGTCACCGTGCGGCACGAGGCCGCCGAAGGCCACCTGCCCCTGGTGGTGGAGGCCGACGGGGTCAAGGGCGGGGACATCGTGCTGGACGCCGGGCTGTCCTCGCAGTACCTGACCGCACTGCTGCTGCTCGGCCCGCTCACCGCCGAAGGGCTGCGGATCACCGTCACCGGGCTGGTGTCGGTGCCGTATGTCGAGATCACCATGGCCATGATGCGGTCCTTCGGCGCGGACGTGGCCCGGGACGGCGACGTCTTCACCGTCGCGCCCGGCGGCTACCGGGCGACCGAGTACGCCATCGAGCCGGACGCCTCCACCGCCTCCTACTTCTTCGCCGCCGCCGCGCTCACCGGCCGGGAGATCACCGTCCCCGGGCTGGGCCGCGGCGCTCTCCAGGGCGATCTGCGGTTCGCCGAGGTGCTGGGCGAGATGGGCGCCCGGGTGCGGATCACCGGCCACGACACCACCGTCACCGGCACCGGGGTGCTGCGCGGCATCACCGTCAACATGCGCGACATCTCCGACACCATGCCCACCCTGGCCGCCATCGCACCCTTCGCGGCCGGGCCGGTGCGGATCGAGGACGTCTACAACACCCGGATCAAGGAGTGCGACCGCCTGGAGGCCGCCGCCGGGAACCTGCGGCGGCTGGGGGTGGAGGTGGCCACCGGCCGGGACTGGATCGAGATCCGGCCGGGCCGGCCGCGGGGCGCCGAGATCGCCTGCCACCGCGACCACCGGATGGCCATGAGCTTCTCCGTCACCGCGCTGCGCACCCCGGGCATCACCCTGGACGACCCGGGGTGCGTGAAGAAGACCTTCCCCCAGTTCCACCAGGTCTTCCGCGAACTGCGCGCCGCCTGGCGCGTGTGACCCCTCCGTTCCGGCCGGCTTCGGAGGCCGGAGCGGTTCACCCGTGCACCCGTGCACCCGTGCACCGGATCACCCCTTCGCGCGCGAGGCTCCTGTGCAGGAGGAGAGGTCCTCCACCGGGGCATCGGTGAAGAAGCGCCGCAGGAGGTCGATGCACTCCTCGGCACGTTCCAGCATGACCATGTGCCCGCTGTTGCCGATGGTGATGACGCGGGCGTCGGAGAAGCCGCGGGCGTACTCCCGGAGCTCGTGCGGCGGAGTGAGGGCGTCCCCCTCGCCGGTGAACAGCAGGACGGGCACCTGGAGCGCGGCCCCCGAACGGTCGGCCCGGATCACCGTCCCGTGGGTCGTGAGGGCGTGCCGGAGCCGCTCCAGGTTGGTGCGGTACTGCTCCACCCGGTCGGCGGGCAGCGTGAGGAACTGACGCGCCACCAGCCTCCTGACGGCGCCGGACCTCGTGTTGCCGGCCACCCCTTCCATGCGGGTGAGCAGATCCGCCGCCCGGGGGGCGAACGCATCCCAGCCGCCCTGTGTCAGCATGCGATCGAGCGCGCGGAGCTCCTCCGTGCCGGGGTCGGCCGCGTCCACGCCGCCCCCGTCCACGGCACCCCCGTCCATGCCGGCCTGCTCCATGCCGGAGTCGGCTCTGCGGATGCCGGCCAGGGCCAGCCGCACCACCCGGGAAGCGCAGGTGTACGCGAACTCATGGGCGATGAGGGCCCCGTAGGAGTAGCCCACCACGTTCACCGACGGCATGCCGAGGCAGTCCAGGGCGTGCCGCAGGGCGTCGGTGAGGAAGTCGACACCGTGATCGGCGGGCAGGTCGTCGGCGGCGCCGAGACCGGGCAGATCGAACGTGACGGTTCCCGCCCAGTCGGTGATGCCGAGCTCGTACAGGCGCCAGGAGTCCTTGTCCTGCAGGATTCCGCCGAGCAGCAGGACGGGCTCGGTCCGGGGGGCCTGCCGGGACGGGGTCACCCGCGCGCAGTAGGTATAGCCCCGGTAGGTGAGTGTGCTGACCCGGGCTCCGAGCGCCTCATGCGGAGGCACGGGGCGTCCCCTCCGCCAGGCGCACGATGTCGTTCAGCGTATGGGCCGTGAGCAGGTCGTCGAGTCCCACGGACACGTTCAGGCGCTTCTCCAGGAGAAGCGACAGTTCCACGAGGAACATCGAGTCCAGGCCGAGATCCTGCACCGATGCGGCAGGGCTGATCTGCTCGGGCTTGATGCGGAACCTGGAGACGAGGATTTCTTTCAGTTCGTCGTACATGTCACCCACGAAGTGTCGAGAAGTGGCGAAAGCTGGTCAGAAGGCGGGTGCGTGGTGCAGTTCCGGCCACACCACAGTGGTCGCGCCCGAGGCGAGTCCGGCCCCGAAGCCGGTGAGCACGACCCGATGCCCGGGGGCGAGGCCGCCGGCACGATGCTCCTGGTCGAGGAGGAGCGGGATGGAGGCGGCACAGGTGTTGCCGACCTGTTCGATGTTGGAGGGGAGCCGCTCCGCGCCGACGTCGAGCCGCTCGCCGAGCATGGCGAGGATGCGCGCGTTCGCCTGGTGTGCCACCAGGCGGTCCACCTCGTCGGGCTTCCAGCCCGCCGCCTTGAGGGCCTCAAGGGAGACGGCGGACATGTCTTCCACGGCCCGCCGGAAGACCTCACGCCCCTCCAGGCGCAGGAAGCGGTCCAGCGGGCCGCCCGAAGCACGGACGGCGTCTTCGCAGCCACCGCCGCGCACGGTTGCCAGATCCCGCCCCCGGCCGTCGGCGGCGAGCACCGTGGGGCCCAGCGCCCCGGGCTCACCGGGGTCTCCCGCCCGCAGCACGACAGCACCCGCGCCATCCCCGAACAGCAGGCAGACACCAGGGTCTTCCGGGTCCAGGAAGGGCGACATCACGTCGGCCCCGATCACCAGGGCGCTGTCGGCCGTTCCGGCCGCGATCAGCCCCTGCGCAACGCCGAGCCCGTAGACGAACCCGGCACAGACCGCGTGGACGTCCATCGCCGCGGCCCCGGCACAGCCCAGCGCGGCGGCGACCCGGGGCGCGGTGGCCGGACACGGGCGATCCGGCGACATCGTTGCCAGGACGACCGACGCCACGCGTTCCGTACCGGCCGAACGCAGGGCCGCGCGCCCCGCCGCCACCGCCAGATCACCCGTGGTCACACCCGGGTCGACCACGTGGCGGAAACGGATGCCGGACCGGGAGAACACCCATTCGTCCGACGTGCCCATCCGCTCGGTGAGCTCCCCGTTGCCCACTCTCCTCGGGGGCAGGTGCGAACCCACGCCCGTCAGTACCGCAGCCCGCATCGATCACGCCTTCTTTCCGGCAGCCGCCGTGGACACGCGTTGATCACTCCACACCGCGATCATTGAGCAGCCCGCACCCGGCCGCATGTGCTGCGGCGGGAAATCATTCCAATGCCGCAAACCGTCCCGCCGGACCCGGGCGGCGCCGCGGGACGCCCCGTCCTGCCGTTCAGCACCCGCCGCCGCCACCGGAGGCGGGGCGCGCGGTGGCGATCATCTCCAGGGCGACGCGCACCACGTCGCCCGGCGGGCACTCCCGGCCGCAGTCCCGCTCAACCCAGCCGCCGTCCGGGTCCGCGTAGACCTCCCGGACATAGCTCGGATCGTCCAGTGCCACCTTCACGACCCGGCAGCCCGCCCGGGACATGTGCCAGGCCGGATACCGGTAGGTGGTCAGGGAGACATCCGTCCGGCTGCCGAGCGCGTCGGTGAACTCCCGCCAGGCCGTGGCCACCAGATCCTCACGCCCGGTGAGGTGGACGACGGCCGGCAGTCGTCCCTTCAGACCGAGGCCGGTCACTGCTCTCCCTCCGGCGTCGCGGGAACCGGCGTGTTCGGCGGCGGCGCGCACGCCCCGGGCGCAGCGGGCTCGGGCATCATCGTTCTCGTCCTCTCCGGCAGTTCCGGGTTCCGGGCCGTCCGGAGGGCGGAGGCCGGGTAGATCCGCGCCCCGCAGTCCTGGCATCGCATGTCCCCGGCCTCCGACTCCCGGAGCTCGCCGAGGTGCTGGCACCGATACACGGACTCTCATCACCTCCCGACGGATCACCGCGCTCACAGCGGGTATGACCTATGTCAACCATCGGTGATGCAGAGAGATCTGATGAGCCGAACGCCCATACCGGAAGCCCCGGGGTATCGAACGGGAGTATGGCCAGGTGGAGTTGAACAATGGCGTGAAGCTGTCGGCGCGGTCCCTGATCGCCGCGCAGCTGTTGCGGCTCCGGACGCGGCACGGACTGTCGCAGCACAGGCTGGAGGAGCAGTTGGGCTTCCCGCAAAGCTATATCGCGGCCGTGGAGAGCGGCAGCAAACTCCCGAGCGAGCAACTCGCCGAAGCCTTCGACACCTTCTTCGAACCCGTCCTCACTTTCGTGGAACTTCTCCGCTACGCCCGCGAGTCCGGCCCCGAGGACTACGGAAGGCGCCTGGTTCCCAAGGAGCGCAGGGCAACACGCCTCCAGGTCTTCACCAGCAGCGTCATCCCGGGGCTGCTGCAAACGGAGGAGTACGCGTTCGAGCTGTTTCAGGTCACCCTGCCGTGGAACAGCGAGGCCGAAAACCGCCAGTTGGTCGCTGAACGCCTCAAGCGGCAGGAAGTCCTCGACCGGGAGGACCCGCCGCTGCACTGGGCGATCATCGATGAAGCGGCCCTCAAGAGGCCGATGGGCGGCAAGCAGTGCATGACCGGGCAGTTGAAGCACCTGCTGAACTCCGCCGGGCGCTGGGGAATGCGGGTCCAGGTGCTACCGTTCGCGGCAGGCGGTCACTCCATGATGGGTGGCAGCCTCTGCCTGATGACCATGCCGAACGGAAGCGTGATCGGCTATGTGGAGAGCTTCAAAAACGGTGGCGCAGTGGAAAGCCCCGAAGTGATCCTTGAATTGGTCGAGCTGTTCGACGTGGCTCGCTCCAAGGCGCTGCCGGAAGAAGAATCCCTGGCTCTCATCGGTCGCTATCTACAGGAGCATGAGAATGACTGAAAGCATGTGGCGCAAGAGCACCTACAGCGGTGGGCTCAACAACGGCGACTGCCTTGAAGTCCGCGACGGCCTGCCGGGCGCCGTCCCCGTCCGGGACAGCAAGCGCCCGGACGCGGCGCAGCTCACCGTCCCCGCACCCGCCTGGGCCGCCTTCATAGCCCACCTGACCCGCTGAGTCCGCTCAGGAACGGCGGCGGAACGTCTCCAGAACGGCGGTGTTGAGCACCACCACGACGGTGTAGACGACCGCGAAGGCCGTGCTGCCGACGGAGAACAGGGCGGCGGCGCTGCCCAGCAGGACGACCGCCTTGACGGCCAGGACTGCCGCCGCCCCGGCCTGGAAGCGGGCCCGGGGCGCGGCGAACAGGCCCCACAGGGTGATCGCCCCGGCCAGCAGCGCCGCGCCCAGCAGGACGCCGGGGAAGCCGCCGTCCGCCCACTCGTACCCGGCCCAGGCCAGGATGCCGAAGGCCATCATCTCGACCACGAAGGCCAGCAGTTCGTTGGCGGCGACCAGGGGATTCCCGGAGAGCCGTGCCATGGGGTCGGGTCGGTCGGTCATGAGCACCTTCGGTCGTGGTCGGTGGGCGTTGCCTCCCGGCGGGGGCACGCGTCGTTGCCGCACCGGGCCAGGACACCAAGTCGACGTCGGGCCGCGCAAGGGCGTTACTCGACTGCCGGCCGATCTCCCCCGGCCGCCGGGACGGGGTCCTTGTCGGTGTGCGGCGGCCGGTCGGGTGCCGGTGGGGGCGGCGGTGTGCGGTAGGCCCGCAGGGGGGCGTTGGCCGCGGCCACGGCGGCGACGGCCAGGGCCGCGGACAGGCCGCCGGTGACCAGGGCGAAGGGAGCGGAGGTGACCGACGCCAGCAGGCCGCCGCGGAAGTTGCCCAGTTCGGGGCCCGCGACCCCGATGACGTGCTCCACGGAGGACACCCGCCCCCGGAACGCGTCCGGGGTCTCCAGCTGGACCAGGGCACCGCGGGTGATCACCGACACGGTGTCCGCGGCACCGGCGACGGCCAGGCAGACGAGCGCCGGCCACAGCGGTCCGGCCAGGCCGAAGCCGGCCAGTGCCAGGCCCCAGACGCCGGCCGCGGCGAGCTGGAGCAGACCACCGCGGCGGCAGCGCGTCACCGTGCCGGAGAACAGACCGGCCGTGATGCCCCCGACCGCGACGGCCGAGAGGAACAGGCCCAGGGTCCGCGGGTCGCCGCCGAAGCGGATCTCGTTGACCAGCGGGAACAGCGCGACTGGCATGGCGAGCAGCGTCGCGGCCAGGTCGGTGGCCAGCGAGCCCCACAGCGTCGGGCGGCGCAGCACGACACGCCAGCCCCCGCGTTCCGGCCGGCGCCTGCCGCGCCCCGGGGCGGCACCTTCGGGGGGCATGGCCGGAAGGCGGATCACCGCCAGCATCGACACCGCGACGGCAGCCGCCTGGACGGCGTAGGCCGCGGGGAGGTCCCAGCGGGCGATGATCAGCCCGGCCAGCGCGGGCCCGGCCAGCATCGCCGCCTGGAAGGACACGTTGGACAGCGCCAGCCCGGCCGCGACCTGGTCGGCCGGCAGCAGCCGGACCGGGAAGGTGCGCCGCGCGGGTGCGCCCAGCGCGCCGCAGGCGGAGGCCACGGCGACCAGGGCGAGGAGCAGGAGCACGGTGCGGTTGTCCGCCAGCGCCTGGGCGCACAGCCCCGCGGCGGCCAGCAGTTGGCCGGCGGTGGTGGCGCGCACCACCGTGCGGCGGTCGACGGCGTCGGCGAGGGTGCCGCCGAGCAGCCCGAACAGCAGCATCGGCAGGCCGGTGGCGAGGCCGATGGCACCGGTGCCCACCGGGCTGCCGGTCAGGTCCCAGACCTGGGCCAGTACGGCCACGGTGGCTATCTGCCCACCGAACTGAGCGGCCGAGGAGCCGATCCACAGGTCGCGGAACGGCCGGCTGCCGCGCAGCGGGCGGGTGTCGAGGAGGCGGACGCGGCCCTTCATCGCGGGGGCTCGCGGAGGTGGTCGAGAATCCGCTGCCGCATCGCCCGGCGTTCCAGCGCCCGCCGCAGGTCCGCCACCACGGTGCTGAGCGCGTAGGGGATCTCGGCGTCCAGTTCGGTGACCGCCGCGTGGGTGGCGCGCCATTCGGCCTCCAGGAAGGGCACCAGCTCCCGGCCCCGCTCGGTGAGGTCGATCCGCCGGGTGCGGGCGTCCGGTCCCGGCTCGGAGGTGACCAGGTTCTCCCGGCGCATGGCGGCGACGGTCTGGCTGACGGCGGAGTGCGAGCGGCCCAGGGACTCCGCCAGTTCCCCGATGGTCAGGGGGCCGGTGTGGGCCAGCCGGATCAGCGGATAGGCGAACCGTGGCCGCACCCCCTCGATGCCGCGTGCGAGGTAGATCTGTTCGATCTCGGCGTCCATGGCGGCGAGCAGCTCATGCAGCGGCCGCCACGGATCGGGCCGCGCGGTGGGATCGGAAGATGTCACAGCGCTAATATAACAGTGCTCATATAAGTGGCTCAGTGTAACGGCGCTGTCATCAACGGGGACGGCGATCAACGGGGACGGCGATCAGGGGGCAGGAGATCCGGGCCATGGGGCCGGTCCTGCCGTCCTGCACAGTCCGGCGGCGATCGGGCGACCGGCGGGCAGGGCCCCGGCCGGCCGTCCGGGCGTCGCGGCGCAGGAGGGGAGACCCTCACCCGCGCACGGTGCTGGAGGCTCTCCGGTCCGCGGCCCGTGCCAGGGCCAGCAGCAGCGGCTCGTGGTGATGCGGGGCGACGAGCTGGAGGCCGACGGGTTCCCCGGCCGGGGTGAAGCCTGCCGGGATGCTGATCGCGGGGTGGCCGCTGAGATTGAACGCCCAGGTCAACGCGGTGCTGTAGCGGTCGCCCGGGCCGTCGTGGCCGTGCGGCGGATTGGGGGTGGTGGGTGTGGCGAGGAGGTCCGCGGTCCGGAAGAGACGGGCCAGGCGGGAGTCGTTGAGGCCGCGCAGCGCCGGGTCGCCGCCGGAGCGCAGCGCGGCCCAGGCGGGGGCCGGGTCCAGGAGGCGGACACCGGCCTCGGTCCGGGTGACGGGGAGCCGGGCCAGGGCCCGCCCGGCGACGGCGGCGATCTCCGGGTCGGTGCCGGCGAAGCCGAGGTCGGGGGACCAGGCCACGCGGAGCGTGCGGGAGGCACGGGCGGGCCGCACCGGGGTGCCGGTGAGGGCGGCGAGGAAGGCGGCGGCGTCCTCCGCGTGCCGGGCCAGCGGGCCGCCGGTGTTCAGGCCCGCGCGGTCGCGGGCCGGGAGCAGGCCGTTGGTGGGCTTCAGGCCGAGGACCCCGCACCAGGCGGCGGGGATGCGCAGGGAGCCCGCCCCGTCGCTGCCGGAGGCCAGCGGCACCATGCCGGTGGCCACGGCGACCGCCGAACCGGCCGAGGAGCCGCCGGGGGAACGGTCGGGAAGGAACGGGTTGAGCGTCGGGCCGCGCGGCGTGGCGCCCCAGGTCTGCCAGGCGGTGCCCCGGCCGGGGACCGAGCCGGCACCGACCGGGACGCACCCGGCCGCCAGCAGCCGGGCGGACTGGACGGAGGTGAGGCCCTCGGTGGCCTTGACGGCGACCGGCACGCCCGCCAGCGGGAGGTCCTCCCCGGCCCGGACGGCGGCGTCGGTCTCCCGGGCCCGGGCAGCGGCACGGCCGGGCCAGACCTCGGCGAAGGCGCGGCAGCGGGAATCACGCTCCGCGATCAGGCGCAGGGCGGCGGCGGTGACCTCGGCGGCGGACAGTTCCCGGCGGCGGACCGCGGCGGCGATCCGCACCGCGGTCAGGGAACGGTACTCGTCGGCGCTCAGCACCCGCCCATGGTGGCAGTCACGTGGCGGCAGTCACGTGGCGGCAGTCACTCGCCGGGAGGCTCGCCGGGCCCGCTGCCGGTGGTGGAGGAGAAGCGGTCGACCATGCGGAGCAGTTCGACGGGCACCGGGAAGATCAGGGTGGAGTTCCGTTCACTGGCCACCTCGGTCAGCGTGGACAGCAGCCGGAGCTGCATGGCCGCGGGGTGCGCCTCCAGGGTTCCGGCGGCCCGGCCCAGCGTCTCCGCGGCCTCGAACTCGCCGTGCGCGTGGATCACCTTGGCCCGCCGGTCCCGCTCGGACTCGGCCTGCCGGGCCATGGCCCGGCGCATGGCCTGGGGCAGCTCCACGTCCTTGACCTCCACCAGGCTCACCTTGACGCCCCACGGGTCGGTGACCTTGTCGATGATCTCCTGGAGACGCTGGTTGATCTCGTCCCGCTTGCCGAGCAGGTCGTCCAGGTCGGTCTGGCCCAGCACGCTGCGCAGCGTGGTCTGGGCGATCTGGGAGGTGCCCGCGAAGTGGTTCTCGATGGCGATCACCGACCGCACCGGATCGGTGATGTGGAAGTAGGTCACCGCGTTCACCCGGACCGTGACGTTGTCCCGGGTGATCACGTCCTGGGCGGGGATGTCCATGGTGACCGTGCGCAGCGAGACCCGCACCATACGGTCCACGATCGGGATGATGAAGAACAGTCCCGGGCCCTTGGCGCCGATCACCCGGCCCAGCCGGAAGATCACGCCGCGTTCGTACTCCTTGGCGATCCGCACAGAGGCGGCGAGCAGGATCAGCAGGGCCAGGGCCGCCAGGATCAGGGCCAGCACGGCAGTGGACATGGGGATCAATCCTTTGCGGACGGGTCTGGACTGTCGTCAGGGGTATCCGGGGCCTGCCGGGTCTCCGGGCCGGCGGAGGGGTCCACGAGCAGCGTCAGCCCCTCCATGGCGACCACCCGCGCGGACTGGCCCGGGCGCAGCGGCGCACCCTCGTGGTGCCGCACCCGCCACCAGGTGCCGTCCAGCAGGGCCTGCCCCTCCGGCCCGGACTCCGGGCCGGAGGGCGGGCCGGTGTCCGGACCGGTGACCGAGTCGACGGTCAGTTCCCGGCCGACGTACGCCTCGGCACCGCTGGCCGGGGCGCCGCGGCGGGCGCGCCAGGCCAGCCGGCCCGCGACCAGGGCCCCGGCACCGATCAGCACGGAGGTGGGCACCAGCACCCAGGGGCTCACCCGCACCGCGCCCTCGAACAGGAACAGCCCGCCGAACAGCAGCGCGATGGTCCCGCCGGCCGCGAACACGCCGATCCCCGGGGTGAACACCTCCGCCGTGAACAGCGCGGCGGCCAGCACCATCAGGGCCAGACCGGCGATGTGCACCGGCAGCACGGAGAGCGCGAAAAAGCCGGTGATCAGCATGATCACGCCGAGCACCCCGCCCAGGCCGATGCCCGGTGCGGCGAACTCGTAGAGCAGGGCCAGCGCGCCCACGGCCAGCAGGAGGAACGCCAGATTGGGATTGGCCAGGCTCTGCAGCAGGGAGCGGAAGAAACCCATGGGGTGTTCGGTGACGGCGGCGCCCTCGGTGTGCAGGACCACGGTCCGGCCGCCGGCCAGCTCGACCTCCCGGCCCTCCAGGGCGGCCAGCAGCCCGGCCCGGTCCCCGGCCACCAGGTCGATCGCGCCCAGCTCCAGGGCGGTGGCGGCGGTGACCGCCCGGCCCTCGCGGACGGTCTCGGCGGCGAACTCGGCATTCCGGCCGCGCTCCTCGGCGACCGCCCGGGCGTAGGCGGCGGCGTCGTTGAGCACCTTGTCGGAGATCTCGCCGCCCTGGAGGTCGACCGGGGTGGCGGCGCCGATGGTGGTGCCCGGGGCCATGGCCGCCACATGGGCGGAGAAGGTGATCAGCGCCCCCGCGGAGGCGGCCCGCGCACCGGAGGGTGTGACATGGACGACCACCGGCACCCCGGCGTCCAGGAAGCCCTGGATGATCTCCCGCATGGAGGCGTCCAGGCCGCCCGGGGTGTCCAGCTCCACCAGCAGGGCCTGGTGGCCGTCCTCCTCGGCGGTGCGCACCGCGGACTCCAGATAGTCGGCCATGACCGGGGTGATGGTGCCGTCGACCTCGGCCAGCAGAACGCCGGGCCTGCCGTCCTGCTGCGGGGCTCCGGTGCCGGAGCCCCCCGCGGCCGGTGCCGCCCCCAGCAGCAGAGCGGCCAGCGCGGCCAGGCCCGCGAGCGCTGCCAGCGCCGCCCGGGCAGTGCGGGCGGTGCGGGCAGTGCG
>NZ_WTLH01000116.1 GCF_011421595.1 Streptomyces sp. YIM 98790 | reverse complement strand
GCCGGCTGCGGCAGCGCGCGGCCCGCGGCGGCCGGAGGCCGCCGCGGGGGCGGGGGCGGGGGCGGGGGTTCAGTCGAAGCCGGGAGAGGCGTCGCGGGTGCGCTTGAGCTCGTAGAAGCCGGGCGTGGCCGAGACCAGCAGCACGCCGTCCCAGAGCCGCGCGGCGGCCTCGCCGCGCGGGATCGGGGTCACCACCGGGCCGAAGAAGGCGTTGGGCCGGCCGTCCGGGCCCGGCACGGCGATCACCGGGGTGCCCACGTCCTGTCCGACCAGCCCGATGCCCGAGGCGTGGGAGGCCCGCAGCCGCTCGTCCCACTCCCCCGAACCGGCCGCGTCCGCCAGCGACCCGGGGAGGCCGGCCGCGGTCAGCGCCGCCGCCAGCGTCTCCCGGTTCCGCTCGCGCTTCTCGTGGTGGAAGCGGATGCCGAGTTCGGTGTAAAGCGGGCCGAGGACCTCGCTGCCGTGCAGTTCCCCGGCGGCGACGCACACCCGCGCCGGGCCCCAGGACTCCTCCATCAGCCGGGCGTAGGACGGCGGCAGTTCCTCCATCCGGGGTTCGTTGAGCACCGCCAGGCTCATCACATGCCAGCGCACCCGTACCGGCCGCAGCCGCTCCACCTCCAGCATCCACCGCGAGGTGATCCAGGCCCAGGGGCATACCGGGTCGAACCAGAAATCGGCCTCGGCGACCGTGCCGCCGCCGGCGCTCTCCGTCACGTGTCTCTCCTCCGCGTACTGATACATGTCAGCCGAAAGCAACTGTGGCGAAGCGCGTCACATTCCCCGTGCACCCTGTCACCGCGTCGTGCGATGCTGACCCGACGTTTGCGCGCACACACGAAGATTGCAAAGACGAGGGAGTCGGTCCGTGCCCGGAGAGAACCTGACCCGTGACGAGGCCCGCGAGCGAGCCCGCCTGCTCACCGTGCACGGGTATGAGGTGGCGCTCGACCTGCGGTCCGCCATCGACGCTCCGCCCGCCTCCGGCCCCCGTACCTTCCGCTCCACCACGACCATCCGTTTCGGCTGCGCCGAGCCCGGCGCCTCCAGCTTCGCCGATCTGCTGGCCCCGCACGTCCACTCCATCACGCTGAACGGCGATCCGCTCCCCGTGGAGCGGGTTTTCGACGGCTGCCGGATCGCGCTGCCCGCCCTGGCCGCGGAGAACGAGCTGGTGGTCGACGCGCGGTGCGCGTACAGCCGCACCGGCGAGGGACTGCACCACTTCGTGGACCCGGAGGACGGCGAAACCTACCTCTACACCCAGTACGAACCGGCGGACGCACGGCGGGTCTTCGCCAACTTCGAGCAGCCCGACCTGAAAGCCCCGTTCACCTTCCGGGTGACCGCCCCGGCGCACTGGACGGTGCTCAGCAACGGCGCGCAGGAGGGCGAACCGGAACTTCTGGACGGCCCGGCGGGCACCGTGGGCGCGTACGCCACATGGCGCTTCGCCACCACCCGGCCCATCTCCACCTACATCACGGCGGTGGTGGCCGGCCCCTACCACTACGAGCGTGACCACTACACGCGTCATCTGCCGGACGGCACGGTGCTCGACATCCCGCTGGGCGCGCTCTGCCGCAAGGGCCTGGCCAAGCACTTCGACGCGGACGAGATCTTCACCGTCACCAAGCAGGGACTGGACTTCTTCCACGACCGCTTCGGCTACCCGTACCCGTTCGGCAAGTACGACCAGGCGTTCGTGCCGGAGTACAACATCGGCGCGATGGAGAACCCGGGCTGCGTGACCTTCCGGGAGGAGTACGTCTTCCGGGGCCGCACCACCCGCGCCGCCTACCAGGGCCGGGCCAACACCCTGCTGCACGAGATGGCGNCCAGGGCCGGGCCAACACCCTGCTGCACGAGATGGCGCACATGTGGTTCGGCGACCTGGTCACCATGGAATGGTGGGACGACCTGTGGCTCAAGGAGTCCTTCGCGGACTTCATGGGCGCCTTCTCGCTGGTCGAGGCCACCCGCTTCTCCGAGGGCTGGATCACCTTCGCGAACCGCCGCAAGGCCTGGGCCTACCGGGCCGACCAGTTGCCCTCCACCCACCCGGTGACCGCGGACATCCGCGACCTCCAGGACGCCAAGCTGAACTTCGACGGCATCACCTACGCCAAGGGCGCCTCGGTGCTCAAGCAGCTCGTCGCCTATGCCGGGCGGGAGGCCTTCATGGAGGGCGCGCGGCGCTACTTCCAGCGCCACGCCTACGGCAACACCACGCTCAAGGACCTGCTCCAGGTGCTGGAGGAGACCTCGGGGCGGGACATGAGCGGCTGGGCCCGGGCCTGGCTGCAGACCGCCGGGGTCAACGCGCTGACCCCGCAGGCGGTCTGCGACTCCGCGGGGCGGATCACCGAGCTGTCGGTCACCCAGCAGGCCCCGGTCTTCGAGGGACCCAACCCGCCGCGCGCCGAGACGGACGTCCTGCGCCCGCACCGGGTGGCCATCGGCCTGTACCGTCGCGAGGCGGACGGCGCGCTGGTGCGCTACGCCCAGGCCGAGGCGGATGTCACGGGCCCGCGCACGGTCGTCCCTGCGCTCGCCGGGCAGCCGCGGCCGGACCTGATCCTGGTCAACGACGACGACCTGACGTACTGCAAGGCCCGCTTCGACGAGCGCTCGCTGGAGACCCTGCGCGCCCACCTGGGGGCGATCGCCGATCCGCTGGCGCGTGCGCTGTGCTGGTCGGCGCTGTGGAACATGACCCGGGACGCGCTGATGCCGGCCCGCGACTTCCTCACCCTGGTGCGGAATTTCGGCGGGGCCGAGGCGGAGATCGGCGTGCTGCAGATGGTGCACTCCTGGGCCCGCTCGGCGCTGGAGCGCTACACCGCCCCCCGGCGGCGGGCGCAGGAGGCGGTGGCCCTGGCCGGGGCCGCGCTGACCGAGCTGCGGGCCGCCGAGCCGGGCAGCGACCACCAGCTCGCCTGGGCGCGGTTCTTCGCCGAGTGCGCCGTGTCGGACGCGGACTTCCGGCTGCTGGAGGGCCTGCTGGACGGCGGCGACCGGATCGACGGCCTGGAGGTCGACCAGGAGCTGCGCTGGACGTTCCTGCTCCCGCTGGCCGCGCACGGCCGGGCCGATGAGCGGCGGCTGGCCGCCGAACTGGCCCGGGACGACACCGCTTCGGGCACCCGGCACCAGGTGCGGTGCCTGGCGGCCCGCCCCTCGGCGGAGGTCAAGGCGCGCGCCTGGGCGGATGTGGTGGAGTCGGACAAGCTGTCCAACGCACTGACCGAGGCGACGATCGACGGCTTCGCCCAGCCGGGCCAGAGCGAGCTGCTCGCGCCGTACGCGCCGCGCTACTTCCAGGCGCTGGAGCGGATCTGGCGGGAGCGCTCGATCGAGATCGGCATGGCGGTGGTGCGCGGCCTGTTCCCGATGGCCGGCGGCGACGGCACCACGCTGGCCGCCACCGACGAGTGGCTGGCCGGCCATCCCGCGGCGGCGCCGGCGCTGCGCCGCCTGGTCCTGGAGGCCCGTGACGATCTCGCCCGCACCCTGCGCGCCCAGGCCCACGACGACGCCGCCTGACGGCCGCCCGGGGCGGGCCGCGTGCGCCACGGCGCCGCAATGCCGTTCGCCAGAACCCGGTCCGCCCCGGGCGCCCGGCGGCAGGCCCGCCGCAGGCAGCGGGCGGCCGAGCGTGCCGCAGGCGCCGGAGGCAGCTCATTATCGGCATCCGAACGCGTGTGCTTTAGTGCTGTCTTGTCCAGATTTGTCGACGACTCTGTAACAGGAGGTTGGGAGCGGCGGCGGGGACGGGAATCGGGGCGGCATGAGCAACAACACCCCGCAGTCCCCGCTCTCCCCGCACCCCCTGCCGCTGCGCCTGCTGGACGACGCCCGGCACCGCGTCCTGACCGTCCGCGAGCTGCGCCGTCACGGCATCACCGCCGCCGAGACCAACGCCCGTTGCCGCCCCGGCGGCCCGTGGCAGATGCCGCTGCCCGGCGTCTGCCTGCTGCACTCCGGCCGCCCCACCGGCGAGGAACTGCTGCAGGCGGCGCTGCGCTACACCGGCGGCCGGGAGGGCGAAACCATGGTGACCGGCCTGGCCGCGCTCGCCCTGCACGGTTTCGCCGCCGCTCCCCCGCTCGGCGCGCTGGACCGGCTGGACATCCTGGTGCCGCGCACCCGCCGGCTGCGCTCCACCGGCTGCGCCCGCATCGTCCGTGCGCACTGCCTGCCCCGCCCGCAGCGGCTGGACGGCTTCCCGGTCGCCCCCGTGCCCCGCGCCCTGGCCGATGCCGTGGGCCGCACCCCCGACCCCGCCGCGGTGCGCCGGCTGCTGGCCGAGGCCGTGCAGGACGGCCACTGCGAACCCGCCGCCGTGGTACGCGAACTGGGCCGCGCCCGGCTGCTGTCGCGGCGGCACGTGGCCGGTGCGGTGGACATGCTGATGGCCGAGGGCCGGGCGCTGGCCGAGGAGCGGCTGATCGGGCTGGTGCGCGGCGCCGGCCTGCCGGAGCCGTTCTGGAACGTCGATCTGCGGCTGCCCGGCGGCCCGTTCCTGGGCGGGGTGGACGCGTACTGGCCGGAAGAAGCCGTTGCGGTGGAGATCGACTCCCGCGCGCCCCGCCCGGACGGCGGCGGCCCCGCGGCGCCGGAGGAGGCCCCCGGCGACGACGGCCGGCTGCACTACGCGCGCAAGCGAGAGGTGCTGGAGCGGGCGGGCATCGCGGTGGTCCATCTGACGCCGCGCAGGCTGCGGGACGCCCCGGAGCAGCAGGCCGAGGTGGTGCGCGCCGCGCTGCACGGCGGCGAGGAGCGCCGGCCGCCCGTCCATGTGGTGGTGCTGCCCCGCTGACCCCCGCGGCCCCGGCAGCCCCGCGCGGCCTTCGGGCCCCGGTAACGAAACGGCGGCACGGGCCATGACACGGGCCGGCCGGGGGTAGGAATCGTGGGCGCCGAATGACCGTTCCTTCCGGTTTCGGCGCCACCGAACATCCGCACATTTGGCAGATATCCGTCAACTTTCTTTCAACGTCCCACAAGTTAAGCGCAGTTCCGTATGATTACCGGCCATCCTGTCCCGGATACCGAACAAGGATGGTCATGACACGGATAAAGCCGTCAGCATCCTCCCGACCGCCGGCAAGACGCCGCCTGACCCGTGCCGCACTCGCGGCGGGCGTCGCCGTCGCACTGGCAGCCACCGGTGCCACCCCAGCCTTCGCCGATCAGGAGAACCCTGAACCGGCGCTGGACAAGCCGGCGGAGGACGAGAAGTACACCGCAGCCGACCTCAGCCGCATCAAGGCGGCGGAGGAGGCCGGTGACCCCCACGTCACCCTGCTCATCGCCGCGGAGCCCGGCGAGACCGCCGACGTCGCCAAGGACCTGGACGCCGTCGACGGAACCTCGATCGGGTACACCGAGGACTCCGTGGGCTATGTGCGCGCCACCGTCACCACCCCCGGGGCCAAGAAGCTCCTCGACAAGGCCAGCGGCAACTCCTCCGTCTTCGCCATCGACGTCAACGAGATGATCGAGGTCCCGGACCCGGTCCCCGGTCTCGTCGGCACCGACAAGAGCGGCAAGAACCAAGGAGGCAGCGGCGGTTACACCGGCCCCGACGCCTCCACCCCGGCCGACAACCCGTACATGCCGACCAACGAGATCGGCACGGTGGACTTCATCAAGAAGCACCCCGAGGCCGACGGGCGCGGCATCACCATCGGCGTGCTCGACACCGGTGTCGACGTCGCCCACCCCGCGCTCCAGGAGACCACCACCGGCGAGCGCAAGATCGTCGACTCGGTCACCGCCACCGACCCGATCCTGGACGGCGACCTCACCTGGCGGCCCATGGTCACCGAGGTCTCCGCCGGCACCGTCACCTACGCCGGCCGCGAGTTCACCATCCCCGAGGGCGACTACTTCCTCAACGTCTTCCGGGAGTCCGCCACCGCCGGCGGCGACATGAACGGCGACATGAACCTGGACGGCGACACCACCGACCTGTGGGGCGTGCTCTACGACCCGGCGGCCGGCACCGTCACCGTCGACCTCAACGACAACGGCGACTTCGCCGACGACGAGGCCATGACCCCGTACGCGGACGACTTCGACGTGGCCGTGTTCGGCGAGGACGACCCCGCCACCGAGATCTCCGAGGAGATCCCGTTCGTGGTGGAGATCCGCAAGGACGTGCCGATGGACCCGTACGGCGGCTCGTGGGTCGGCCAGAAGCGGGACTTCGTCAACATCGGCATCATCGACAACTACCACGGCACGCACGTGGCGGGGATCACCGCGGGCAACAGCCTGTTCGGCGGTGACATGCAGGGCGCGGCACCCGGCGCCACGATCGTCTCCTCGCGCGCCTGCCTCTTCGGCAGCGGCTGCTCCTCCTACGCCCTGACCGAGGGCATGATCGACATGGTGGTCAACCGCGGCGTGGACGTGGTCAACATGTCGATCGGCGGCCTGCCGGTCCTCAACGACGGCAACAACGCGCGGGCCCGCCTCTACACCGAGCTGATCGACACCTACGGCGTCCAGCTGGTGATCTCGGCCGGCAACGAGGGCCCGGGCATCAACACCATCGGCGACCCGGCGCTGGCGGACAAGGTGCTGGCGGTCGGCGCCGGGGTCTCCAAGGAGACCTGGGAGGCCAACTACGGCTCGGTCGTCGACGTCGACTACGCCCTCTTCCCGTTCTCCTCGCGCGGCCCGCGCGCGGACGGCGACTTCCAGCCGGACATCGTGGCGCCCGGCGCGGCCATCTCCACCATCCCCACCTGGCAGGCCGGTTCGCCGGTGCCCGACGCCGGCTACGACCTGCCGCCGGGCTACGGCATGGCCAACGGCACCTCCATGTCCTCGCCGCAGGCGGCGGGCGCGGCGGCGCTGCTGCTGTCCGCGGCCAAGCGGTACGGCCTGGAGGTCAGCCCGGCCGAGCTGCGCACCGCCCTCGCCTCCTCGGCCAAGCGCATCAAGGGCGAGCAGGCGTACGAGCAGGGCGGCGGCCTGCTGAACACCACGGGCGCCTGGTACCGCATCTGGCTCAGCGAAGTGCTGGGCGTCTCGCCCTACGAGTACGAGGTGCAGGCCCCGGTCGACCACGTGCTCTCGCAGTTCCTGGCCACCCCGCACACCGGCCGGGGCATCTACGACCGGGAGACCGCGCCGTCCGTGGGCAAGTCGGAGACCTATGAGGTCACGCTCACCCGCACCACGGGCCCGGACCGTCCCGTCTACCACCCGGTCAAGCTGGCCAACAACGCGGACAAGACCTTCTCCGTGGTCGGCCACGACGGCGTCTGGCTGCCCAAGAACAAGCCGGTCACCGTGAAGATCAAGGCCAAGCCGAAGTCCACCGGGGTGCACTCCACCCTGATCGAGCTGATCGACCTGCGCAGCGGCGGCACGACGCTGCAGCTGCTGGCCACCATCGTGGTGCCGGTGGACCTGGACTCGCCGGACTTCACCGCGCAGTTCAGCGACCAGGTCAAGCGCAACAACCCGGAGCCGTACTACGTGCGGGTGCCGGAGGGCGCGGGCACGCTGGAGGTCGCCATCAGCGGCCTCGCGGAGGGCAGCCAGACCCGCTGGCTGGCCAACAACCCGTACGGCTACCCGGTCGACAACACCGCGGTCTACTCCTGCTACAACAACTACGAGGACCCGCGGAACACCTGCCGGCCGGACGTCCGCTCCTACGCCAACCCCATTCCCGGGGTCTGGGAGCTGAACGTCGACGCCCGCCGCACCTCGCCGCTGCTGGACCAGCCGTACACGCTGGACGCCACCGCCTACGGCGCCACCTTCGACCCGGCCGAGACGGTCATCGAGGACGCCCCGGTCGGCGAGGAGATCCCGCTGTCGTGGGAGATCACCAACCACTTCGCCCCGGTGACGGGCACGGTGGACGGCGGTGACCTCGGCTCGGTGCTCACCGCCCGCCCGACGGTCGGTGACAACGAGTACGTCGTCGTGGACGAGATCGTCCTCGACGACACCGTCACCTTCTTCGAGACGGCGATCGGCAACCCGGCCGACACCACGGCCGACCTGGACCTGTACCTGTACCGGGACGGCGAGGAGATCGGCTCCTCCACCTCCGCCACCTCGGACGAGTACATCTCCGTCGAGGACCCCGAACCGGGCACCTACACCATCGAGGTCCACGGCTGGAGCGTCCCGGCCGGCACCACCGAGTACGACTTCATGGACGGCTTCAACAGCCCGGTCTTCGGCTCGGTGAGCGCGGACGGCAGCATCAGCCTCGGCCACGGGGAGTCCGGTTCGCTCAGCGCGGGCCTCACTCTCTCCGCCGGGACGGAACTGCCCGAGGAGCGCGACCTGTTCGCCTCCATCAAACTCCGCAACGAGCGGGGCACGGCCACGGGCAGCGGCAACGTGATCATCACCAGCCTCGCCCAGTAACCGCACCACCCCGCACCACCCGCACCACCCGGCGGCCCGGCTCCCCACAGGAGCCGGGCCGTCCGGCATCCGACCTCCCCGCAGGCCGGACCGCAAAGGACGGTCCGCCGGGTGTGGCCCGCACCTGCGGCAGCACGCACGGGGGGTCTTTGCGGCGTGGGGCCACTACGGCCCGGATTCCTTCACCGGCTGAACACGAGCCGGCCGTTTCCGGAAGTTTTTCCGGAAGATTATCGGTAACGGGGGCACTATTTCCGGTCGCCCGGCACCAGGGGCGGCCGGCGCGCCGGAGTACGCGCCTGAGCTGGCGGGACCGCGCGTGAACAGAAGCACCGCGCATCGTTGATCACGGGTGAACGGGAGGTGAGATCGGCTTGATGTGAGTGGCGGGGGCCGTGGTGCGAAACTTAGCGTTCCGATAACTTCTCGATAAGTTTCCGTTCACCCGCGCGGACCCCCCACATCACCGAGCGGAAGGAGACGACATGGCGCAGGTCGCCTTATTCGTCAGTGATATCGCCGCGGTCAGCCTCCTGGTCTTCGGCCTCTACTACCCCCGCCACCGGCGGCGGGACCTGGTGGTGGCCTGCCTCGGGGTGAACGTCGGCGTGCTGGCGGTGGCCAGTTCACTGACCGCAGCAGGCGCCGGCACCGGACTCGGACTCGGACTCGCCCTCTTCGGCGTGCTGTCGATCATCCGGCTGCGCTCCACCGAGCTGGAACAGCACGAAGTCGCCTACTACTTCTCCTCCCTGGCGCTGGGCCTGCTCGGCGCCATGCAGACCGACAACATCTGGCGCTCCGGCGGGCTGATGGCGCTGGTCCTGGCCGTCCTCTTCGTCGGCGACCACCCCCGGCTGATGCGCCGCTACCGGCGCCAGGTGATGGTCCTGGACACGGCGCTCACCGACCACACCGCCCTGGTGGCGCATCTGGAGCAGACCCTGGGCGCCCGTGTCCACTCGGTCAGCGTGCAGCGGGTCGATCTGGTGAACGACACCACCGTGGTGGACGTGCGCTACCGGCCCGCGCACCCCGTCCGCGCCAAGGGCGGCCCGGTCACGCCCCCGCCCTACCCCGCACACCCGCCGGCCGCCGCCGGCCACGGCCCGGCCGCCGTGGCGGGGCGGTCGTGACCGCCCCGCTGGAGGCGCTGGACGGGATGGCGCCGATCGGTCTGGACGAGCTGATGGCGTGCGCGATGCTCCAGACCCGGATCGACCGCAAGTACCTGCTGCCGGCCGCCGTGCTGCACACCCTGCTGGACCGGCTGCCGCCGGGCACCCGGGTGCTGGAGATCGGCGGCGCCCGCCGTTTCGCGTACCGCTCCCTCTACTTCGACACCCCCGACCTGCGCAGCTACCACCTCACCGCGCACCGCCACCGTCGCAGGTTCAAGATCCGCACCCGGGTGTACGAGGAGTCCGCCGAGTGCTGGCTGGAGGTCAAGACCTGCGGGCCGCGCGGCAGCACCGTCAAGCAGCGCCTGCCCTACGATCCGCACCAGTACGCCACCGTGGAACCCGGCCGCGAGTTCGTCGACGGCGTGCTGGCGGACCGGCGGGTGGCCGGCGAGCCGCGGCGCCTGCGCCTGGCCCCCGTGCTGGGCACCCGGTACCACCGCACCACCCTTTATCTCCCGGACACGGACAGCCGGGTCACCATCGACACCGGCCTGCTGTGGCGGGACGGCGACCACGAGCTGCTGCTGCCCGGCATGGCGGTGGTGGAGACCAAGACCGGTTCCACGGCCTCGCAGGTGGACCGGCTGCTGTGGCGCCACCACTGCCGGCCCCGGCGGATCTCCAAGTACGCCACCGGCCTGGCCGCGCTGCGACCGCAGCTTCCCGCCGGACCGTGGCGGCGCACCCTGCGCCGGGATTTCGCCGGGGCGGTCCGCCGCGCCGCGCCGCCCGCGGGGGTCCGGTTCGCCGGAATCCCGGTGCCGGCGGCCGGGGAGCCGGTGGCCTCCGCCGTTCTCACTTGACGAAACGAGGTGCAGTTCTGTGCGCAGGAAACGCACAAGTACGGTTGCCGCACTGGCGGCAGCGTTTGTCATAATCATGACAGGACTATGGGTGTCGGGCGCGGCGGGTGAGCCCGCGACGGCCGGCTCCGGGCCGCCCTCCGGGCAGGCGGAGGAGGCCGCGGCGGACGCGGCGGCGGCAGCGGACGCGGACACGGCGGACGCCGCAGCCACCGCCGCCGAGGCGAAGGCCGACGCCAGGGCCGACGCGGCGGCGCTGGCCGCGGCCGAGGAGGAGCTGACCGGGGACATCACCTTCTCCGTGCCCAGCGGGACGTTCCGCGGCGAGGTGTCGGTGGCGCTCGGCACCGGCATCGACAACGCCCAGATCCGGTACACCACCAACGGCAGCCTCCCGACCGCGAGCTCACCGGCGTACAACGGGACACCACTGCGCTTCACCACCACCACGCAGTTGCGTGCCCAGGCATTCGTGGGCGGCACCGCCAGCGGCGAACCGGGCACCGCCCTGTACATCGCCCACAACGTGACCACCGGCCACGACCTGCCGCTGCTGGTGATGGACGCCTACGGCGGCGGCAAGCCGGGCCGCGAGTACGCCGACGTGGCCACCATGGTCATGGAGCCGCAGTCGGCGGGCGGCACCACCTCGGTCTCCGCCGCGCCCGCCCTGGCCACCCGGGCCGCCTTCCACCTGCGCGGCCAGTCCTCCGCCAGCTTCGAGAAGGCCCCCTACCGGCTGGAGTTCCGGGACAACGAGGACGACGATCTCGACCTGCCGGTGCTGGGCATGCCCGCCGAGGCGGACTGGGTGCTCCGCGGCCCGTTCGCCGACAAGACCCTGATCCACGACGCCTTCGTCTACGACCTGGGCCGGGCCATGGGAATGCAGGCACCGCGGTACGCCTTCGTGGAGCTGTATCTCAACCTGGACGGGCAGCCCATGGGCGCCGACGACTACCAGGGCGTCTACATGCTGGTGGAGACCATCAAGAACCAGAAGAACCGGCTGGACCTGAAGCAGCTCAGGAACGGTGACACCACCCTGCCGGCCATCTCCGGCGGCTACATCTTCAAGTTCGAGTGGATGGCGGCCGAGGAGCCGATCCTGCAGTGCCCGGGCGGCACCGCCAACTGCTGGCAGTACCTGGAGGTCCACGACCCGGACGACATCAACAGCCAGCAGCGCCAATGGCTCACGCAGCATCTCCAGCAGTTCCACAATGCGCTGCGCAGCGCGAATCCGTCCGATCCGCAGACCGGTTATCCCGCCTATATCGATGTGCAGTCCTTCGCCGACCAGATCATCCTCAATGAGCTGTCCCGGGAGATGGACTCCTACATCCGCAGCCAGTACTTCTACAAGGACCGGGAGGGCAAGATCTTCGCCGGGCCGCTGTGGGACTACGACCTGGCCTTCGGCGTCGGCGGCTTCTTCAACAACCAGCAGATCCAGGGCTGGCAGTACGAGCAGACCCGGCAGCCGTCGGCACACGACTGGTTCACCCGGCTGATCGCCGACCCGGCCTTCGACCGGACCCTGCGGGCGCGCTGGCAGGAACTGCGCCAGGGCGTGCTCTCCGACCAGCAGCTCGGCGCCCGGATCAGCGCGCTGACCCAGCCGCTGGCCAACGCCGCCCAGCGCAACTTCCAGAAGTGGCCGAACCTGACCAGCCCCACCGTCGGCTTCTTCATCACCCCGACCGAGAGCACCTGGCAGGGCCACATCCAGCACATGCGGAACTGGCTCACCCAGCGCGCCGGATGGCTGGACACCGCCTGGCCGGGCGGCGGCACCACCACGGGCGGGACCACCAACGGCGGGACCACCAACGGCGGGACCACCAACGGCGGGACCACCAACGGCGGGACCACCAACGGCGGGACCACGAACGGCGGGACCACGACCAACGGCGGGACCACGGGCGGCAACGGCAACGGCTGCTCCGCCGCGTACCGGAACGCCAACGAGTGGCCGGGCGGATTCACCGGCGAGGTGGTGATCTCCTGCTCCGGCGGCTCGCTCAACGGCTGGACGGCCAGCTGGACCTGGCCCGGGGACCAGCAGCTCTCCCAGGCCTGGAACGCCACCTGCTCGCAGAGCGGCGCCGTCGTGACCTGCACCAACGCCCAGTGGAACGGCAGCGTGCCGAGCGGCGGCCAGGTCGCCTTCGGCTTCAACGGCACCTTCTCCGGCGGCAACCCCGCCCCCACGTCGATCACCGTGCGGTGATCCGGCCCGCTGGGCGGGTGCGGGGAGCCCTCCCCGCGACCCCGCACCCGCTCAGCGCAGCAGATTGAGCGCGGAGAGCGCGGTGAAGCCCAGCACCAGCCGGGCGAACACCCTCTGGTCGATGTGGCGGATGACGGCCCGGCCGATCAGCGCGCCCGCCACCACCGCCGGGACCAGCGCGGCGTCCAGCAGCAGCGACTGCCCGTCGATCAGCCCCAGCCCGGCGCTGAACGGCACCTTGAAGAGATTGACCAGGAAGAAGAACCAGGCGCCGGTGCCGAGGAAACCGAGCATGGCGAAGCCCGCCGAGAGCAGATAGAGCGCCATCACCGAGCCCCCGGCATTGGCGACCATGGTGGTGAAGCCGGCCAGCAGGCCGAAGACGAGAGTCCGCAGGTGGTGCCGCCCCGCCGGGGCCGGGCCGGCCGGGGCCGCCCCCGCGTCCGGGGCCGGGCCGGCCGCCGTCCGCGCGGCGGCCCGCGCGGCCCTGCGGTTCTGCCACACGTGCACGGCGACGACGGCCAGCAGCACCGCGCCGATGGTCCGCCGCATCACGGTGTCGTCGACCAGGGCGACGAAGACCGTGCCGGTCAGCACCCCGGCGGCCACCGAGGGGAAGAGGCGCAGCAGCACCGGCCAGTCGGCGTGCCTGCGGTAGGCGCGGACCGCGAAGACGTCCCCCACCAGCAGCAGCGGCAGCAGCGCGCCGGTGGATTCGCGGGCCGGGAGGACGGCGGCGAAGACCGCGACGCTGAGCGCGGCCACCCCGCCGATCGCGGTCTTGGCGAAGCCGACCAGCAGCGCGGCCAGGGCCAGTGCCACGAAGGCCGGCAGAGAGAGGTCGGTCATCGCTCCGGACCTTATCCGACGGCTGTCGGACGCCTGTGCGGTGGCATCGCGCCCGGCGGCCCTGTCCGGGAAAACGGTTTCGTCATACAGTCTCGGGCGTGGTCGCGCCACGACCCGCCACGCCGGTTCCGCCCGCCACGCCCGTTCCGCCCGTTCCGCCCGTTCCGCCCGTCCCCGAGCAGATCAGGAAGACACGCATGCTCACCGCCGGTGCCCCCGCCCAGAACTGGGCGGGCAATGTGACCTTCGACGCCGCCCGGCTGCACCGGCCGGCCTCTCACGACGCACTGCGCCGCATCGTCTCGGTGGCCCGCAAGGTGCGGGTGCTGGGCAGCGGCCACTCCTTCAATCTGATAGCCGCCACCGACGGCGATCTGGTGCGGGTGGACGGCCTGCCGCCGGTGTTCGAGCTGGACCGGGAGCGCGCCACCGTGACCGTCGCCGCCGGCATGCGCTACGCCGAGGTGGCTGCCGCGCTGCACGCCGAGGGCTTCGCGCTGGCCAACATGGCATCGCTGCCGCACATCTCGGTGGCCGGTTCGGTGGCCACCGGCACGCACGGCTCCGGCGACCGCCGGCCCGGCCTGGCCGCCGCCGTGTCGGCGGTGAAGCTGATCGCCCCCGGCGGGGAGGAGCTGACGCTGAGCCGCGAGGCGGATCCCGAGCGTTTCCCGGGCGCGGTGGTCAGCCTGGGCGCGCTGGGCGTGGTGACCGAGCTCACCCTGGACATCGAGCCCGCCTTCGAGGTGGCCCAGTGGGTGTACCGGGGGGTGCCGATGACGGTGGTGGCGGAGCGGTTCGACGAGGTCTTCGGCGCCGCGTACAGCGTCAGCACCTTCACCGGCTGGCATGCCGGGGACGGCGGCGGCGTGCCCGGCACGGTGGTGCTCAAGCGGCGCACGGACGAGGCGGGAGGCCGGGACCATCCGGGCCGGGAGTGGATGGGCGGGCGCCCGGCGGACGGGCCCTGGCATCCGGTGCCCGGCATGCCGGCGGAGTTCTGCACCGTGCAGGGCGGGGTGCCCGGCCCCTGGCACGAGCGGCTGCCGCACTTCCGCCCCGAGTTCACGCCCAGCCGGGGCGAGGAGCTCCAGTCCGAGCTGTTCCTGCCGCGCGCCGCCGCGCCGCAGGCCATCGCCGCGCTGACCGAACTGGGCGAGCAGGTGGCACCGGTGCTGCTGGTCTCCGAGATCCGCACCATGGCCGCCGACGGGCAGTGGCTGAGCCCGTGCCACGGCCGGGACTCGGTGGCCTTCCACTTCACCTGGCGCAAGGACCCGGAGGCGGTGCTGCCGGTGCTGGCCGAGGTGGAGGACCGGCTGATGCCGCTGGGCGCCCGCCCGCACTGGGGCAAGATCACCACCCGGGTGCCGGCCACGGTCGCCGCCTGCTACGAGCGGATGCCGGACTTCCGCCGGCTGGCCGCCGAGATCGACCCGTACGGCATCTTCCGCAACGAGTTCGTCTCCGCCCTGCTGGAGTGAGCCGGGCCGGTCAGGACGGTCGCCCTGGCCGGTCACCGGCGGCGAGATCCCGGGCGGTCCCGTCCAGGCGTACGCCGAGCGCATGGGCACCTCGATCACCGCTGCCGCATGCGTTCTCCTCGCAGAGGGCCTGCGCGCCGAGCGGAGACGCGAGCGGTGATCCGCGCGTCCGACCCGGGTGTCGGGGCCGTACGCGCGCACAGACGGCGGCGCGGGCCCGGGTTCCGGGCCGGGCGCGGAATTTCGGCGCGCCCCGGCCGGGGTCGGCGTGGAAGGATGACGGCACGGCGGGAGCCGTCCACTGCACGGACGCCGGACAGAACCCGTTAACGGCGCAGTCGTATGGCGAAGGAGTCACCACAAGTGCCTGGCACCAATCTGACGAGGGAAGAGGCGCGCGAGCGCGCGCGGCTGCTCCGCGTGGAGGGCTACGAGATCGCGCTCGACATCTCCGGGGCGCCCGAGGGCGGCACCTTCCGTTCGGAGACGGTCGTGCGGTTCGAGGCCCGGGAGGCCGCGCCGACCTTCATCGATCTGGTGGCGCCCGCGGTGCGGGACATCACCCTCAACGGGGAGGCGCTGGACCCGGAGAAGGTCTTCGCCGACTCCCGGATCGCCCTTCCGCAACTGGCGGCGGGCGCCAATGAACTGCGGGTGGTGGCGGACTGCGCGTACACCAATACGGGTGAGGGGCTGCACCGGTTCGTCGACCCGGTGGACCAGCAGACCTACCTCTACACCCAGTTCGAGGTGCCGGACGCCCGGCGGGTGTTCGCCTGCTTCGAGCAGCCCGACCTCAAGGGCACCTTCCGCTTCACCGTGACCGCGCCGCAGGGCTGGTCGGTGATCTCCAACTCCCCCACGCCGCAGCCGGGCGGCGCAGAGGGCAACGTCTGGGAGTTCGAGCCGACCCCGCGGATCTCCAGCTACATCACCGCGCTGATCGCCGGCCCGTACCACTCGGTGCACAGCAGCTGGCAGGGCCCGGACGGGCGGACGGTCCCGCTCGCCGTCTACTGCCGCCCCTCGCTGGCGGAGCACCTGGACGCGGACCACATCTTCGAGGTCACCCGGCAGGGCTTCGACTGGTTCGAGGAGAAGTTCGACTTCCCCTACCCCTTCGCCAAGTACGACCAGCTGTTCGTCCCGGAGTTCAACGCCGGGGCGATGGAGAACGCGGGCGCGGTCACCATCCGGGACCAGTACGTCTTCCGCTCCAAGGTGACGGACGCGGCCTACGAGATGCGCGCCGAGACCATCCTGCACGAGCTGGCCCACATGTGGTTCGGCGACCTGGTCACCATGGAGTGGTGGAACGACCTGTGGCTCAACGAGTCGTTCGCCACCTACACCTCCATCGCCTGCCAGGCGCACGCCCCGGGCAGCCGCTGGCCGCACGCCTGGACCAGCTTCGCCAACCAGATGAAGACCTGGGCCTACCGGCAGGACCAGCTCCCCTCCACCCACCCGATCATGGCGGAGATCCGGGACCTGGACGACGTCCTGGTCAACTTCGACGGCATCACCTACGCCAAGGGCGCCTCGGTGCTCAAGCAGCTCGTCGCCTACGTGGGGATGGACGAGTTCTTCCGCGGGGTGCAGGCGTACTTCAAGCGCCACGCCTGGGCCAACACCACACTGGGCGACCTGCTCACCGCGCTGGAGCAGACCAGCGGCCGGGATCTGAAGACCTGGTCGAGGAAGTGGCTGGAGACCGCAGGCATCAACATCCTGCGCCCGCAGATCGCCACCGACGACGAGGGCATGATCGTCTCCTTCGCGGTGCGGCAGGAGGCGCCGGCACTCCCGGAGGGCGCCACGGGCGAGCCCGTGCTGCGCCCGCACCGGATCGCCATCGGCCTGTACGAGCTGAGCGAGGACGGGAAGCTGGTCCGCACCGACCGGATCGAGCTGGACGTGGACGGCGAGCTGACCGAGGTGCCCGGGCTGGCCGGCCGGGCCCGCCCGGCCGTGGTACTGCTCAACGACGACGACCTGTCGTACGCCAAGGTGCGGCTGGACCCGGAGTCGCTGGCCGTGGTCACCCGCCACCTGGGCGACTTCACCGACTCGCTGCCGCGCGCGCTGTGCTGGGCCGCGGCCTGGGACATGACCCGGGACGGCGAGATGCGCACCCGCGACTACCTGGAGCTGGTGCTCTCCGGCATCGGCAAGGAGTCGGACATCGGGGTGGTGCAGACCCTGCAGCGGCAGGTGAAGCTGGCCCTGGACCTGTACGCGGCGCCGGACTGGCGGCCGGCCGGGCTGGCCCGCTGGACCGAGGCCGCGCTGGAGCACCTGCGGGCGGCCGAGCCGGGCAGCGACCACCAGCTCGCCTGGGCGCGCGCCTTCGCCGCCACCGCCCGCACCGAGGAGCAGCTGGCCATGCTCGGCGGGCTGCTGGACGGCTCCCGCACGGTGGAAGGGCTGAGCGTGGACACCGAGCTGCGCTGGGCGTTCCTGCAGCGGCTGGCGGCCACCGGCGCGGCAGGCGAGGCGGAGATCGACGCCGAGCTGCAGCGGGACGCCACCGCGGCCGGTGAGCGGCACGCGGCCACGGCGCTGGCCGCCCGGCCCACGGCCGAGGCCAAGGCGGAGGCGTGGGCCAAGGTGGTGGAGAGCGAGAAGCTGCCGAACGCGGTGCAGGAAGCGGTGATCGCCGGCTTCGTCCAGCCCGACCAGCGGGAGCTGCTGGCGCCGTACGCGGAGAAGTACTTCGCCGCGGTGAAGGGCGTGTGGGAGACCCGCAGCCACGAGATGGCGCAGCAGATCGCGGTGGGCCTCTACCCGGCGCTGGACATCTCGCGGGAGAACCTGGCGGCCACCGACGCCTGGCTGGAGTCTGCGCAGCCCAGCGCGGCGCTGCGCCGGCTGGTGCTGGAGAACCGCGCCGGGGTGGAACGGGCCCTGAAGGCTCAGGCCGCCGACGCGACGGCCTGAGCAGCCGCCGGAGGTCGGGCAGGTGTGCGACGGGGGCGCGGAGCCGGCACGGTTCCGCGTCCCCCTGTTCGTTTTGTCACACGAAGCATTTAGCCTGGGCTGGTGAATGGTCGGGGACCCCGCCCGGGGTACGGGCGCGCCCATGCCCGGACCACGGTGTTCGGCGGGCAGCTCATGATGCTCGGTATCGTGCTGGCCCTCTTCGCGCTGCTCGTGGTGCCGTCCCTGACCGGCAACAGCTCGGGCGCCGCCGCGTCCGCGGGCGCCGGGGCGGAGCCGCAGGATGCCGGGCCGCAGCCCGAGCCCGACCCCACCGCCCGGGCGTTCCGCGCGGTGGAGGAGGGGGACTGCCTGTCCAACCACAAGTCCGGCGACGCGGAGTGGACCAGCTTTGTGCCGCAGCCCGTGCCCTGCTCGTCGGAGAACGCCTTCGTCCGGGTGACGGGTGTGGTGGCCAACGCCCACAACTGCCCGGACGGCACCGGCCGCGCCCACTTCTTCTACACCGACGCGGGCGGCCGCACCACGGCCGTGTGCTTCCAGCGCGAGTTCCGCACCGGGCAGTGCTTCGTGGCCAGCCTCGTCGGCACCGCGGACGGCGGGGTGCGCATGGAGGAGGCGGATCTCACCGTGCGGCTGGACTGCTCCGCCGGCGCGGCCGAGATACCGGAGCCGCACAACACCGTGCTGGAGATCACCGGGGTGATGCCCGCCCCGGAGACCGAGCCGGAGCGGCCGTGCGCCCGCTCGCCGCGGGACGGCGCCACCTACTGGTACTGGATCACCAACGGCGACACCGAGCTGGTCTGCGCCACCCACCCCGGCACGCCCGGCTGAGCGGGTCCGCGGCCGCACCGGGGGCCGGACCGGTCCCCTGCGGACCTGCCCGGCCGGTGTGACGTGACCGCTGTGTGTGCTGTGACGTGAAACCGCTCAGGTGCGCGTGCGGCCGCCGCTCCGGCGGTCGGCCAGCACCACCAGACCGGTGATGACCGCGAAGAGCACCAGCGGCAGCACCACGAAGACCGTCAGCGTCTCGAAGACGCTCAGCCCGGTGCCCGGGTCGTCGCCGTCGTCCCGCATCAGCGCCTGTGCGGTGGGGGACGACAGCAGCAGCATCAGCGGGGCGGCGAGGGCGACGGTGCCGGCCCGGGCGGCACGCTTGTTGTTCTTGTTGACCACGCCCCCAACCTAACCAACGCCGGACGGTCACGTCCCACCGGGGTGGCCCGCGGCGTGCCCGGCATCCTCCGCCGCCGGACCCGCCGGACCCGCCGGACCCGCCGCGTCCGCCGGACCCGCGGCTCCGGCCCCGTCCGTCCGGCCGGCCGGGTGGGCGGCCAGCTCCTCGCGGAGGGCGGCGGCCAGCGACCGCAGCCGCTCCGACTCCGTCAGCCCCTCCAGGCTCACCGGCCGCCCCTGCGCGTCCGCGACCGGCAGCCGCCAGTTGGGATACTCGCGCCAGGTGCCGGGCACGTTCTGCGGGCGCCGGTCGCCGACCCCGTCGGGCAGCCACAGCCCGACCAGCCGGGCCGGGGTGCGGGCCAGGAAGCGGTAGGCGGCGGTGATCCGCTCCTCCTCCCCCGCGCCCGGTTCGATCAGGCCCAGCCGGGAGAAATAGCGCAGCCAGTCCTCGGTCTCGGCACGGGACGCCGCCCGCTCCGCCTCCGGTTTCTCCCGGAGCAGCCCCAGCTCCTCGCGCAGCTCCAGCCAGCCGGTGCCGTCCCCCGCGATCCGGGCGGCGGTGGGCGGCAGATCGTGGGTGGTGACGGTGGCCAGGCAGGCGGTGCGCCACTGCTCCGGCCGCAGCGGGGGCGGCAGGGTGGGCGCGGTGCCGGAGGCGTCGCCGGCGGCCGGGGTGGCCGTCGGCCGCCCGCCGTCCCCGCCGCTGCCGCCGTCCCCGCC